>NZ_JBKCLH010000221.1:0-36588 GCF_046300915.1 Roseateles sp. | reverse complement strand
CCGAACGCCGGCCTGGCGCACAAGCCCGGGACGCGTCCGGCGGCACCGGCACCTTGGTGACGTACAGCGCCACGGCCAGCGCCAGCGCCAGGCCGATCAGCAGGCCGACGATCAGGCCCATGGCGAATCCGCCGCGTTGCGATTTCATGCGGTCTCCAGCGCGGGTTGTTCCCGGTCCATGCGTTGCGGTGCCGACACGCCGAGTACCGCCAGCGCATTGCGCAGCACCTGGCGGGTGGCCGCCAGCAGCGCGATACGCGCCTGGGTCAGTGCGGGTGCCTGATCCAGCACGCGCTCCGCCGCATAGTAGCTGTGGAATGCAGCGGCCAGATCACGCAGGTAGAAGGCGATGTCGTGCGGGGCCAGGCCTTCGGCCGCGGCGCTGAGCACGCGCGGGTAGTCGGCCAGCTTGAGCATCAAGGCCGCCTCGGTGGGCGCGCTCAGCAGGGACAGATCGGCAGCCGCCAGCGTGGCCTCGTCCCCGCCCCAGTTGCGGATGATGGAGCTGATGCGGGCGTGCGCATACTGCACATAGAACACCGGGTTCTCGTCGTTCTGCTTCAGGGCCAGGTCCACATCGAAGGTGAATTCGGTGTCGGCCTTGCGGCTGATCAGGAAGAAGCGCACCGCGTCGCGGCTGGTCCAGTCGATCAGATCTCGCAGGGTCACATAGCTGCCGGCGCGCTTGGAGATCTTGACCTCCTCGCCGCCCTTCATCACCGTGACCATCTTGTGCAGCACATAGTCCGGGAAGCCCTGCGGGATGCCCAGGCCAGTGGCTTCGGAATAGGCCTGCAGGCCGCCGCGCACGCGGGCAATGGTGCCGTGGTGGTCGGTGCCCTGGATATTGATGCACTTGGTGTAGCCGCGCTCGAACTTGTTGACGTGATAGGCCACGTCCGGCACGAAGTAGGTGTAGCCGCCCTCGGACTTGCGCATCACGCGGTCCTTGTCATCCCCGTAGTCGGTGGACTTGAACCACAGTGCGCCGCCTTCCTCATAGGTCTTGCCGCTGGCCACGATGCGCTCCACGGCCTTCTCCAGCTGGCCGCCGGCGTAGACGCTGCTCTCCAGGAAGTAGTTGTCGAACTTGAGGCCGAAGGCCTGCAGGTCCAGGTCTTGCTCGTGGCGCAGATAGGCGACGGCGAACTGGCGGATGCCGTCCAGGTCCTCGATATCGCCGCTGGCCGTGAACTCACGGTCATCGGCCTTGACGGTTTCCTTGCGCAGGAAGGCGTCGGCGATGTCCTGGATGTAGTCGCCGTTGTAGGCGGCCTCGGGCCAGCCGGCGTCGCCGGGCTTGACGCCCTTGAGGCGCATCTGCGTGGAGTTGGCCAGGGTGGCGATCTGCACGCCGGCGTCGTTGTAATAGAACTCGCGCGTGACCTGGGCGCCCTGGGTCTGGAACAGGCTGCAGATGGCGTCGCCCAGGGCCGCCTGGCGGGCGTGGCCCACATGCAGGGGGCCGGTGGGGTTGGCCGAGACGAACTCCACCATCACATGGCGCCCATTGGCCGGCTGGTCGCCGAAGGCGGCGCCCGCGCTCAGCACCTCGGCCACCACAGCCTGCTTGGCCGCGGGCTTGAGGCGCAGATTGATGAAGCCGGGGCCGGCGATCTCCAGGGCCTCGACCCAGGTCAGGAAGGCGGGGCGGCGCTGCAGGGCCGCCACCAGGGCTTCGGCCAGCTCGCGCGGGTTCTTCTTCAGCGGGCGGGCCAGCTGCATGGCCACCGTGATGGCGTAGTCGCCATGGCTGGCCTGCTTGGGCGACTCGAAGGCGGGCGTCAGCGCGGCGCCGGGGCTGAGTTCTTGGATGGCCTCGCCCAGGGCGGCGAGCAAATCCTGCTTGGCTTGAATCATGGTTCGAATTCTACGGGCGGCGAATATGATGGCGCCCATGGTCATGGACAGCAGCACGCTGAGCACAAGCAGCCCCGGCGGGGGAGACCTGCCCGCCTACATCGGCAAGTACCGCGTTGTACGCCGCCTGGGCGAGGGCGCGACCAGCGATGTCTTCCTGGCGCGCGACGACTTCCAGGGCCTGGAGGTGGCGGTCAAGCGCGTGCGGGCCTGGGCCTTGAGCGAGCACGGCGGCTCCGAGGGCCAGATCAGCCATCGTTTTTTTGCCGCCGAGGCCTCGCTGGCGGGGCGGCTCCAGCACCCGAACGT
This sequence comes from Roseateles sp., assembly GCF_046300915.1. Lineage (GTDB taxonomy): Bacteria > Pseudomonadota > Gammaproteobacteria > Burkholderiales > Burkholderiaceae_C > Kinneretia. Next base: position 34,419 of record NZ_JBKCLH010000221.1, on the reverse strand, counting down.
GGTGCAGATCCTGGACGCCGTGCCCGACCCGGATGCGCCCTATCTGGTGATGGAGTATGTGCAGGGGGTCACGCTCAAGAGCTTCTGCCGCAGCGACCGCCTGCTGCCCCTGGATCAGATCGTGGAGCTGGGCTTCAAGTGCGCCATGGCCCTGTCCTATGTTTATCGGCAGGGGCTGATCCACCGCGATGTGAAGCCGGCCAATCTGCTGGCCGTGCTGGATGCGCAGGGCCAGCTCACCGATGTGAAGGTCAGTGACTTTGGCAGCGCCCTGAATCTGCGCTCCGATGCCACCCAGGTGCATCGCGTGGGCTCTCTGTCCTATATGCCGCCTGAGCAGATCGAGGGCGGGGATGTGGACTGCCGCGCCGACATCTACTCCCTGGGTGCCGTGATCTACCACCTGATCGCCGGGCGGCCGCCCTTCGATGCGCCCACCCAGATGGCGCTGATGCACCAGATCTACCATCAGGCGCCGGCTTCCCTGATCGGGCAGCGCGGCGGTGTGACCCCGGAGCTGGATGCTGTGGTGCTCAAGGCGCTGTCCAAGCACCCGGGGGAACGCTATCAGAGCTGGGAAGACTTCGGCCGTGCCCTCTCCGAGCTGGTGGCGCGCCAGCTGGTGCCCCTGGCCCGGCTTTACGAGGTCAAGGACTCCGAGCGCTTCAACCTGCTGCGCGAGCTGGAGTTCTTCAACGATTTCGGCGATGTGGAGCTGTGGGAGGTGGTGCACCGCGCGCGCTGGCGCCGCTACCCCGTGGAGCATGCGCTCTACAAAAAGGGCCAGGAGGGCAATAGCTTTCACATCATTGCCCAGGGCGAGGTTCAGGTCTTCCGCGACGGCACTTTGGTCGTGACCCTGGGCAAGGGCACCTCGGTGGGTGAGATGGCCTATCTGGCGCCCAACCCGGCCCTGCGTCGCCACAGCACCGATATCAAGGTGAGCGAGGTCTGCACCACCATCTCCTTCACGCCCGAGTCCCTGGGCCAGCTCAGCCCCGAGTGCCAGCACCGCTTTGACCGCGCCTTCATCCAGGTGCTGGTGCGGCGCCTGCATGCCGCCCACGAGGCCTTGGCACATCCCCGCCGCATCCTGTGATGCGCTCGCCCGGGTCAACCGGCTTGAGCCCCGGGCGTTGCTGTGTTGGAATTCATGCGGCACCGTGCTGCATGGTGCCCACACTCATCAGGAAGGAACCTCACCATGAAGCTTCATATCGCGCTGCTGACCCTGGCATTTGCCGCTGCGACCGGCGCGCAGGCCGAGGAGAAGAAGGCACCCACGCCCCAGCAGGAGAAGATGAAGGCCTGCAATGCCGATGCCAAGGGCAAGACCGGCGATGAGCGCAAGGCCTTCATGAAGGAATGCCTCTCCGCCAAGCCCGCCGCGGCCGCGGCGGCCAGCACGCCCCAGCAGGAAAAGATGACGACCTGCAATGCCGACGCCAAGGGCAAGACCGGCGATGAGCGCAAGGCCTTCATGAAGGAATGCCTGAGCAGCAAGAGCTGAGCTCCCGCCAGCAATGAAACGGCCCCGCGAGCGGGGCCGTTTTTCATGGGGCGTCACCCTCAGCGTGCGCCCACGCCGCGCGCTAGACCTGGGCCAAGGCGGTGAGCGGCACGGCTAGGGCGGCGGCACTCATCCATGTGCAGCGGCCTGCTGCCAGTAGGCCGGGCTGCCGTAATGCTGCTTAAGAAAGTCTATCCACAGCCGCACGCGCAGCGGCAGGTGCTTGCGCTGCGGCACCAGGGCGTAGATGCCATTGGGCGGGGCCGCAAACTCATCCAGGACCGACTGCAGGCGCCCGGCCTTGATATCGGCCTCGACTTCCCAGAGGCTGCGCCAGGCCAGACCCAGGCCGGCCAGACACCATTGATGCAGGACCTGGCCATCGCTGCAGTCCAGCCGCCCCTGGGGGCGCCAGTGATAGAGCTGGCCATCCACCCAGAAGGCCCAGCCGCGGGCCTGGCTGGCCTCGGAGGACAGGCTCAGCGTCTGATGCCGCGCCAGCTCGCTGGGATGCTGGGGCACACCGGCGCGCCTGAGATAGGCCGGCGTGGCCACACACAGGCGCCGGTTGTCGGCCAGACGCATGCTCACCAGGCTGGAATCCGCCAGATCGCCCACGCGCACCGCGCAGTCGAAACCCTCGTTGACGATGTCCACCACCCGATCCGAGAGATTGAGCGAGAGGCTCAGATCCTGATGCCGGGCGAGGAACTCCGGCACCAGGGGCGCCACATGGCGGCGGCCGAAGCCGGCCGGCGCCGTGATGCGCAGATGGCCGCTGGCCTTGATGCCCCCCGCGCTGACCCCGGCCTCGGCATCGGCAAACTCCACCAGCAGGCGCTGGCAGTCCTCCAGAAAGCTGCTGCCCTCATGGGTGAGGGTGATGCGCCGGGTGGTGCGCACCAGCAGCTTCACGCCCAGGCGCTCCTCCAGCGCGTCGATGCGCCGACCCATCACCGCAGGCGCCACGCCCTCGGTCTGGGCGGCGGCCGTGAGGCTGCCCTTGGTGGCGACCAGCACAAAGGATTCGATCTGTTTCAAGCGATCCATGGCGGCGATTGTGCATTGCGGCTGCGCCTATTTTTGCGTTTTGGAACAGCATTACATGCATCGGCCGCTATGAATCCCGGGGGCGGCCTCGCATAAATTGCTGCGCAATGTCTTTTCTTTTCATCAGCTCAGTCAGGAGTTCCGCCATGACCGCCTCCCGCACCCCCGCCCACCGCCTCCAGGTCGATTCCGCGCTCTACCGATTCATTGAGGAGCAGGTGCTGCCGGGCACCGGCGTGAGCAGCGCCGCCTTCTGGGCCGGCTTTGACGCCATCGCCCACGATCTGGCGCCCAAGAACGCGGCCCTGCTGGCCGAGCGCGAGCGCCTGCAAAGCGAGCTGGACGCTTGGCACCGCGCCCACCCCGGCCCCATTGCCGACATGCCTGCCTATCGAGCCTTTCTGGAGAAGATTGGCTATCTGGTGCCCGTGCCGGCCCAGGTCAAGGCCAGCACGGCCCATGTGGACGCCGAGCTGGCCCTGCAGGCCGGCCCGCAGCTGGTGGTGCCCATTCTGAACGCCCGCTATGCGCTGAACGCGGCCAATGCGCGCTGGGGCTCGCTCTATGACGCGCTCTACGGCACCGATGCCATTCCCGAGACCGACGGCGCCGAACGGGCCGGCGCCTACAACCCGGTGCGCGGCGCCAAGGTCATCGCCTTTGCCCGCCAGGTGCTGGACCAGGCCGCGCCCCTGGCCGGCGGCGCCTCGCACAAGGACGCCACGGCCTACACGGTGCAGGATGGCCGCCTGCAGGTGGGCCTGGCCGGCGGCGCCAGCACGGGCCTGGCCGATCCTGCCCAGTTTGTCGGCTACCAGGGCGAGGCCGCGGCGCCGCACTCGGTGCTGCTGGTGCACAACGGCCTGCATCTGGACATCCAGATCGACCGCAGCACGCCGATTGGCCGCAGCGACGCCGCCGGCGTGGCCGATGTGGTGCTGGAAGCCGCCCTGTCCACCATTCTGGACCTGGAAGACTCGGTGGCGGCCGTGGATGCCGAGGACAAGCTGCTGGCCTACAGCAACTGGCTGGGCATCCAGCTGGGCACCCTGACCGAGGAAGTCAGCAAAGGCGGCAAGACCTTCACCCGGCGCCTGAACGCCGACCGCGTCTACCAGCGGCCCAGCGGTGGCGAGCTCAGCCTGCACGGTCGTTCGCTGATGTTCGTGCGCAATGTCGGCCACTTGATGACGAATCCCGCCATTCTGCTGGAAGACGGCCGCGAGATTCCTGAGGGCATCATGGACGCGGTCATCACCACGACTATTGCTCTGCATGACCTGAAGCGCTCGGCGGCGCGCCGGGCCGCCCCAAGCGCCGCGCACCCCCTCGGGGGGCATGGGGGTGCAGATATCTGCAATTCGCGCACCGGCTCCATCTATATCGTGAAGCCCAAGATGCATGGCCCGGCCGAGGTGGCTTTTGCGGCCGAGCTCTTTGGCCGCGTGGAGCAGCTCTTGGGCCTGCCGGACAGCACAGTCAAGCTGGGCATCATGGACGAGGAGCGCCGCACCAGCGTCAACCTCAAGGCCTGCATCGCTGCCGCGGCCAGCCGCGTGGCCTTCATCAACACCGGCTTCCTGGACCGCACCGGCGACGAGATGCATACCGCCATGCTGGCCGGTCCCATGCTGCGCAAGGGCGATATGAAGAGCAGCGCCTGGATCCAGGCCTATGAGCGCAGCAATGTGCTGGTGGGTCTGCAGTGCGGGCTGCGCGGCCGCGCCCAGATCGGCAAGGGCATGTGGGCCATGCCCGATCTGATGGCCGCCATGCTGGAGCAGAAGATCGGCCACCCCAAGGCCGGCGCCAATACCGCCTGGGTGCCCAGCCCCACGGCCGCCACCCTGCATGCCCTGCATTACCACCAGGTCCATGTGGCCGCGGTGCAGCAGGAACTGGAAAAGATCGACCTGGACGCCGAGCGCGAGGACATCCTGCACAAACTGCTGAGCGTGCCCGTGGCCGCCAACCCGAGCTGGAGCGCGCAGGAGCGCCAGCAGGAGCTGGACAACAACGTCCAGGGCATCCTGGGCTATGTGGTGCGCTGGATCGACCAGGGCGTGGGCTGCTCCAAGGTGCCCGACATCAACGGCGTGGGCCTGATGGAAGACCGCGCCACCCTGCGCATTTCCAGCCAGCACATCGCCAACTGGCTGGAGCATGGCATCGTGACCGAAGCCCAGGTGCGCGAGACCTTCGCCCGCATGGCCGCCGTGGTGGACCAGCAGAACGCCGGCGACCCGGCTTACAAGAGCCTGTCGCAGAACCCCCAGGGCGCCGCCTTCCAGGCCGCACTGGACCTGGTCTTCAAGGGCAAGGCCCAGCCCAGCGGCTACACGGAGCCGCTGCTGCATGCGTGGCGGCTGAAGGTGAAGCAGGGCTGATGCTTTGTGCGGGGCGCGGGGCGCGGTGCGCCCCGCGGGGGGCGTTGAGGCGAAAGGCGTTGCGGTCACGCGACAGGATCTTTCATCCCGCGGGGCGCGGAGTTATAGGGTTTCCACCTGGTTTTTGATGAAAAACCCCATGAATCCAACGCCAATTTGATCCAGGTCGCTCTCAATTAGGGGCATCCCCGAGGAGTTGCGGGCCTGCACTGGTCAACAGTGACGTCGGACCGCGCAGGGTTTACGGGTTTTGCGCGCCTCTCAACACTCCGCCTCTCACGAAGAGCCGGCCCCGTTTCGCTAGTTCATTGGAGTCCTCATGTTCAAAAGAAAAGCCACCAGCACTGCCGTGCTGATCGTCATGGGCGCTGTGGCGGCGCTGCCTGCCTTCGCTCAGGACAAGCTTGAGCGCGTCGAAATCACCGGTTCGGCCATCAAGCGCATTGATGCCGAAACCGCCGTTCCGGTCACCGTCGTCAAGATGGAAGACCTGAAGGCCCAGGGCGTGACCAGCGTCGAGCAGATCATGTCCTCGCTGAGCGCTGTGCAGATGACCCAGTCCTCCAGCCAGCAGGTGGGCTCGGGCACGGGCGGTGCATCCTTCGCCAATCTGCGTGGCATCGGCTCCAACAAGACCCTGGTGCTGCTGAACGGCCGCCGCATCGCCAACAACGCGATCGATGGCGCCGCCCCCGACCTGAACATGATCCCCTTCGCCGCGCTGGAGCGCGTCGAAGTGCTGCGTGATGGCGCCTCTTCGCTGTACGGTACCGACGCCATCGGTGGCGTGATCAACTTCATCACCCGCAAGGACTACCGCGGTGGCGCCATCACCATCGGTGTGGACAAGCCCCAGATGGCCGGCGGCGAATCCAGCACCGCCAATGTGGGCTTTGGCTACGGCGATCTGTCCTCGCAAGGCTTCAATGTCTTCGGCTTTGTGGACATCACCAAGGCTGATCCGATCGGTGGTGAGCAGCGCCCCTTCAACCAGCGCTTCCCCGGCGGTCTCTCCCCCACGCCCTTCCCGGCCAATTACTACTAGAACGGTGATGTGACGGCCAACCCGTCCGGCCCCGGCTGCACGAGCCCGGACTGGATGGTGCCCGCCGGTGACGGCACCTCCTGCTATATCTCGACCTCGAAGTTCGTCGACTACACGACCAAGGCCGATCGCAAGTCCGCCATGCTGCGCGGCTCGCTGCGTGTGGCCCAGGACCACACCCTGTCGGTGGAATGGTTCTCCACCAGCAATGACTCCGTGGCCCGCATTGCCCCGGTGCCTTTTGGCACGCTCTGGATGAACCCCCGCCGTCCGGACGGTTCGCGGAACCCCTTCTTCCCCGGCAATCCCGGCGCCATCACGCCGGCGTTCACCATCAACCCGGCGTACACGCAGACGAACATGACGCCGCGTCCGGGTGTGACCCTGCAGCCGGGCTTCATCACGGTCAAGTGGCGTGCCCTGGCCGGCGGTCAGCGCACCAATGAGTCGCAGAACGACCAGAGCCGCATCCTGGCCTCGCTGGATGGCACGGTGGCCGGCTGGGATTACCAGGTCGGTGTCAGCCGTAACGAGAACAAGATCAAGGAAATCGTCAGTGGCTACACCGACGGCAACAAGATCACCCTGGCCATGCTCAATGGCCTGATCAACCCCTTCGGTGAGCAGAATGCCGCCGGCGCTGCGGCCATTCAGGACGCATTGCTGGGCGGCAATCTGCAGAACCACAGCGGCAAGGTGACGACGGCCGACGCCCGTGTCAGCCGTGAACTGGGCGACTGGTTCAAGTCGGGCAACAACGCCGCCATCGCCATCGGCGCCGAGTACCGCCACGAGGACTTCCTGTCCACCGCCAACAAGCCGGTGGCCGAGCTGCTGGTGGCCAGCACCGGCGTGGACCCGGACTCCCGCGCGGCCGGTACGCGCAAGGTCTACGCGCTGTACTCCGAGCTGAACGTGCCCGTGACCAAGCAGCTGGACCTGACGGCCGCCCTGCGCTACGACAACTACAGCGACTTCGGCAACACCACCAATCCGAAGTTCGGCGTGCGCTTCCAGCCCATGAAGGAACTGCTGCTGCGCGGTAGCTACTCCACCGGTTTCCGTGCACCCTCGCTGTATGAGCTGAACGCGGCCCAGTCCTATACCAATACCGGCACCGCCAATGACCCGGTCAATTGCCCGGGCGGCACCCCGATTGCGGGCAAGTCCAAGTCGCTGAACTGCAATGTGCAGTTCCAGCGCCTGACCGGCGGCAATCTGCAGCTGAAGCCCGAGAAGGCCAAGAACCTGACCTTTGGCGTGGTCTACGAGCCGACCTCGGAGATCTCCCTGGGTCTGGACTTCTGGTGGATCAAGCAGAAGGACAGCATTGCCGCCCTGGCCGCCAACACCGTGCTAGGCCCGGACTTCAAGACCTTCTCCCAGTACTACAAGCGCAACTCCAAGGGTGATCTGTCCATCGACGGCTTCTCCTGCCCGGGCAGCGATTGCGGCTACCTGGATCTGCGCCAGCAGAACCTGGGCGGCACCAACGCCAACGGTGTGGACCTGAGCGCCAACTGGCGCCTGAAGCTGGGCGGCGCCGGCAATGTGACCCTGTCGCTGAACAGCACCTACATCAACACCTACGAATACCAGGACTACAAGGATGGTCCTTGGAATCAGAACGTGGGTGTGTATGTGGGCAACAACCCGGTGTTCAAGTGGCAGCATGCCCTGGGCGCACGCTGGAAGCTGGGTGCCTGGACCGCCGGTGCCACCGCCTTCTACAAGAGCAGCTACATCGACCAGGATCCTTCCAACACCGTCAAGGCCTACACCACGGTGGATGCCTATGTGGGTGTCGACGTGGCCAAGCAGTTCAGCCTGACCTTCGGCATCAAGAACCTGTTCGACCGCGATCCGCCGTACTCCAACCAGGACGAAGTGTTCCAGGCCAACTACGACCCGCGCTTCTCCGACCCGACCGGTCGCAAGTTCTACGCTCGCGCGTCGTACAAGTTCTGATGAGCTGATGTGATCATCAGCCGGCATCGCAGCCTGGTCTGCGCTGCCGGCTCCAGGATGAATCCCCACGGGGCGAGGCAACTCGCCCCGTTTCCGTTTTGGCTCGCAACAACTCTTGATCGCGCGCTCGCAAGTCCCCACGATTCATGCGGACGTTGTCTGGGTGCAACTACTCAGCGAGGGGTTAGGCAATGCAATCGCGGGTTTTCTCTTATCTAAAGCTGTCTCCAAGGGGTCGCGCCGCCACGGAGTACCTCAATTGGGGCAAGCCCCGAGTGGGCCAGCTTTACCTTTCGTTAACAGTGTGGTCCGGCGTGCGAGGGGTGGATGGCCTCTTGGCACCATCGATTTGGCAGCACCTCACAAGGATGCAGCCGTTACCGCTTTTCAATTTGGAGCGCTTATGAAATTCCAACGTAGTCTCACCAGCACGGCAGCTTTGTTGGCGCTGGGTGGTGTTTTGGTGTCGCCTTCCCAGGCTCAGTCGCAGCAGACGGCGCCCAAGGTCGAGACGATTGAGGCCGTGGTCATCACCGGCTCCCGTATCGTGCGTCCGAATCTGACGAGCCCTACCCCGGTGGCCGCGGTGACGCCCGAGGTGATGGAAAACCTGGGCCTGTCGAACTTTGCCGACATGGCCACCCAGCTGCCGCAGTTCGCTCCCTCGTTCGGCGCCTCGCGTACTCAGTCCACCTTCTCGGGTGTGGCCTCCTCAGGCCTGAACTTGGCCAATCTGCGTAACCTTGGCAGCGGCCTGACCCTGACCCTGATCAATGGCCGTCGTGTGCCCGGCGGCACGACGACCGGCACGGCGGTGGACTTCAACACCATCCCGACCGCGAACATTGAGCGTATTGAGGTCATCACCGGTGGTGCAGCAGCTGTTTACGGTGCCGATGCAGTGGCCGGTGTGATCAACATCATCACCAAGAAGAATTTCCAAGGTGTCGAGCTGTCGGTCGACTACAGCCAGACCGAGCAGGGTGACAACAAGAGCCCGACCGCTTCGCTGATGATGGGTGGCAAGTTCGGCGACGGTGGTCGCGGGCTGTTGACGATGCAATTCGACAAGCAGGGCTTGGTAAAGTGCGCAGATCGCTATCTGTGCGCTGAAGACTTCAATTGGAGCGATGCCACCAAGCCGCCGGTTCGCGGCCCTGATGCTTATTCCGGTATTGGCTTGGCTGGCCGATTCATCATTGGCGGCAAGAACTACACCCGCCGCAATGGCAGCTTCCTGGATGCTAATGGCAAGCTGATCGAGTTCAGCGTCCCCGTTGATGGCTATAACCGCAACGGCAACCGTGATATCGCCATTCCTACCGATCGCATGCTGTTCGCTGCGGAAGGCGAGTACAAGCTGAGCAAGTCGGTGACGGCTTTCAGCGAGTTCAATTACGCTCAAGCCAAGATTCAAGGTCGCTTCGAGGGTCACCCCTTCCAGTCCAGCAGCGACAAGTTTGGCGGCGGCAATGGTCTGTCGCCCACCATCCCGCGTGACAATCCCTTCATTCCTGCTGAGCTGCGCGCCGTGCTGCCTGCCAACCAGGCAGACATTCAGTGGCTGCAGCGCTTCTCGGGCGACACCGTGGGTGGCTCGCGCGGCGCCAAGAGCGATCGCAGCAATGTTCGTACCGTGTTTGGCGTCAAGGGTGATCTGCCCTCGCTGGCTGGTATTGGCGAAGACTGGCGTTGGGAGGCTGCCCATGTGTACGGGCGTACCAAGGTGAACCTGGGTACGCAAGGTCTGGTGAGCCTGGGCGCTCTGTACTACGGCCTGCGCGTGGAAGCCGATCCGTCCAGCCCCGGCAAGTTCCGCTGCGTGGATCCCGTCGCGCGCTCGCAAGGCTGCGTGCCGATCAACCCCTTCGCCCCGTACACGCCGGAGATGCAGAAGTACCTGCAGCTCTCCGCCACCTCGGTGGGCGAGGCGACGCTGAACTCCACCACGGTGAACCTGTCGGGTTCCCTGATGGAGCTGCCGGCTGGTCCGCTGCGGGTGTCTGTCGGCGCTGAGAACCGCACCCAGTCGGGCGGACTCGACCATGACAACATCATCAATCTGGGCCTGGCCACCGGCAACCAGATCAGCGATACCGACACCGTCAAGCTGAGCACCAAGGAGCTCTATGGCGAAGTGGTGGTGCCGTTGCTGGCCGACAAGCCTTTCGCCAAGTCCTTGAATGCATCGGGTGCCTACCGCCATTCCAAGACCAAGACCACCAGCTACGACACATGGAACTTTGGTGGTGACTGGGAGCCGATCGACGGTCTGCGTCTGCGCGCCCAGAAGGCCCGCGCCGTCCGCGCTCCGACGCCCGGCGAGCTGTCCGGTGTGGGTGAGACCGCAGGTGTCGTGAACGATCCCTGCATCAACTGGGGCGCAAGCACCAACGCGACGCTGAAGGCCAACTGCCAGGCTCTGGGCATTCCGTCCAACTACGACCCCATCCTGCTGATCAAGCAGGGCGTGCGTGGCCTGGTGGGCGGTAACCCCAATGTCAAGCCCGAAGTGGCCACGACCCTGACCTATGGTCTGGTGTTCCAGCCCACCTTCTTGAGGGGCTTCTCGCTGGCGCTGGATCGCTTTGACATCCAGGTCAAGGACGGCCTGAACACCGTGGGTCGCCAACTGGCTGCGGATCTCTGCTACACCAAGGGTGAGCGTTGCCAGCAGGTTGTCCGCGGTTCTACCCCGCTGCTGCCGGGCGCGAACTATGTGCTGCTCGCGGTCAATGACAATCTGGACAACTTGGCTCGATTCGGCGTCTCCGGCTACGACTTCGAGACCCGCTACGGTCTGAAGCTGGGCGGCTACGGCGATGTGGACCTGCATTTCGCAGGCACGGTCTACGACAAGGCCTACAAGCAGCCGATGGCCGGCCAGTCCGAGGTTGATCTGCTGGGTCAGGCCGGTGGTTCGACATCCGACCAGGGCTGGATCAAGTTCACCGCGATTGCCAACATCGGCTACCGTCTGGGTGCAGTGAAGGCCAACTGGAACCTGCGCCACATCGGTTCTGCAGAAATGTCGGCCACTTCGGCGGCTCGCGGCTTCCCCAAGGTTGGCTCCCACACCTACCACAATGTGCGCGCCAGCTACGAGCTGAAGAAGGGCACCGAGGTGTTCGGCGGTATCACCAACCTGTTCGACAAGCAGCCGCCGTTCTTCGGCGCCGGCATGTCGGGTACCCAGGCTTTGGACACCATTCCGGGCTACTACGACGTCTTTGGCCGTTCCTTCTTTGTCGGCTTCAAGACCAAGTTCTGATCAGCTTTCAGAACGTACTGGGGTTTCATGCCCCGGCAAAAGCGGGCTTCGGCCCGCTTTTTTTCTTGGTGCAGCTCTTTGCGGGCATCGCGGGCGGTTGCCCAGAGTCTTTCTAGAATGTCAGCCCACACAAGGAGGGGAATATGTCGGAATCGCCGGGTCAGCTCATGCCCATGCCGCAGCGCTGCGAGTTGCTGATCATCGGCGCCGGCCCCGCCGGCAGCGCCGCGGCCCGCCAGCTCGCGCGGGCTGGTGTGCAGGTGCTGCTGGTGGACCAGCATGCGCCCGGACGCGACAAGATCTGCGGCGATGGCCTCATCCCCGATGCCCACCAGGCCCTGGCCAAGCTGGGCCTGCTGGAGGCCGTGATGGCGCGCGCCCAGCCGGTGGCCCATGTGGGCTGCATAGGCCCGCGCGGCGGGCGCATCGATGTGCCGGGCAGCCTGGCCGTGCTGCCGCGCCGCGAACTGGACCGCCTGCTGCTGGACGCCGCGCTGGAGGTCGGCGCGAGCTTTTTGCAGGCCCGTTTCGAGGCGCCGCTGGAAGATGCGGCGGGCCGCGTGGTCGGCGCCCGCCTGCGCCTGCCGGACGGCAGCGCGCATGAAGTGCAGGCCCGCTGCGTGCTGCTGGCCACCGGCGCCGTGCCCAAGGCCCTGACGGCCGCCGGCATGTGCGAGCGCCACACCCCCAGCGGCGTGGCCCTGCGCGGCTATGTGAAGGCGCCGCAGATGGTGGGGCGCATCAAGGCCCTGGAGGTGGTCTGGGACAAGTCGGTGCGCCCCGGCTATGGCTGGATCTTCCCCGCGCCGGACGGCCACTTCAATATCGGCGTTGGCGTCACCGACAGCCACCGCGATCTGGCCGGCAAGGGGCAGAAGAAGGACGTGAACCTGCGCGCCATCTTCGATGCCTTTGTCGAACACTACGCACCGGCCGCCGAGCTGATGCGCGTGGGCGAGCTCGTGGGCGAGCTCAAGGGCGCCCCCCTGCGCTGCACCCTCACCGGCGCGCGCTGGAGCCGCCCCGGCCTGATGGTCATCGGCGAGGCCGCCGGCTCCACCTACTCCTTCACCGGCGAGGGCATTGGCAAGGCCATGGAAACCGGCATGCTGGCCGCCGAGGCCCTGCTGGCGCATGGCAGCGATGATGACGCCGCCGTGCGAGCGCAGTACGAGGCCGGTCTGCGCGCCCTCAAGCCCAAGTACGAGCTCTATGAGCGGGCCAACCGCATCAATGCCTACCCCTGGCTCACCGACCTGCTGATCTGGCGCGCCCACAAGAGTGAACGCCTGCTGCGCCGCATGAGCGGCGTGCTCAACGAGACCAGCAACCCCGGCAATCTGGTGAGCTGGCGCGGGTTGACGCGCATCATCTGGGAATAGCGTGGGCCCCTCGTCCAAGGTGTACCTTGGCCGGCCCCCCGAGGGGGCGGCGATGCTTGCCGGATTGACCGGCAAGCACACGCCCGAGGCGGGCCGGCTTGGGAGCGGCCCGGCGCTCGGCCCGCGAGTTTCATGCGCTGCAGCGGGCGGGCTTAGTCACCATGGATAACTGATATGTGCCAATTGCTGGGCATGAATGCCAACACGCCGACCGATGTGATGTTCAGCTTCACCGGCCTGGCCACGCGAGCCGATGAGCACAAGGACGGCTTCGGCATCGCCTTCTTCGAAGGCCGAGGCCTGCGCCACTTCGTGGACCACCACAGCGCGCGCGTCTCGCCCCTGGCCGAGCTGGTCAAGCGCTATCCCATCAAGAGCGACAACGTCATCGCCCATATCCGCAAGGCCACGCAGGGCCGCGTGGCCCTGGAGAACACCCACCCCTTCCAGCGCGAGCTCTGGGGGCGCTACTGGGTGTTCGCACACAACGGCAATCTGGTGGACTTCCACCCCCAGCTTCACGCCGCCTTCAAGCCCGTGGGCGATACCGACAGCGAGCGTGCCTTTTGCTGGCTGATGCAGGAGCTGGCCAAGGCCCATTGCGCCGTGCCAACCACCGACGAGCTCAGCCGCACTCTTGCCGAGCTCACGCCCCGGCTCAACCGCCATGGCACCTTCAATATGCTGCTGTCCAACGGCGAGGCGCTGTGGGCGCATGGCAGCACCAAGCTGCACTATCTGCTGCGCCAGCATCCCTTTGGCCAGGCCCAGCTGGCGGACGAGGACCTGAGCATGGACTTCGCCCAGCACACCACCCAGCAGGACCGTGTGGCCGTGATTGCCACCGAGCCCCTGACCTCCAATGAGGACTGGGTGGCCTTCCAGCCCGGGGAGCTCAAGGTCTTTGTGGGCGGGGCTTTGCAGTCCGGCTGAGTCCCTTGAGCCCGCTCGTTCGCACGCCGCGCGGCCCAGGTCATCCCCAGGGGCGCAGACGGGGCGCTTTCGGCACAATCGGCGCGCAAGATCACCTCAAAGACCGCCTTGCCGGTACTGCGCACCATGACCCTGCCCTTGCCCACACCGCGCTTCGATCAGTTTCCGCGCTACGAGGAGCTGACCCAGCTGCTGTTCGCCTATGCCGAGGCGCGGCCCAATCTGGTCTCCGTGCGCTCCATCGGCAAGAGCCACGAGGGCCGCGACATCTGGGTGCTGGTGCTCACCAACACCGCCACCGGCGCCGATGTGGACAAGCCCGCCTTCTGGCTGGACGGCAATATCCACGCCGCTGAGCTCACGGCCTGCACCACTTGTCTGTACTACCTGCACCATCTGCTGGTGCTTTATGGTGCGGACGAGCAGGTCACCCAGCTGCTGGACAGCCGCTGCATCTATATGGTGCCGCGTCTGAACCCCGACGGCGCCGAGCTGGCCCTGTTGCCGAGGCCGCGTCACATCCGCTCCTCCACCCGCCGCTATCCCTTTGACGAGGAGCCGGTGGACGGTCTCACCATGGAAGACGTGGACGGCGATGGCCGCATCCTTACCATGCGTGTGCCCGACCCCCACGGCGGCTACAAGAAGCACGCCGGCGACCCGCGCCTGATGGTGGCGCGCGAGCCCGGCGAGTTTGGTGGCGAGTACTACCGCCTGATGCCCGAGGGCTTCATCAAGAACCACGACGGCCTGACCGTCACGGTGAACAAGGACCGCGAGGGCCTGGACCTGAACCGCAACTTCCCCAGCGAGTGGCGCCAGGAATTCAAGCAGGTCGGCGCCGGCCCCTACCCAACCAGCGAGCCCGAGGTGCGGGCCATGGTGGACTTCATCACCACGCATCCCAATATCGGCGCCGCCATCAGCTACCACACGCACAGCGGTGTGATCCTGCGCCCCATGGGCACTTGCAGCGACGAGGACATGATCCCGGAGGACCTCTGGGCCTACAAGCAGTTCTCCAAGCTGGGCGAGCAGCACAGCGGCTATCCCGCCATCAGCATCTGGCACGACTTCAAGTACCACCCCAAGGAAGTCATCACCGGCACCCAGGACTGGGTCTACGAGCATCTGGGCGCCCTGTTCTGGGTGGTGGAGCTCTGGTCGCCCAACAAGGAAGCCGGCATCGAGGGCTACAAGTGGATCGACTGGTTCCGCGAGCACCCGGTGGAAGACGATCTCAAGCTGCTCAAGTGGAGCGACGAGCAGTGCGGCGGCCAGGCCCATGTGGACTGGCGGCCCTTTCTCCACCCGCAGCTGGGCCCGGTGGAGATCGGCGGCTGGGACAAGATGAACTTCTGGCGCAACCCGCCGCCGCATCTGCGCGAGCGCGAGGCCGCGCGCTTCCCGCGCTGGATGAACCAGATCGCGCTGTCCCTGCCCAAGCTGGAGCTGCTGCGCACCGAGGTGCGAGCCCTGGGCCCCGACACCTGGCGCGTGCGCCTGGCCGTGGCCAATAGCGGCTACCTGCCCGCCTATGTGACCAAGCGCGCCCTGGAGCGCAAGGTGGTGCGCGGCCTGATGTTCGAGATCCATCTGCCCCCCGGCCAGCCCGAGATCAGCCTGGTCAGCGGCAAGGAGCGCATGGAAGGCCCGCAGCTGGAAGGCCATGCACCCAAGCAGAGCCAGCAGGCCATCCTGCCCAGCCGCGAGATCACGGCCGACCGCGCCGTGGGCGAGTGGGTGGTGCGCGCTCCCCAGGGCACTCGGCTGGCGCTGAGCGCCAGCGCCGAGCGGGCAGGTACGGTGCGGACGGAGGTGGTGCTGGACTGAGATCAGTCCGGCGCGGTTCGCTGGCTTCGCGACCCGCGCCGCTCCGGCATCACCGCGTCGGCGCCCGCCAGCACCCCGCGATCTCGGCCCTGTTGCTTGGCTTGGTAGAGCGCGGCATCCGCCCGCCGTATCAGCTGGGATTCCGACTCGCCGGGCAGGGCCTGGGCTACGCCTGCGGAGCAGGTGTAGCGCAAGATCCGACCCGGGGGGGCGAGGCTGGACTGGCGTATGCGCTCCAGCAAGCGGTCCACGCGCGCCAGCAGCCGCGAGGCGTCGCCAGCATCCAGCACCAGCAGGAATTCTTCACCGCCCAGACGACCCGCCAGTTCCTGGCGTCCGACCTCGGCCTGCAGCAGACCTGCGAAGTGCTTGAGCACGAAATCGCCGACCTCATGGCCATGGATATCATTGACCTGCTTGAAGTGATCGAGGTCAAGAAGTACAACCGCCACGGCGCTAGCCCTGTGCGGGCCTAGCTTGCGCCGCAGGTTCTCCAGCAGGTAGCGTCGGTTGCTCAAGCCGGTTAGCTCGTCACTGAAGGCGGCCCTTTGCGCCTGGTCCCGCTCCTGGCGCTGGTCGCGCCAGGAGCGCCCGAGCTCGCTGAGTCGCTGATCACACACAACATCCAACCATCGGGTGTTGTGGTCTCTGTGGTCATGACCCAGCGCCCGTCCATCAAGCTGGTCTCTATGGTGCGGAAGGGCAGCTTGCCGCGTCGCAGCTGGGCGGACCGAAGCCAGTGTTCGAAGTCGTCGGTGACCACCTGGGTGCCCTTCTCACGCATCCAGCCCAGGCGCATCAGATCGGGCCAGCTCGGAAACTCTTCGGGCCGCAGCCCCAGAATTTCGCGGAAGACGGGATTGGCCCACTGCAGCCGGTCGTGCTCGTCAAACAGGGCGAAACCCTGCCGAGACTGGCTCATCAGCGCCAGCAAGGGCGCCAACAAGCGAGCCTCGGCGGATTCAGGGGCGGCACCAACCGCCTCGTGGCTGAGAGGGACCTGCATAACTACCGGCAGAGTGGCCGTTTGTTTGGCGCATTGTGGGCAGGCCGGCGTGGCTAGGTCAAGGCGCTCGCCTGCGCCGGCTCAGTCTGTGGTGCGTTCCTGGCGCTCCTGCTCGGCCGCGGCCAGCATGGCCTCGCGCCACAGCCGCGCCGGCACAAAGGTGCGCAGCTGCTCCATGGCCTTGGCGATCAGCTCCGGGTGCAGCTCGTGGCCGATGCCGGGGCGCACATCGGCGGTGACGTCGCCACCCAGCCGCACCAGGGTCTGGGCCGACTCCACCGCGTACTGGTAGGGCAGCACCGTGTCCGCCATGCCGTGCAGCAGATGCACCGAGACCTGCTCGGGCGCGTGCGCGGGCAGCTGTGCATGCCGGCCGCCGAAGGCCAGCACCCGGCCGGCCAGCTGGGGCTCGGCCTGCACCGCCTCCAGCGCCATGATGGCGCCCTGGGAGAAGCCGCCCAGCGCCACGCGCTCCCAGGCCAGGCCGTACTGCGCAGCGCAGGTCCGTACCCGGGCGATGAAGCCCGGCAGCGCCGCGGCGACGCGACCCGGGTAACTCTCATCGTCAAGGCCCTGGGCCGAGAACCATTGGTAGCCACTGCCGCCGCCCGGCACGCCATCAAAGGGCTCGGGCGCATCGAAACTCAGCACCGCAGCCTGCGGATACTGCGCGCGCAGGGCCTCGGCCAGCGCTTGCATCTGCTGGGCATCGGCACCCAGGCCGTGAAACAGCAGGAACAGCAACTCGGGCGCTACGCCGCCAGAGGGCAGCAGGGCAAGAGCAGGGGCGGAATAGGCATTCATGCCGCAATTGTCGCGCCTTCCCGCTATGCTGGGCGGCGGCCTTATCGGGCGCTCAAGGACATCATGGAACTCAAAGTCAACGGGCAGCTCCAGCGTCTGCCCGAACATGCCAGCGATCCCGCCATGCCCCTGCTCTGGGCCCTGCGCGACGGGCTGGACCTCACCGGCACCAAGTTCGGCTGCGGCGTGGCCGCCTGCGGCGCCTGCACCGTGCAGGTGGACGGCGAGGCCCGGCGCAGCTGTGTCACGCCCCTGTCCAGCGTGGCGGGGCGCGCCATCACCACCATCGAGGGCCTGGGCCCCGACCATGTGCTGCAGCAGGCCTGGGTGGCGCACCAGGTGCCGCAGTGCGGCTACTGCCAGAGCGGCATGCTGATGGCCGCCGCCGCCCTGCTGCGCAAGAACCGCAAGCCCAGCGACGCCGAGATCGACGCGGCCATCACCAATCTCTGCCGCTGCGGCACCTACCCGCGCGTGCGTGCCGCCATCCATGCCGCGGCCGCCCAGCTGGCGGGGGGCAAGGCATGAAGCGTCGCACCCTGCTGCTCTCGGGGCTGACCGCCGCCGGGGCCCTGCTGGTGGGCGTGGCCGCCCTGCCGCCGCGCAGCCGCCTGGGCCGCGCCGATACCTTGCCGCGGGTCGAAGGCGAGCTGGGCCTGAACGCCTGGATCAAGATCGAGGCCGGGAGCGGCGATGTGCTCTTGGCCATGCCGCGTAGCGAGATGGGGCAGGGCGTGCACACGGCTCTGGCCCAGCTGGTGGCCGAGGAGCTGCGCCTGCCGCTGGAACGGGTGCGCCTGATCCCGGCCGGCTACGAGAGCCTTTACGGCAATGTGGCCATGTTCGTGGGCCAGCTGCCGCTGGCGCCACAGCTCACCGAGCCAGGGCGCGAAAGCACACTGGCCCGCCTGGGCCAGTGGAGCGTGGCCAAACTGGCGCGCGAGCTGGGTGTGAATGCCACCGGCGGCAGCTCCAGCGTGGCCGATGCCTGGGAGCCGCTGCGCTGGGCTGCGGCCACGGCCCGCCAGCAGCTGCTGGGCGCGGCCTCTCTGCAATGGGGCCAGGCCCTGGCCGAGCTGCAGCTGGATCAGGGCTGGGTCAGCCATGCCATCGGCAAGCGTGCGCATTACGGCGAGTTGGCGCGGGTCGCTGCGGCCACCCCGCCCGGCGAGGTGAGCCTCACGCCGCCCGAGGCCTGGCGCCTGATCGGCCGCCCCGCGCCGCGCCGCGATGTGCCGGCCAAGGTGGACGGCTCGGCGCGCTTTGGCATCGATCAGCGCCCGCCGGGCCTGCTTTATGCCGCCATCCGCCAGGCCCCCATGCTGGGCGGCTCGCCCGGCGCGGTGGATGCCGGCGCGGCCCTGCGCCTGCCCGATGTGCTGCGCCTGGTGCGCCTGCCGCCTTATGCCGGCAGCGCGCCGGCCCTGGCCGTGGTGGCGCGCAACAGCTGGCGCGCCCAGCAGGCGGCCCAGGCCCTGGACGTGCAGTGGCAGGGCCGCCCGGCCGGCGCGCTGGACGGCGAGCGCATCGCCGAGCAGCTGCGCGAGGCCGCGCGCCGCGCCGCCGCGGGCGAGGGGACGGCTTTTCGACGCAGCGGCGACGCGGCTGCCCAGCTGGCCCAGCCCCTGGGCGAGGGGGAACGCCTGGTGGAGGCGCTCTACGAGGCGCCCTATCTGGCCCATGCCACCCTGGAGCCCATGAATTGCACCGCGCAGGTCAAGGACGGCCGGGTCACCCTCTGGCTGCCGACCCAGGTGCCAGGTCTTGCGCGCGCCCTGGCGGCGCGGGTGGCGGGGGTGGACGAGTCGGCGGTGGAGGTGCATGTCAGCTATCTGGGCGGCGGCTTCGGCCGGCGCCTGGAGGTGGACCTGGTGGGGCAGGCCGTGCGCGTGGCCCTGGAGACCAACGGCGCGCCGGTGCAGCTGCTGTGGTCGCGCGAGGAGGACTTCCGCCACGACTTCTACCGCCCGGCGGGTGCGGCCTTCTGCCGCGCCCGGCTGGACGCCGAGGGTCGGCCGCAGGCCCTGGTTGTGGGCAGCGCGGCGAGATGGCGTCCCCCGCGCTGGATGGAGCGCGTGCTGCCGGCCCTGAGCAGCCGCTTCGAGGCGCCGGACAAGACCACGGCCGAGGGCCTGCTGGACCATCCCTATGCCCTGGACCATCAGCGCATTGCCCATCTGGCCACGCACAGCGGCGTGCCGGTGGGCTTCTGGCGCTCGGTGGGGCATTCGCAGAACGCCTTCTTCATGGAAAGCTTTGTGGACGAGTTGGCCCATGCGGCGGGCCGCGATCCGCTGGACTTCCGCCTGCAGTGGCTGGATGCGGCCCTGCCGCGCCATGCGGCGGTGCTGCGTCTGGCGGCCGACAAGGCCGGCTGGGGTCAGGCCTTGCCCAAGGGTGTGGCGCGCGGTCTGGCCCTGCATGAGAGCTTTGGCAGCATCGTGGCCCAGGTGTTGGAGCTGCGCCTGGAGCCCGATGGTCAGCCGCGCGTGCTGCGCGTGGTCTGCGCCCTGGACTGCGGCCTGGTGGTGAACCCGGCCATCGTCGAGCGGCAGATGGAGAGTGCCATCATCTTTGGCCTCACGGCCGCGCTGTGGGGGCGCATCGATATCGGGTCCGATGGCGCGGTGCGCCAGAGCGGCTTTGCCGACCATCCCCTGCTCAGCCTGGCCCAGACGCCGCGCATCGAAACCCATCTGGTCTCGAGCACCAATCCGCCGGGCGGCGTGGGCGAGCCGGGCGTGCCGCCGGTGGCGCCGGCCCTGGCCAACGCGCTGTTCGCGCTCACGGGTGAGCGGCGGCGCCGCCTGCCGCTGTGGGGCTGATGGGGCTGATGGGCCGCTCGCACCGGCGGCCCTGGTCGCTGAGACCGTCGCGCGGTGCCGGCCGGGCGCTCTAGGAGCGGCGCTGGTCGTTGTCGTGGTGCCCGATCAGGCGCACCAGCGTCGCGCGCAAACGCAGGGCGTCGATGGGCTTGGTGAGGAAGTCGTTCATGCCGGCCGCCTGAGCCTCCTCGCGCTCGGAGATGAGGGCGGCGGCCGTGAGGGCCACGATGGGCAGGGCCTCGGCGCTGAAGCGCCGCCGGATCTGGCGCGTGGCTTCATGGCCGCTCATCACGGGCATCTGCACATCCATCAGCACCGCGTCAAAGGGCTTGCCCATGCTGGCCTGGGCGTTGATGGCTTCCACGGCCTGGGCGCCGTCGCTGGCCTGGGAGACCTCCAGACCCCACTGCTCCAGCAGGGCCACGGCGATCATCATGTTCACCGGGTTGTCCTCCACCATCAGCACGCGCAGGCCCTGCAGGTCCTGGTTGTCGCGGGCCTCGCGCAGCTGGGTGCTGATGGGGGTGGCGGTGCCGGGCAGCGGCAGCTCGGCCCAGAAGGTGGAGCCCTGGCCGGGTGTGCTGTCCACGCCCACGGTGCCGCCCATCAGCGTGGCCAGCTCGCGGCAGATGGACAGGCCCAGGCCCGTGCCGCCGTAGCGGCGGGTGGTGGATTCATCGGCTTGGGTGAAGGGCTGGAACAGGCGCGTCTGCATGGCCGGCGCAATGCCCGGCCCGGTGTCGCTGACCTCGATGCGCAGTCGCTCCTCGTCGAGCTTGTGCACGCGCACCGCGACCGAGCCGGCTTCGGTGAACTTGAGCGCGTTCGTCAGGTAGTTGCTCAGAATCTGGCGGGTACGCACCGGGTCGCCCACCACCCAGGCGGGTACGGCCTCGTCCACATCGATGCGGAATGACAGGCCGCGGGCCTGGGCCAGGGTGAGGTAGGCCATGCGCATGGTGGCCAGCATGTCGCGCAGGGCGAAGGGCACGGACTCCAGGGTCAGGCGGCCGGCCTCGATCTTGGAGAGGTCCAGGATGTCGGAGATCAGGCCCGAGAGGCTCTCGGCGCTGTCCAGCATCTGGTCCAGATACTGGCGGCGCAGGCCTTCTTCCAGATCGGGCTGCTGCAGCATGCGGGCCAGGCCCAGCAGGCCGTTGAGCGGGGTGCGGATCTCGTGGCTGGTATTGGCCAGGAAGGCGCTCTTGGCCCGGTTGGCGGCCTGAGCCTCGTCCTTGGCCTGGGCCAGGGCGGCCTCGACGCGGCGCTTCTCGGTCACGTCCTCCATGATCCAGATGGTGCCGCCGCGGCTGGGGTGGTCGGGGTCCACGGCCTTGGCCAGGATGCGGCACAAGAAGGTGGAGCCATCGCGCCGGCGCATGGGGCGCTCCACCTCCACCTGCTCGCCAAAGGCCAGGCGCTGGCCGATTTCCTCGCCGGCCGCGGCATAGGCCTCGGGGCCGGGCCAGACCACGGAGCCGTGCTGGCCGATCAGGCCGCCCGGGGGCCAGCCGAACATCTGTTCCACCAGGGGGTTGGCCTGCACGAAATGCTGGTCGCGGGTGAGCGCGATGCCGATGGAGGCATTCTGCAGAATGGCGGCGTGCACGAGGCGGGTGCGCTCGCTTTCGGTCACATCGCGGGCATTGATGACCAGATAGGCCTGGCCATCCATATTGAAGGGCGCGGCCGAGAGCACCATGGAGACCACATCTCCGCTCTTGGTCACGAAATTGGCTGGAACCTCGGTGACGCGGCCCAACTCCCGCACGCCCTGGATCACGCGATCGCGTTCCCCGGCGCGCTGCCACAGCCCCAGATCTTCGGAGCTGCGTCCCAGCACCTCCTCGGTGCTGTAGCCCGAGAGCCGCTCGAAGGTCTTGTTGACCATGGCAAATCGGCCGGACTCCATCTCGGTGAGGGTGATCACATCGGGACTAGTGGCCACCAAATGAGAGAGCAGGCCCTCGCTGCGGCGCAGGGCCTCCTGGGCTCGGCTTTGCTCGGTCTGGTCAATGAAGAAGGACAAGGTGGCCGGGCCGGCTGTGGCATCCACGCGCACGCTGGTCGCCTGCACCAGGCGGCGCCGGCGCGAGAGCGTGCGCAGGCGGAATTCGGCCATGGGCAGCATGCCGCCTACGGGCAGGCTTTCCAGCTTGGCGGCGCGCTGGCGGGCGCGCTCGTCATCACCGGGCTCGTAGTGCGAGAACAGGTCCTGACCGATCATGCTGGAGCGCTGGGTGTAGCCGAACATGGCCATGGCGGCCGGGTTGGCGTCCAGCACCCGGCCCCAACGGTGCAGCACCAGGGGGCTGGGCGAGCGGCGGAAGAGTTCGCGGTAGCGGGTCTCGGTGGCGGTCACGGCCTGCTCGGCCTGGACCTCGTGCGTCACGTCGCGACCCACGCCCCAGTAGCCGCGAAAGCTGCCCTGGGCGTCGAAGCGTGGCTCGCCGCTGATGGACACGAAACGCAGGCTGCCGTCCGGGGCGCGGCGGCGGGCCACCAGGCCTTGGAAGGCGCGACGGGCCTCCAGGTCGGCACGGTGTGCGTCCATCTCCTCGTCGCTCAGGCCCATGTCGGAAATTTCCCAGGGGGTCTTGCCCAGGCGCTTTTCCAGCTCCAGACCGGAGCGCTTGTCCGCAGCCTCGGCCAGGTGGGTGAAGCGGAACTCGCGGTCCATCTCCCAGTACCAGTCGGCAGCCATGGACAGCAGGTGGCGGAAGCGCGCATTGCGCTCTCCGGCCTCGCGCATGGAGTGGCCCAGCATGCGGGTAGCGGCAAGACCTGTCACCAGGCCGCCGAACAGCATCATCAGGTGAGCGGCCAACCGTGAACCCAGCTGGGGGGCGCCGGGCGGGCCCCAGCCATCGAGCTCGGCCCAGCTCAGGCCGCCCAGGCCCAGCAGGGCCAGACCGAAGATGGGAAGGCCGCCACGCGGGCCCTGCAGCAGCGTGGCCAGCGCCACCATCAGGCTCAGCAGGCCCAGGCCGATGCTGGACAGCCCCTGCTGCCGCGACAGGGCGATGCACACCGGCAAAAGCGTGATCAGGGCCATCAGCAGCAGGGCAAAGCTGTCGGCCACGCGAGCGCGCAGCCGCCACAGCCCCAGGGCCGACAGCAGGGCGATGCTCCAGGCCAGCAGGGGCGGCAGCAGACCTTGCAGCGGCTCGGCGGGGGCGCGACCCAGCCAGAGCAGGACGCCGGTCAGGGTGCACAGCAGGCTGCTGCAGCCCAGCAGCAGGGGGCGGGCATGCTGCTGCACGCGCAGGGCCAGACGGCCCTGGGGGCCGTTGGGTTCCAGATCCTGTCCGACCAGGCTGCTGAGATCGTCGGGGATGTCCTTGCTCACGGGGCTGGCGCGCTCAAAGGGCCTTGGCTCATCAAAGGTCGCAGTCTCCGCCAGAAATCAAACCGCTGAACATCCGGTCAGCCCCCCAAAGCCGGGGTAATTCGCGGCCGCTGCGCCCGAGTGCGCAATAGTTCTCGGCGCAGCAGGCCCTCAGCCGCGGGCGGCTTGCAGCTGTTGACGGGTGGCCTGGGCGGCCCGGCGGGCCGCGCCAGCAAAGTCTTCCAGGCTGTTGCCGGCGTAGAGCACGGCGCGGGAGCTGTTGACGATGATGGGGCCGCCGGCACGCCAGCCGGCCTTGACGGTGGCCGCGGCGTCACCGCCCTGGGCACCGACGCCCGGGATCAGCAGGGGCAGGCTGGGGGCCAGCTCGCGCACCCGGGCGATCTCCTCGGGGTAGGTGGCGCCCACCACCAGGCCCAGCTGGCCGTTCTTGTTCCACTGCGTCTGGGCCAGATGGGCCAGGTGCTCGAACAGGCGGGGCTGGCCCGGCACCTCGGCCAGGCGCTGCATCTGCCAGTCATTGCCGCCGGCGTTCGAGGTGCGGCACAGCAGGATCACGCCCTTGTCGGGGTAGCGCAGATAGGGCTCGATGGAGTCGAAGCCCATGAAGGGCGAGACGGTCACCGCATCGGCCTGGTAGCGCTCGAAGGCTTCCTTGGCGTACTGCTCGGCGGTGGAACCGATATCGCCGCGCTTGGCGTCCAGGATCACCGGCACGCTGGGCGCCACGCGCTTGATATGGGCCATCAGGCGCTCGAGCTGGTCTTCGGCGCGGTGGGCGGCGAAGTAGGCGATCTGCGGCTTGAAGGCGCTGACCAGGTCCTTGGTCGCGTCCACGATGGCGGCGCAGAAGTCGTAGATGCGGCCCGCATCGCCCTTCCAGGCACCGGGAAACTTGCCCGGCTCCGGATCCAGCCCCACGCAAAGCATCGAGTCGTTGAGCTGTTCGGCCTTGGAGAGTTGCTGGATGAAATTCATGGGCGGTATCGCTGTGTGCGTGGCGGCGGGCTGAAGATGCCCCTATTGTCCCGCTTTTGCCCGCAAGACCGCTTCAGCAGCGGTCGGCGCGCTGAGCCGCCAGCAGGGCGGCGAACTCGGGGGCGCGCAGCGGGCGACCGAACAGCCAGCCCTGGGCTTCGCGGCAGCCCTGCTGGCGCAGGATGTCCAGCTGGCCCTGGGTCTCGACGCCCTCGGCCAGTGTCTGCAGGCCCAGGCTGGCGGCCATGCTGATGATGGCGGCGACGATGGCCCGGTCTTCGGGGTCCTCGGTGAGGTCGCGCACGAAGCTCTGATCAATCTTGAGCTTGTAGACCGGAAACTTCTTCAGATAGCTCAGCGAGGAGTAGCCGGTACCGAAGTCGTCCATGGCCAGCTGCAGGCCGCGCCGGTGCAGCTCGCGCATGGTCTCGATGGCACGCTGCGGCTCCAGCATGGCCATGCCCTCGGTCAGTTCCAACTCCAGCAGGGCCGGATCAATGCCAGCCTGCTCAACGATCTGGCCGATCAGCTGGGGCAGTTCCAGATGGCGGAACTGCACCGATGACAGGTTCACCGCCACCTTGACCGGACCCAGGCCCTGCTCCATCCACTGCCGGATCTGCCCTGCCACCTCGCGTATCACCCATTCCCCCATGGGCAGGATCAGGCCGCAGCTCTCCGCCACCGGGATGAACTCGGTGGGCGAGACCGACCCCAGCTCGGGATGCTCCCAGCGCAGCAAGGCCTCGGCGCCCGTGATGCGTCCCTGCGCCAGTTCCACCTGGGGCTGGTAGCACAGATGCAGCTGGCCGCGCTCCAGAGCGCGGCGCAGGGCGTTCTCCAGGGTCAGGGCGCGCAGGGTCTGGGCCTGCATCTCGGCGGTGAAGAAGCGGGCCGCGTTGCGGCCGTCGCGCTTGGCGCGGTACATGGCCACATCGGCGCTGGCGCACAGGGTGTCGAAGTCCTGGCCGTCCTCGGGAAAGAGGGCGATGCCGATGGACGGCGAGGTGTTCAGCTCATGCTGCTCCACCACAAAGGGATCGGTACACAGGCCCAGCAGCTTGCGAGCTACGCGGGCCGCGCCGCCGGCATCGGTGTCGGGCAGCACCAGCACGAACTCGTCACCCCCCAGGCGGGCCACGGTGTCCGGCTCGCGCAAGGCGCTGCGCAGGCGCTGGGCCAGCTGGCGCAGCAGCACATCGCCGACCCGGTGTCCGAGGGAGTCATTGACCCGCTTGAAGTGGTCCAGATCCAGGAACATCAGGGCCAGGTGATGCCCCTGGCGCCGGGCGATCTCCAGCGCCTGCTCGGCCCGCTCGCGCAGCAGCAGGCGGTTGGGCAGGCCGGTGAGCGCGTCGAAATGCGCCAGGCTCTGGATGCGCGCCTCGGCCGCGTGCTGCTCGCGGATCTTGTCCTCCAGGGCCTGGACCGTCTGGCTCAGCTGCTGCGTGCGCTCCTGCACCAGCGCTTCCAGCTCGGCCTTGGCGCGCAGCACCGCCGCCTCGGCCTGCTTGCGGGCGCTGATGTCCATGGTGATCCAGATCGAGCCCTGGGACAGATCCGAGGGGTCGATGGCCTTGCTGCGCACCTCGCAGTGAACGGGGCTGCCGTCCTTGCGGGCCAGCACCATCTCACCCTGGAAGGCCCGCCCCTCGCGAAAAGGCGCGTAGCAGTCCCGACCGGCCTGCTCCCAGCCCGCGTCGTCCAGATACCAGCTGCGCGAGCTCAGGCCGTTGAGCTCGCCGGGCGCATAGCCGAAGAGCTGCTCGAAGGCCCGGTTGCAGCGCGTGACCCGCCGGTCCTTGAGGAAGACGATGCCCACCATGGCATGGTCGAAGATCAGCTGTTGCTCCAGCATCAGCTGGGCCAGGCCCGCTTCGGCACGCTTGCGATCGTCGATATCGTCCACGATCCAGATCGAGCCGGCCTCCGGATGGGCGGGGTCGATCAGGCGTCCCGTGAGGCTGCACCAGAAGAGCTGGCCGCCGCGTCGGCGCATCAGGCGTTCGGACTTGTAGCTGCCGCCCTCTGCCAAGCGTGGATAGGCCTCGGCCCCCAGCTGCTTGTAGTCGGCCTCGCTGGGGTAGATCTCCAGCGCGCTGCAGCCCTGGATGTCCCGAGGGTCGCCGTAGCCGAAGATTTCCGCATAGCGCTCGTTGCAGCGCAGCAGCATGCGCTGGCGCACATAGACGATGCCAACGCCGGCGAATTGCAGCAGCAGGTCGCGCTCGCGTTCCGCCTGCATGCTCGAACTCATGCCGGGCGGTGCAGCGGGTGTTGCGACGGGGTTGTGCATCGGGGGCGCGTCAGGCGTGGACGCAGCCATTGTGTGCGATCTCGGCCCATCCCGCCCGAGTCAGGGGCACGCCGCGGCGTGGCCGCAACGCGCCCTGCAGCCGCAGGCTCAGATCCGGCGGGCGAGCTCGGCGGCCTTACCGGTGTAGTCACCCGGGCTCATGGCCAGCAGGCGCTGCTTCTCGGCCTCGGGCAGTTCCAGGGTCTGGATGAAGGCCTGGATGGACTCGCGGGTGATGGCCTTGCCGCGGGTCAGCTCCTTCAGGCGCTCGTAGGGGTTGGGCAGGGCGTAGCGGCGCATCACGGTCTGGATGGGCTCGGCCAGCACTTCCCAGGCGCTGTCCAGGTCGGCGGCCAGGGCGGCCTCGTTGACCTCCAGCTTGTCCAGACCCTTGAGCAGGGACTCATAGCCCAGCAGGGCATAGCCCAGGGCCACGCCCATATTGCGCAGCACCGTGGAGTCGGTCAGGTCGCGCTGCCAGCGGCTGATGGGCAGCTTCTGGCTCAGATGGCTCAGCAGGGCATTGGCCAGGCCGAAATTGCCTTCGGCGTTCTCGAAGTCGATGGGGTTGACCTTGTGCGGCATGGTGGAGCTGCCGATCTCGCCGGCCACCGTGCGCTGCTTGAAGTAGCCCAGGGAGATATAGCCCCAGACATCGCGCGACCAGTCGATCAGGATGGTGTTGACGCGGGTGAAGGCGTCGAACAGCTCGGCCATGTAGTCGTGCGGCTCGATCTGGATGGTGTAGGGGTTGAAGGTCAGGCCCAGCTGCTGCTCGATCACCTGGCGGCTGAAGGTCTCCCAGTCATGCTCGGGCCAGGCGCTCAGATGCGCGTTGTAGTTGCCCACGGCGCCATTCATCTTGGCCAGCAGCTTGACGTCGGCGATGCGGGCGCGGGCATGCGCCAAGCGCGCCACCACATTGGCGATCTCCTTGCCCACGGTGCTGGGGCTGGCGGTCTGACCATGGGTGCGGCTGAGCATGGGCACGGCGGCCAGGGCATGGGCCATGCCGGACAGCTTGTCCACGATGCGGTCCAGGGTGGGCAGCATCACCTGCTCGCGCGCGGCCTTGAGCATCAGACCGTGGCTGGTGTTGTTGATGTCCTCGCTGGTGCAGGCGAAGTGCACGAACTCGCCGGCGGCCTTGAGCTCCGCATTGCCTTCGAAGCGCGACTTGAGCCAGTACTCCACGGCCTTGACGTCGTGGTTGGTGGTCTTCTCGATGTCCTTGATGGCCTGGGCATCGGCTTCGGAGAAGCGCGTCACCAGACCGCGCAGCAGGCCGCGCGCGGCCTCGCTCAGGGGCTTGAACTCGGCAAAGCCTGCGTCCGAGAGGGCGATGAACCACTCCACCTCGACCTGCACGCGGCGGTGCATCAGGCCGAACTCGGAGAGCAGCGGACGCAGCGCGGCCACGCGCGAGGCGTAGCGGCCATCCAGGGGCGAGAGGGCACTGATGCTGGAGAAGGCGGAAGAGGTCATGATGGCTTGGGCGCGGAGCGAGGGCCGCACAGGCTTGTGGGCAAACCCGCGGATTTTATCCGGCCCGGCCCGCCCTGCGTACCATGGGCGGCAGCGGGCGCCGTGCCCGCGCTCCTGCCTGTCCCATGCTGATCCGCAATATCTGTCTACCCGATGGCCGCCGCGGCCAGGACCTGCTGGTGCAAGAGGGCCGCATCGCCGCGCTGGGGCCGAATCTGAGCGCGCCCGAGGGCATGGAGATCGTCGACGGTGGCGGCTGGCTGCTCAGCCCGCCCTTTGTGGATGCCCATTTCCATATGGACGCCACGCTCAGCTACGGCCTGCCCCGGGTCAACCAGAGCGGCACCCTGCTGGAGGGCATCGCGCTCTGGGGCGAGCTCAAGCCCCTGCTGACGCAGGAAGCCCTGGTCGAGCGCGCCCTGGCCTATTGCGACTGGGCGGTGGCGCGCGGCCTGCTGGCGATCCGCTCCCATGTGGACATCTGCGACCCGCGCCTGCTGGCCGTGGAGGCCCTGCTGCATGTGCGCGAGCGGGTGAAGCCCTACCTGGACCTGCAGCTGGTGGCCTTCCCGCAGGACGGCGTGCTGCGCGCCACGGGCGCGCTGGAGAAGCTGAAGCGCGCGCTGGACCGGGGCGTGGACGTGGTGGGCGGCATCCCGCATTTCGAGCGAACCATGGCCGACGGTGCCGCCAGTGTGAAGCTGCTGTGCGAGCTGGCCGCCGAGCGCGGCCTGATGGTGGACATGCACTGCGACGAGAGCGACGACCCCCTGTCCCGCCATGTCGAGACCCTGGCGTTCGAGACCCAGCGTCTGGGCCTGCAGGGCCGGGTCACCGGTTCCCATCTCACGTCCATGCATTCCATGGACAACTACTACGTCTCCAAGCTGATCCCGCTGATGGCCGAGGCCGGCCTGCATGCGGTGGCCAACCCGCTCATCAACATCACCCTGCAGGGCCGGCACGACAGCTATCCCAAGCGCCGCGGCATGACCCGCGTGCCCGAGCTGTTGGCCGCGGGCGTGAACGTAGGCTTCGGCCACGACTGCGTGATGGACCCCTGGTACTCCCTGGGCAGCGGCGACATGCTGGAGGTGGCGGCCATGGGCCTGCATGTGGCGCAGATGAGCTCGCAAGCCGGCATGAAGGCCTGCTTCGATGCGGTCACGGTCAATAACGCGCGCATCCTGGGTCTGGAGGGCTATGGCCTGGAGCCCGGCTGCAAGGCCGACTTCGTGCTGCTGCAGGCCCGCGACCCGGTGGAGGCCCTGCGCCTGCGCGCCCAGCGCCTGCTGGTGGTGCGTGGGGGCCAGGTCTTGAGCCGCTGCGCGCCCGCCACGGCCCAGCTCAGCCTGCCCGGCCGCCCGGCCACGGTGGACTGGACGCTGGCGCGCTGAGCCTGGCTCGGCGGCTCACTCGCCGCCGAAGAAGCGCCGCCGCAGCGAATCGCTGGGGTGGCTGGCAATCGCCGTGGCCCAGGCCGATGAACGCTGCTCGGGCTTCTGTCGCTCCATGCGATCAAAGAAGACCAACATGACGCGGGGGTCACGTCCATCGCCCCGCAGCAGCTGCAGGGCGGCTGCATCGGCCTCAAGCTCCAGCTCGCGCGAGTAGGCCTGGCTGCGCAGCACGGCCGGGGCCGAGGCCAGCACGCCCGAGAAGTCGCCCAGCATCAGGGTGCCCAAGGCGCTGGCCAGGCCGGCTTGTATCGTCAGACGCAGACCGTGGCGGCCGCGCACATGCCCCAGCTCGTGGGCCAGCACGCCAGCCAGGGCGTCGGGCTGGTCGGCCAGCAGCTGGACCAGGGCATCGGTGAGCACGATCTGCCCACCGGGCAGGGCCAGGGCATTGGGCCCCAGGCTCGGGCTCGCGGCGCGAAACAGCAGCTGGTACTCCGGCCAGAACTCACCACGCTGGCGCGCGCGCGCCAGCCGGGCGGCAAAGTCAGCGGCGATGGCGGCCTGCTGCGAGGCGGGCAGGGCGCTGGGCGTGAGCAGCAGGCCATCCAGGCCGTCCAGCGTGCGCTCGCCCAGCTGGGCTTCCAGTCTTGCCGGCACGGCCTCGCTCAGGCTGCGAGCCGCCAGAGGCAGACCTTGCCACCACAGCAGCGACACCAGGACGAGCAGAAGCAGCCCCGCCGTCAGCGTGAGGCGCCAGCTTTGTGCCCAATGCACGGCCATGGATTCCCGCAGGCCGGCGGCGCGGGCCCAGCGGTCCCAGTCGGCGGCCTCGGTACAGCTGAGCACGCCGCCGTCGGGCAGCAAGACCTGGCGCTGGCCGTGGCGCTGGCGCTCGGGCCATTGCACCCGGCGCAGGGCATGGCGCTGAAGCGCCCCGAGCTCGGGCTGCAGCAGCAGCTCCTGGCCCTCGCGCCAGATTTCGGCGCGCTGGGCTCGGGCATGGCGCCCGTCAAAGTACTCCAGGCACAGCTTGGGGCTCGTGGCCGCCCGGGTTTGCGGCATCACAGTCCCATATCGATGCCGAAGAAGTCTCCTGCGGCCTCGCCGGCGGCGTCGGGCTGCTGCAGGCTCTGCTCGGCCACCCAGGCGTCCAGCTCGCCCTGCACGCGCACACGCACGGCCTCCAGGCGCAGGCGGGCGGTGTGGACAGCGGCGAAGGGACGGTACAGGCCCAGGGTGAGCACGGTCAGCAGCCAGTTCTTCAGGCTCAGCTTGGTCAGGGCGCGTGCGCTGAGATCGCTGTCAAAGCGCAGCTCCTCGCTGCGCGTGCGATTCCAGACCAGGTTCTGCAGGCGCGCCGCCAGATAGGGGCCAATCAGCAGGCCCAGGCCCAGGTAGAAGCCCAGGACCAGCAGCCCGAAGAGCCAGAAGCTGCGCAGGCCCATGCTCAAGGTCGCCAGGCCCGCGAACAAGGCCAGGCACAGCAGCAGCAGGCCCAGGGCCTTCAGTGCCAGGCGGTAGAAGTCGCCGGGGCCGGCCTTGAGATGACTGTGCTGGGCGGCCATGGCGTAGTGGCCATGCTGGTAGCGCTTGATCAGGTAGACGCTCAGGGGCAGGAGCACAACGCCCAGACCCAGGGCTGCAAGCATCAGGGCCTGCGGGGCGGCGAACTCGGTCGGGCCCTCCTGCAGGGCATCGGCCCAGATCGTGCCGACCAGCAGCATCAGCAGCGCCGGCAGGTAGAGCGGGGCAAAGGCCAGATAGGCGCCGGCCAGATGGCCCTCGAAGCGCATGCGCAGACCGCGCCAGCTGGTGTGGGCCAGGCGGAACTGCAGACCGGCGCGCCACAGGGCCGGCCAGATCGCGCACAGGATCAGAAAGGCCAGCGCACCGGCCAGGGCCGAGAGCTGACCGGCCAAGGCGTAGCTGCCCATCAGCAGGGCCAGCAACACAAAGCCGCGGAACATCTTCCAGGGATCGCCGTGGAAGCTCAGGGCCTGGCCATTGATCAGGGTGTTGCTGTAGAAGTAGCGCAGGCGGCGCGCCTTGGCGAAGGGCAGGTACAGGCCCAGGGTCAGGACGATCAGCAGCAGATTGACGATCCAGATGCGGAAGTACTCGCTGCCCGAGCCCGTGAATTCGACGCGGAAATAGCGGGCCGGGTTCTGGCTGCTGGGGCCGAACAGGGAGGTGTCATGCATGGGTCAGTGGTCCAGAGCTTGTGCGGTGTGGCCGTGGGGACGCCACGAGGGGCGATGACCTGGGCCGGAGCGCCAGTCTCGTCGGCGCGAACCTGCTTCACAAGACCCCCTTGGAGGGATATGTGCATGCCCCAGTCGCGCCTCTTTGTCCAGCCCGTGGCGCAACAGCTGCTTGGCTAGAATCCGCGACAACAAGGCGCCATGCCCGCAATATCACCACATGAAGCTCATCGGTTCACTCGCCAGCCCCTACGTCCGCAAGGTCCGCATCGTGATGGCGGAGAAGAAGCTCGACTACCAGTTCGTGCTGGAAGACGTCTGGGGCAATGACAACATCCTCAAGATGAACCCCCTGGGCAAGGTGCCCTGCCTGGTCATGGAAGGCCAGGACTCGATCAGCGGCGCCGTCTTCGACTCGCGCGTGATCTGCGAGTACGTGGACACGCTCTCGCCCGTGGGCAAGCTCATTCCCGAGCGTGGCCGCGAGCGCACCGAGGTGCGCACCTGGGAAGCCCTGGCCGATGGCCTGATGGACGCGGCGATTGCCGCCCGGCTGGAGCAGACCTGGGCCGGTCGCACGGCCGAGCAGCGCTGCGAGGCCTGGGTGGAGCGCCAGATGGGCAAGCTGCAGGCGGCGCTCAAGGCCATGAGCATGGGGCTGGGCGAGAAGGCCTGGTGCTCGGGCAATCACTTCACCCTCGCCGATATCGCCGTGGGCTGCGCCCTGGCCTATCTGGACTTCCGCTTCCCCGCCGTGGATTGGCGCACGCCCTATCCCAATCTGGCGCGCATGCTGGACAAGCTGTCCACGCGTCAGAGCTTCATCGATACGGCGCCGCCCGCCGCCTGAGGCCGGCGCAGCGCGAGCCGGCGCTGTAGCAGGGCGTAGATGTCGGCCAAGCGCCGTGCAATCTCGCTGACTTGCAGCTGCCAGCGCTGGGCGATTTCCTCGATCAGCAGCCCCTGGGCGATCAGGGTCAGCAGATGCTGCTCGCAGCGCGCCAGGCCCTTGATATCGCCCGCCACCGCGGGGGCCAGGTCTTGCGAGGCCGCCACATTGTGGGCCAGCAGCAGCTCGCTGCGCGGCAGCCCCAGGGTCTCCAGTGTCTGACGGGCCAGGGCCGGCGACATGGTGGCCTGGCCGGCCATGCAGGCCGTCAGGGCCTCCACCAGTCCGGCGCTGGCGCCCGCATCCACCCAGTAGCCCTGGGCTCCGGCGGCCAGGGCCTCGAAGAGCATCGGGTCGTCGACCAGGCTGCTGAGCAGCAGCAGTCGGGGCCGTGGCCGCGTTGGCAGGCGCTGTAGCAGGGCCAGCACATGGCCATCAGCCAGACGCAGATCGCAGGCCAGCACATCGGGGCCCAGCTCCGCGATACGGGGCAGGGCCTCGTAGAGCCGGTCGCTGGCGCCGACGCAGGTCCAGCGCAGCGCCTGGTCCTGCTCTGGTGCACCGAAGAGCGCGCGTTGGGCATTCAGCAGCGCGGGACGGTTGCGACGGAGCAGAAAGACGGAAGGCATGCGGGCGGGATTCGGGAGGCGGGCCCATTGTCCCGACTTCATGTGACGAGACAACCCCGCGACCGGGTGTGTCACGCCGCGCGATCTGCGCGCAGATCCGCCCGCGTCTCAGCGCTTGTTCACCAGCACGATGCCCGCGGCCAGGGCCAGCAGGGCGATGCCCAGCCGCGCGCTGATGGGCTCGCCCAGCAAGAGGGCACCGGCCAGCAGGCCAAACAGCGGGGTGGCGAGCGTGAAGCTCGCCAGGCGGGTGGCCGGGTAGTGGCGCACCAGCCAGAACCACAGCAGATAGCTGGCAAAGCTGATGATTACCGTCTGGAAGCCCATCAGGCCCAGGAGGCGGGCGCTCCAGGCCGCGGGCCAGGGCTCACCCAGGGCCCAGGCCGCCAGCATCAGGGCCAGGCCCGAGACGCCCAGCTGGTAGAAGAGCGTCTTCTCCGCGCTGGCGCTGGACAGGCGCGTGGCCCGTATGGCCAGGGTGGTGCCGCCCCAGAGCAGGGCGGCCAGCAGGCCCAGGCCGTCGCCCAGCCACTGCAGCTCGGAGCCGCTCTTGGCGCCGAAGCCCTGGGCAAAGGCCCAGGCCACGGCGCCGAAGGCGATCAGCAGGCCGCCGGCCTGGCGCAGCGAGAGCCGCTCGCTGCGCGCGATGAAGGGCATGCCCAGGGCCACCACAAAGGGGCTGAGGTAGATGAAGACCACCATGCGCGAGGCGGTGGTGTACTGCAGGCCCGCGAAGATGCAGGCGAACTCGGCCGCGAAGAGGGCGCCGGCCAGCAGACCGCCGGGCAGGGTGCCGTCGCGCTGGAAGAGGGCGATGCCGCGCCAGCGTGCCCAGAGCCAGACCAGCAGGGCCGCGCCGGCCGAGCGCAGCCCGGCCTGCCACAGCGGCGTGATCTCGCTGAGCGCGGCCTTGGCCGCCACCTGGTTCAGGCCCCAGAGCACACAGCAGCCCAGCAGCAGGCTGATGGCGCGGGTGTCGAGATGGCTGTGGCGCTGGTCGGTGCTCATGCGCCCATCATGCCGGGCGCGTACGGCCGGGGCGCAGCAGCAGCGCGCAGATCGCACCGGCGAGCGCCCCGCTCAGATGGGCGGCGGGGGCGATGGCGATGTCCCAGCCCGGCACCTGACGCAGCGGCGCCCCCAGGGGCTGCTCCAGCGCCAGCTTGAGGGCCAGACCC
>NZ_JBKCLH010000220.1:0-3389 GCF_046300915.1 Roseateles sp. | reverse complement strand
GGGCCCAGGCGGGCGCGGCCGCGGCAGCAGCCGATGCGGCAGCGGCCGGGGCTGCGGGCCGCGGGGCGGAACGGGTGGGCGCGGCCAGGCCGGCTGCGCCCGCGTCACCGCCCTCGTCTTCAAGCTGGGCCGCCCACATGGTGGCGGCCACGGCCGCGGCCAGGCCGGTGGCCAGCAGGTACTGGCGCGGACCCAGGGTGTTCTTTGGCTCGGTGCCGGCGCTCATCGCGAGCCTCCTTCGCTGAGGGCCGCGCGGCCATGCAGCGACCATTGCAGCTCGGCCTCCAGCTCCGCGCTGGCCGGGTTGCTGCGGCGCAGCTTCAGCCCGTCCAGGCTCAGGGCCGGGTCTTGCCTCAAGGCCTGCTCCAGAAAGGCGCGCAGCGTGGCATAGCTGCCCTGCACCGGCATGCTCACGCGCAGGCGCTCCAGGCCGGCGTTGGCATCGACGCTGAGGCGGTGTTCGGTGCGGGGCGTAGACACGCCCGCACGCAGGGCGGCCTCCAGCAGATCGGCCAGGCGCTGCTGCCGCAGCTCGGGGCCGGGCAGTCCGGCGCGCCACTGCTCGGGCGTGCCCGGGCCGGCCGCGGCGCCGCTGGCACGCTGCAGGCGCAGCTGGCGCTGCAGCTGCTCGGCCTGGCTCTCCAGGGTCTGCCGCTCCTGCTGCCAGCGCTGAGCCAGGCCCAGCTCCAGGCCGCCGGCCACCAGCAGGGCCAAGAGGCCCAGGGCGCCGGGCCAGCCCAGGCGGCCAAGGCGACGCAGGGCC
Organism: Roseateles sp.; assembly: GCF_046300915.1. Lineage (GTDB taxonomy): Bacteria > Pseudomonadota > Gammaproteobacteria > Burkholderiales > Burkholderiaceae_C > Kinneretia. The sequence goes on along the minus strand of NZ_JBKCLH010000220.1, from coordinate 2,626 downwards.
GGCACGCGCGCCAGCAGGGTCTGCAAGGGCGCGGGCAGGCGGTCCATGTTCAGACGCTTCATGGCTGCCCTCCCCGGCTGCGCGAGACCTGGGCCAGCTCGGGCCGCAAGGCCTCCGGCTGAAGACGGGCGCTGAGATCGAAGCGCTGGCCCGGCGCACCCTCGGTGGCGGTCTGGAAGCGCGCCAGCACCACCTCGCCCCAGCCCGGCGCGGCCGAGAGCCGCTCCACCAGCTGCAGGGCCTGGGCCTGGTCGCTGGCCAGACCGTTCAGGCGCAGCTCGCGGCGGCCGGCGCTGTAGTCCAGGCCCAGCCAGGCGATGCTTTGACCGGCCGCGGGGTCCACCAGGCCGGCCTGCTCCACATTGGCCAGCAGAGCACCCCAGGGCTGGCGCAAGAGGGCCTGCACCTCGGTGCTGCTGCGCAGGCGCTCCTGCTCCAGCGTGGCCTGGGCGCGGGCGGCGGCCTTGGCGGCCGCGGGCGGCGGCGCCACCGGGCGGCGCTGCAGCTGGGCCTGCAGATGGGCCTGGCGCTCGCGCGCCGTGCGCAGCTCGGCCTGGGCGCTCCAGGCGCTCCAGGCCGCCGTGCCCAGCACCAGCAGGCCGCAGGCCAGCAGGGCCCAGGCCAGGCGGTGCGGCGGCTCGGGCGGTGCGGCAAAGTCGGGACGCGGGACGGCGGCCTCGCCTGCGGGCGGCACGCGCTCGAACTCTTCCAGGCGCGGGGCCGCGGCGTTCAGATCGCCCAGCTGGCGCACGCCCGGCAGGGCCGGCATGCGCGGCGCGTCCAGGCCGTAGCCGGCCAGCAGCACGGGCAGCTCGCTCAGCTCCGGGGTCTGGGCACGCAGCTCGGTCAGCAGGTCCATCAGGGCCTCGACACGCGGCGCGGCCAGGCGGCGGTGCTGCAGCAGGCGCAGCTGGCCGGCCTCCAGGCGCATCCAGCTCAGCAGATCGCCCTCCACCCAGACCAGGGCAGCCTGCGGCGCACGGGCCCAGTCGGGCTGCTGGCTCAGGCAGCGTTGCAAGAGGGCAGCCCAGGCCGGGCGCAGGCCGCGCCGGGCCACACCGCGCTGCGTCAGGCCCTGGCGCAGGGCCGCGAGGTCCAGGCCGTGCAGGGCGCTGGCACCGGCTGTCCCACCGGCTCGCCAGGGCGCCAGCGCCCAGCGCTGGGCGGCGGCGCCGAAGTAATGCGCGAGCAGCTGACGGGCATAGGCCTGCAGCGCGGCCTCGTCCTGCAGGGGCAGGCCCGGCTCGCAGACCAGGTGCTGCAGGGCCCGCTCCGACACCACCAGGTCCAGGGCCTGGCCGGCGCGCAGGGGCTCCAGGCCCTCCAGGCCACGGACGTCCAGCCAGGCCAGGCGCGGCTTGGCCAGGCGGGCGCTGAAGGCCTGGCGCCAGCGCAAGACCTGTCCCCCCGGGGCGGGCGGGCTACTCGTCGAGAGTGACACGCTCAAGCTCCTCGAAAGTGGTTTCACCGCGGCAGACCGCGGCCAGGGCCATGGCGCGCAGCGGCTTCATGCCACGGCTGCGCGCCGCCTCCTTGATCTGGGACATGGGGGCCCGCGCCGCGATCAGATCGCGCAGGCCGTCGTCCAGGCGCAGCAGCTCGGCCACGGCGCGGCGGCCGCGGTAGCCGCTGCCGCGGCAGTGGCCGCAGCCCTCGCCACGCAGAAAGCGGTGGCTCGGGTCCGCGCGCAGGCCGTGGCGGGCCAGCAGTGCGGGCTCGGGCTCGTGCGGGCGCGCGCAATGCGGGCAGACCAGGCGCACCAGGCGCTGGGCCAGCACGGCGTTGAGCGCCGAGACCACGTTGTAGAGGTCCAGGCCCATGTGCATGAAGCGCCCGATCACGTCGAAGGCATTGTTGGCGTGGACGGTGCTGAAGACCAGATGGCCGGTCAGCGCCGCCTGCACCGCGATCTGCGCGGTCTCGGAATCGCGGATCTCGCCCACCATCACGCGGTCGGGGTCGTGGCGCAGGATGGAACGCAGGCCGCGCGAGAAGGTCAGGCCCTTTTTCTCGTTCACCGGGATCTGCACCACGCCGGGCAGCTGGTACTCCACCGGGTCTTCGATGGTGATGATCTTGTCCTGCCCGGTGTGGATCTCGGCCAGCGTCGCGTAGAGCGTGGTGGTCTTGCCCGAGCCCGTGGGGCCGGTGACCAGCAGCATGCCGTGGGGCTGGCGCGCCTGGGCGCGGATGGCGGCGCGCTCTTCGGCACCGAAGCCCAGGGCGTCCAGCGTGAGCGAGCCCTGGTCCTGCTCGATGCGCGCGCGGTCCAGCACCCGCACCACCGCGTCCTCGCCAAAGACGCTGGGCATGATGGAGAGGCGGAAGTCGATCTCGCGGCCCTGCACGCGCAGATTGAAGCGGCCGTCCTGCGGCAGGCGGCGCTCGCCGATGTCCAGCTCGGCCATGACCTTGAGGCGCGAGACCAGCTGCTCGGCCACGGCCGCGCCGTCCACCGCGCGCACCTGGGCCATCACGCCGTCGATGCGGAAGCGGATATTGGCGCCGCGCGCCGTGCACTCGATGTGCACATCGCTGGCCCCGTCCTGCAGCGCGTCGTAGAGCGTGGTGGTCTTGCCCGAGCCCGTGGGGCCGGTGACCAGCAGCATGCCGTGGGGCTGGCGCG
>NZ_JBKCLH010000219.1:0-7012 GCF_046300915.1 Roseateles sp. | reverse complement strand
GGGCCTGGTGCATCTGCGCGTGGTGGTCGATGCCCGCGGGCTGCTCAAGGACGCCTCGATCAGGAAGTCCTCCGGCTTTGCCCGCCTGGACCAGCAGGCCCTGCAGGACATCCGCAGCGCCCGCTTCGCCCCCTATACCGAGAACGGTCAGCCCATTGAATGGGAGACCACGGCCCTGCTGTCCTACGAGCTGGACCGCTGAGCCCATCCCCGAATCCCAAGCAAGAAGTTCCCATGGACGCAAGCACCGCACTCACCACCGCCGCCACCGTGGCGCCCGTCAATCCCGGCTTTGGCCACTTCATCGCCCAGTCCGACGCCGTCGGCAAGTTCCTGCTGGGCGTGCTCGTTGTCATGTCCGTGGCCTCCTGGGCCCTGATCGCCGCCAAGGGTCTGACCCAGTACCTGCGCAACAAGCGCAGCGCGAGCTTTCTGGACTTCTTCTGGAACGCCCGCTCCCTGGACGCGGTGCAGGCCGAGATCAGCACCCACGGCGCACGCGATCCCTTCTCGCACCTGAGCGCCCATGCCCTGCACGCCCAGGCCCACCATGCCCGCCATGGCGCGGCGCGCCTGGCCGAGGCCGGCAGCGCCAATGACTTCATCACCCGCACCATCAAGAAGGTGCTGGACGAGGAAACCACCCGCCTGGAGTCGGGTCTGACCACCCTGGCCACCATCGGCGCCACCGCGCCCTTCGTGGGCCTGTTCGGCACGGTCTGGGGCGTGTACCACGCCCTGCTGGCCATCGGCATGAGCGGTGCCGGCACCCTGGACAAGGTGGCCGGCCCGGTGGGTGAGGCCCTGATCATGACCGGCATCGGCCTGGCCGTGGCCATTCCCGCCGTGATCGCCTACAACGCCTTCAACCGTGGCAACCGCGTGTTCAGCGCCCGCCTGGACGCCTTTGCCTACGAGCTGCACAGCTTCCTGACCCTGGGCGAGGCGCCCGGCGCCGCCGCCCAGCAGGGCGCCAATGTGCGCCCGCTCAAGCCTGCCACCGCCTGAGCCGCGCAGGGAGAAGCAAGTCATGGCCTTCGCCTCCTTTGACAGCAAGCGCAGCAATGCGCCGGTGGCCGAGATCAATATGGTCCCGCTCATCGACGTGATGCTGGTGCTGCTGGTGATCTTCATCGTCACCGCGCCGCTGCTGACCCACGCCGTCAAGCTGGACCTGCCCAAGGTCAGCGCCGCCGCCAACGAACTCAAGCCCGAGAAGGTGGAGTTCGCCATCGACGCCGCCGGCCAGCGCTTCTGGAATGGCGAGGCCCTCAGCCGCGCCGAGGCCCAGGCCCGCTTTGCGGCCGAAGGCCAGAAGCCGAACCAGCCCGAGGTGCATCTGCGCGCCGACCAGAACGTGCCCTACCGCCTGGTGGCCGAGACCCTGGGGGATGCCTCCAAGGCCGGTCTCAGCAAGGTGGGCTTCGTCAGCGAGCCTGAGGCTCAGTAAGCCCTGATTAGCCGCGCGACCCAGGTCGCGCCCGCTAGCTGTTTTTCTCACGCAACGCGGATGACCGCGTCCGAGCGGGCCAAGCCGGAAGCCAGGCCCGCCGTGGCGGCGTCGCGCCCATTTATCCCATCGGAGTACCTTTCTCATGTCCCGTCGCAAGCATCTCAAGACCTCAGGCAGCCTGTCGCGCCCGGCCGCGGCCCTGCTGCCCCTGGGCGCCCTGGCCGCCGGTTTCGGCCTGGCCTCGGCCGCCCTGGCCCAGACCCCCGCCGTCGAGCCGGCCAAGACCGAGAACGCCCTGCCCGTGGTGCGCGCGAAGGCCAGCACCGAGCGCGCCGGCAAGGAGGACTATCAGGCCACCGAAACCCGCATCGGCAAGGGCAAGCAGGAGCTGCGCGACATTCCGCAATCGGTGACGGTGGTGACCGAGCGTCTGATCGATGACCGCAATCTGGACACGCTCAAGGACGCACTCAAGAACACGGCCGGCATCTCCTTCCTGGCGGCCGAGGGCGGCGAAGAAGACATCCGTCTGCGCGGCTTCTCCCTGCAGGCCACCGGCGACATCTTCCTGGACGGCATGCGCGACCCCGCCTTCTACGAGCGCGACACCTTCAACTACGAGCGCATGGAAGTGCTGCGGGGTTCGGCCTCCATGCTCTTCGGTCGTGGCTCCACCGGCGGCGCGGTCAACCAGGTCAGCAAGGAGCCGGTGCTGATCAACAAGGGCGAGGTGGCCAGCACCATCGGCTCGGGCGAGTACTTCCGCCTGACGGCCGACCTGAACCTCAAGACCGGCGAGGACGCGGCCCTGCGGGTGAACGCCATGCTCACCGATGCCAACAACTACGGCAACAAGATCAACAAGCAGGGTGTGGCCGCGGCCTATCGCATGGGCGTGGGCACGGCCAATGAGTTCCTGGCCAGCTTCTACTTCCTGGACAACGACAACGGCATCAACTACGGCCTGCCCTGGGTGCGCAAGTCCCCCACGGACTCCACCCCGGTGATGTTGCCCATCGACGCGCGCAACTACTACGGCGCGGCCAGCGACTACAACGCCAGCACCGTCACCCTGGCCACCCTGGGCCATGTGCACCGCTTCAGCACCGACCGCGAGCTGCGCACCACCCTGCGCGTGGGCAACTACGAGCGCGACCAGCGCGCCAGCGCCATCCGCTTTGCCAGCCCGGTCTTTGCCTCGACCTTGACGCCCGAAACACGACTCAACCGCTCCGGCGGTGGCGTGCACGCCAAGATCATGGACATGGAGACGGCCTATCTGCAGAGCGACTACAGCGGCAAGCACCGCTTCTTCGATCTGAACCACAGCATCCAGGCGGGCCTGGACCTGGCGCAGGAGAAGTTCAACAACTACGGCATCGCGCCCAACAGCCCCACGATGCTCAAGCCCTCGACGACCATCGGCACGCCCAATGACGGTGCCAGCGTCGACGAGTCGCGCCGCATCACCCGCCTGGTGAGCGACTTCGACGCCAAGGCCCTGGGCTTGTATGCCCAGGACCTGATCCAGCTGAGCTCGCAGTGGAAGCTGCTGGCCGGCCTGCGCTGGGACCGCTTTGATGGCCGCTACAGCCAGCCCGAGCTGCGCAGCGCTGCGGGTGCGGTCACCCAGGTGGCGGCCGTTCGCTCCCGCGTGGACTCCCTGTGGAGCAAGCGCGCCGGCGTGATTTATCAGCCCTCGGCCACCCAGTCCTACCACTTCTCCTACGGCACCTCCTTCAACACCTCGGGCGATACCTACCGCTTCGATGCGCTGGGCAGCAACACCCCGCCCGAGGGCAGCCGCAGTATCGAGCTGGGCGCCAAGCTGGACCTGTTCGAGGGGCGCCTGAGCACCCGCCTGGCCCTGTTCCACTCCGAGAAGTACAACGAGCGCAACCGCGACGAACTCACGGTCAATGCCACCAACTATGTGCTGTCCGGTGCCCGTCGCGCCGCTGGCTTCGAGCTGGACCTGGCCGGTCGCATCACGCCGCAGTGGGAGGTCTTCGGTTCCTACGCCTACATCCCAGACGCCAAGGTCACCAAGGGCTCGGCCGTCAACGGCGTGAGCCTGCAGGGCGAGGCCGTGGGTTCTCGCCCGGGCCTGACCCCGCGCCACAGCGGCACCATCTGGACCACCTACAAGCTGGATGAGCACTGGCGCATCGGCGGCGGCCTGAATGCCCGCAGCGCGGACAACCCGCAGCTGGCACCCACCATCACCGCGCCCAAGTTCATCACCGCCGATCTGATGGCCGAGTACGTGCAGGGCAATCTGTCCCTCAAGTTCAACGCCACCAATATCACGGACAAGCTGTATGCCGACGTGCTCTACCGCGGTCACTATGTGCCCGGCAAGCCGCGCAGCTACCAGCTGACCCTGGCGCACAAGTTCTGATCCAGGACAGAGCCGGCCAGCGCCGGCTCGCTAAACTTCTCTCCATCAAGGCCTTTGTTGGCCCGGGGTCCGTCCTCGGGCCCTTTTTTTTGCGAAGGACCAAGCGCCCATGCTTCTGAAGATCGAGCAAGTCCTGTCCCCCGAAGCCCTGAGCCAGGCCCAGGCCTTGCTGCGCAATGCGGCCTGGGAGGACGGTCGCAACACCGCCGGCAGCCAGGCCGCCCTGGTCAAGAACAACGAGCAGCTCAGCGGCAGCAGCCGCGAGGCGCAGGCCCTGCAGCAGCTGGTGCTGCAAGCCTTGGAGCGGCACCCCATCTTTTTCTCGGCCGCCCTGCCCAAGCGGGTGCTGCCGCCCCTGTTCAATCGCTATGGCGGTGCCAGCAATTTCTATGGCCCCCATGTCGACCAGGCCGTGCGCTACCTGCCCGGTGGGCAGCAGCGCGTGCGCACCGATATCTCCTGCACCCTGTTCCTGGCCGACCCGCGGGACTACGACGGCGGTGAGCTGGTGGTGCAGGACACCTTCGGCGAGCAGCGCGTCAAGCTGGCCGCTGGCGATATGGTGCTCTACCCCGGCACCAGCGTGCACCATGTGAGCCCCGTCACCCGCGGCGCGCGCCTGGCCAGCTTTTTCTGGATCGAGAGCATGGTGCGCAGCGACGAGCAGCGCCGCCTGCTCTACGAGATGGACATGAGCCTGATGCGCCTGCGAGCCGAACACGGCGAGTCCGAGGCCACGGTGCAGCTCACCGGCACCTATCACAACCTCTTGCGCATGTGGGCCGACACATGAGTGATGCCGGCGAGCGCCCCGCGCTGCAAAGCCTGCCCGAGGGCATCGTGAATCTGGCCGACTTCGAGGCCCATGCGCAGGCGCGCATGACGCCCTCGGCCTGGGCCTACCTCAATGGCGGTGCCGCCGACGAGCAGGTCATGCGGGCCAACCGCGCGGCCTGGGACGCCCTCAAGCTGTGGCCGCGCGTGCTGCGCGATCTGTCTGGCGGCCACACGCGCACGAGCTTGTTCGGCAAGACCTGGCCGACGCCCCTGCTGCTGGCCCCGATTGCCTATCAGCGCCTGGCCCATCCCGACGGCGAGCTGGCCAGCGCCTATGCCGCGGCCGCGCAGGGCGCCGGCATGATTCTCAGCGCCCAGGCCAGCGTGCCCATGGAGGCGGTGGCGCGGGCCATGCGTCAGGAGCCGACGAGCGGCCCCTTGTGGTTCCAGCTCTACTGGCGCGACGACCGGGGCTTCATGGCCGAGCTGCTGCAGCGCGTGGAGGCTGCCGGCTTCGAGGCCCTGGTGCTGACCGTCGATGCGCCGGTGCAAGGCGCGCGCGACCGCGAGCGCCGCGCCGGCTTTCAGCTGCCTGACGATGTGCGTGCCGTCAATCTGGGCGGGCGCAAGAAGCCGCTCGACGTGGCGCCGGGGCAGAGTGCCCTGTTTGATGGTCTGATGCCGCGCGCCGCCACCTGGTCCGAGATTGACTGGCTGCGTGAGCGCAGCCCGCTACCCCTGCTGCTCAAGGGCCTGTGTCATCCCGAGGATGCGCGCGAGGCCATGCGGCGCGGTGCTGCCGGCCTGGTGGTGAGCAACCATGGCGGGCGCACCCTTGACGCGCTACCCAGCACGGCCGAGCTGCTGCCCCTGCTGCGCGAGGCCGTCGGTCCCGAGTTGCCCCTGCTGGTGGACGGTGGCATCCAGCGTGGCAGCGATGTGCTCAAGGCCCTGTGCCTGGGTGCCGATGCGGTGCTGCTGGGGCGGCCTTATGTGCACGCCCTGGCCACGGCCGGCGCGCTCGGCGTGGCCCAGGCCTTGCGTCTTCTGCGCGATGAATTCGAGATCGCCATGGCACTTGTCGGATGCCGTGATGTGGGTGAAGCGGGGGCGCATTTGCTCTGGCCATCGCGCATCTGATGCGGGGCCGCGACAAAGAGCGCATTCCAAGCGGTCTTTTGGGGCATTCCTCCCCTTGCAGAGCCTTCTCAATGCGGTAGGCGCGCAGTACCATTGCCTGCGCTAGGTGCCAGAGAGATTGAAGGCTTGTACGCAGGTACGCGACCTTCGCCCGGACCCGGCACATCAACCAAACTTTGATGGAGAGAATCGACATGGCAACTGCGAAGAAGGCTGCTGCGCCCGCCAAGAAGGCGGCGCCGGCCAAGAAGGCCGCTCCGGCGAAGAAGGCGGCGGCACCGGCGAAGAAGGCCGCTCCGGCCAAGAAGGCAGCAGCACCCGCGAAGAAGGCAGCCCCGGCCAAGAAGGCCGCCGCTCCTGCCAAGAAGCGCACGCCCAACGCCGCCTTCATGAAGGCCCTGACCCCCAGCTCCGCGCTGGCCGCCATCGTCGGTGCCGCACCGCTGCCGCGCACCGACGTGACCAAGAAGGTCTGGGAGTACATCAAGAAGAACAAGCTGCAGGATGAGGTGCAGAAGCGCATCATCAATGCCGACGCCAAGCTGAAGGAGATCTTCGGCAAGGCCAAGGCCGATATGTTCGAGATGACCAAGCTGATCAACAGCCACCTCAAGTGAACTTGCTGTCCGGTCGCCTCCCGAGGCGGCCGCGATGCACGCAGAACCCGGCTCCGGCCGGGTTTTTTTATGGCCGTTCGCAGCTGCCGCAGCCGGACAAGTCCAGCGCCTGCAGCGCCTCGGCCAACTGCAGCACATCAATGGGTTTGATCCAATAGTCCGTGAAGCCGGCTGCGCGTGCGGCATGCACCTGCTCGGGCAGTGCGTCGGCGGACAGGGCCACGCAGGGCAGACCGGCCAGCTCCTGGTGCGCTGCGCGCAGGCGCGACAGCAGCTCCAGCCCGTTCATGTCCGGCAGATTCATGTCCACCAGCAGCAGGTCCGGCCGCAGCTCGCCGAGTACGCTGAGGGCCTGGGCTCCATCCTCGACGCAGTCCAGCGACCAGGCTTCCGGCAGACGCCGGAACACCTCTTCCATCAGCACGATATTGATGCGGTCATCCTCGACGTAGAGGACGTGGCGCCGGGGCGCGTGGACGGACATGGAGGTCTGCGAAGGGAGACGGGGGTCGAGCAAAGCCGCCTTTTGGCAGCGCAGTGCGCACGATAGCAGCCCGGCAGCCCGGTGCTGGCAATCCCTGGGCCTGGCGGGTGGAAAAACCGGCCTTGGCTGAGGGCTCTCGG
>NZ_JBKCLH010000218.1:0-24043 GCF_046300915.1 Roseateles sp. | reverse complement strand
GTGCAACCGTGGGCACCGGGGTGGGCACCGTGGCGGACACCGGGGCGGGCGCCGACTCGGCAGCCACGACAGGCGTGGGAGCGCTCACCGGCTCGGCGGCGGGCTGGGGCGCCGGGGCCGCATTGCCGCCTCCGCCGAACTTCTTCTTGAAGAAACTGAACATCAATGGCCTGTGAGAAGGACTGGATCTGGGCTGAAAGCCCCGCCGCTGCGGCATTTCGGGCAGGTCGCCCCTGGGCCGGCAGCCGTCTCGCGAGGGGGCTTCCAAGAATTTTTTAAAGACTTCGCAAAGAGTGCTTGCATTGTCTCCGAAAAGCTCGTTAGAATAGCGGGCTTGAGGCGCTTTAGCTCAGCCGGTTAGAGCGACGGAATCATAATCCGCAGGTCCGGGGTTCGAATCCCTGAAGCGCCACCAAAATACAGCGAACGGCCCGAGCACCCCTCGGGCCGTTTTTCTTTGTTCAACCGCCATTCTCGCAGCCACTGGACAAATACCATGTACCGCTGTGCCTCGATTGCCACCCTTGCTGTGGCCGCTTGCTTGGCCTGGGCCCCGGCCCACGCTCAAACGCATCGCCCCTTCCCGCCCCAGGCTTTGCGCGGTGAGCTGCAGTTGCTGCAGTTCCCCGAAGCCACGCTCAATGGGCAGCCGGTCCGACTGGCGCCCGGAGCCCGTTTGCGCGGCGACACCAATCTGCTGCTCCAACCTGCCAGTGCGATGGGGCAGAAACTCATGGTGCACTACACCGTCGAGCAGCGCACCGGCCTGCTGCAGGACATTTGGGTGCTGAATCCGGTCGAGCTGGCCAACAAGACCTGGCCCCGCAGTGCCGAGGAAGCCGCGCGCTGGAGCTTCGAGCCCGGCACGCAGACCTGGACCAAGCGCTGAGGCCCCAAGGAAGTACGCCATGAAGAAAGTATTCATCAAGACCTTCGGCTGCCAGATGAACGAGTACGACTCGGACAAGATGGCCGATGTGCTGGGCGCCGCCCAGGGCTATGAGAAGACCGAGGACCCCGAGCAGGCCGACCTGATCCTCTTCAACACCTGCTCGGTGCGCGAGAAGGCGCAGGAGAAGGTGTTCAGTGACCTGGGCCGCGTCAAGCACCTCAAGGACAAGGGCGTGCTGATCGGCGTGGGCGGCTGCGTGGCCAGCCAGGAGGGCGCTGCCATCATCGAGCGCGCGCCCTATGTGGACGTGGTCTTCGGTCCCCAGACCCTGCACCGACTGCCGCAAATGCTGGCCGCGCGCCAGGAGCTGCGCCGCCCGCAGGTGGACATCTCCTTCCCCGAGATCGAGAAGTTCGACAATCTGCCGCCGGCCAAGGTGGAGGGCGCCAGCGCCTTCGTCTCCATCATGGAAGGCTGCTCCAAGTACTGCAGCTACTGCGTGGTGCCCTACACCCGCGGCGAGGAGGTGTCGCGCCCCTTCGAGGACGTGCTGACCGAGATTGCCGGTCTGGCCGACCAGGGCGTCATGGAGATCAATCTGCTGGGCCAGAACGTCAATGCCTACCGCGGCAAGATGGGCGACACCGGCGAGTACGCCGACCTGGCCCTGCTGCTGGAGTACGCGGCCGAGATCCCCGGCATCCGCCGCCTGCGCTTCACCACCAGCCATCCCAATGAGTTCAGCCCGCGCCTGATCGAGGCCTACGGCAAGGTGCCCCAGCTGGTGAACCACCTGCACCTGCCCGTGCAGCACGGCAGCGACCGCATCCTGATGGCCATGAAGCGCGGCTACACGGCCCTGGAGTTCAAGAGCATCGTGCGCAAGCTGCGCGCGATCCGGCCGGACATCCGCCTGGCCAGCGACTTCATCGTCGGCTTCCCCGGCGAGACCGAGGACGACCACGCCAAGCTGATGAAGCTGGTGGAGGACGTGGGCTTCGACGCCTCCTTCAGCTTCATCTTCAGCCCGCGCCCCGGCACGCCGGCAGCCAATCTGGAGGACAGCACGCCTTACGAGGTCAAGGTGCGCCGCCTGCAGGAACTGCAAGCCGCCATCGAGGCCCATGCGGTGAAGATCAGCGAAAGCATGGTGGGCACCCGCCAGACCATTCTCGTGACCGGCAATGCCCGCAAGGACGCCAGCGAGCTGATGGGCCGCACCGAGTGCAACCGCATCGTCAACTTCAAGGGCCACCCGCGCCTGATGAACCAGCTGATCGAGGTGGACATCACCCAGGCCTTCCCGCACTCCCTGCGGGCCGAGGTGCCGCTGGCGGTGGAACAGGCGCTGGGCGCCTGATCCTTCAGCGCTGGCGCAGCCAGCCCTGGCCCCAGGCCAGGGCCCATTGCGGCAGGGCAATGGCCAGGATCATCAGGCCGTAGCCCGCCATCTTGCCATCCCGCCCCAGCAGCAGCAGCGCCGCCAGCAGGGCGAGCGATCCGCCCGCGGCACCCCAGAGCCAGAGCCGCCGCCAGCTGCGGCTGCGCAGTTCCTGACGCCACAGCAGCTTGAGCGCCCCCGCCATCAGGGCCGCCACTATCCAGGCAGGCGCCAGGAAATTGCACAGATGCCAGAACAGATCGAGGGCGTTCAAGATGAGGGTGAATCCGGAAGTTGGCTGCCACGAGCGGCGCGAAAGTTGCGCGCATTTCTTGATGCGCATCAATCGCATGTGCGGGCTGCAGGAAGCCCCGCAATGCGGCGCGAAGGCCCGAATTTTATAATTCGGACATGAGCGTCTTCGCCCTCAGCCTGACCCACCACTCCGCGCCGCTGGATCTGCGCGGAAGGTTCGCGTTCTCGCTGGACCAGCTTGCCCCCACTCTGCTCGGTCTGCGCCAGCAGCTGCAACATGGCCCCAGGCACATGCTGCCCGAGGCAGCCCTGCTGTCCACCTGCAACCGCACCGAGCTCTACGTGGCCGGCCCCAACGAGCTGGTGCGCCCGGCCGTGGACTGGCTGGCTGGCGTGGGTGGCGTGGGCAGCAGCGCGCTGATGGACCATGCCCATGTGCTGGAGGGCAGCGCAGCCGCCCGTCACGCCTTCCGCGTGGCCAGCGGCCTGGACTCCATGGTGCTGGGCGAGCCCCAGATCCTGGGTCAGCTCAAGCAGGCCGTACGCGAGGCCGACCAGGCCGGCACACTGGGCACCACCCTTCACCAGCTCTTCCAGCGCAGCTTCTCGGTGGCCAAGGAGGTGCGCACCTCCACCGAGATCGGCAGCCACTCCATCAGCATGGCGGCGGCCTCGGTGCGCCTGGCGGCCCAGCTCTTCGAAGACCTCAGCCAGATCAAAGTGCTCTTCATCGGCGCGGGCGAGATGATCGAGTTGGTGGCCACGCATTTCGCCGCCAAGACGCCACGCCATATGGCCATTGCCAATCGCACCCTGGAGCGCGGCGAGAAGCTGGCCGGCCGGCTGTCGGCCGAGGCCCTGCGCCTGGCCGACCTGCCCCAGCGCCTGCATGAGTTCGACGCGGTGATCTCCTGCACCGCCTCCAGCCTGCCCCTGATCGGCCTGGGCGCCGTGGAGCGCGCGCTCAAGAACCGCCGGCACCGCCCCATGTTCATGGTGGATCTGGCCGTGCCGCGCGATATCGAGCCCGAGGTGGCCCAGCTGGACGACGTCTACCTCTACACCGTGGACGATCTCTCCGGCATCGTGCAGAGCGCCGGCCAGAAGCGCCAGGCCGCGGTGCAGCAGGCCGAGGCCATCGTCGAGGCCGGCGTGCAGAGCTTTGTGCACTGGCTGGGCCAGCGCCACACCGTGCCCCTGATCCAGGCCCTGCAGGCCCAGACCGACGACTGGCGCCAGCACGAGATCGCCCGCGCCCGCAAGCTGCTGGCCCGCGGCGAGGATGTGGATGCGGTGCTGGACGCGCTCGCGCGCGGCCTGACCCAGAAGATGCTGCACGGCGCCCTGGCCGAGCTGCATGCCAGCGAGGGCGAGCAGCGCATGCAGCTGGCCCAGACGGTGTCGCGCCTGTTCCTGCGCAACAGCGCTCGCAACCCGGCCGAGTCCTAGCGGCGCTGACCGCCTGCAGGGTCGCCTTGTCTATGGCGGCGGCCCCCATCGGCAGCGCCCGCGCGCCCTGCCCGTCTCGACGCCCCGCGTTGACCCACGCCTCCCGGATTCCGCCCCATGAAAGACAGCCTGCGCCAGCAGTTTGAACGCCTGGCCTTCCGCCTTGCCGAGCTCGACACCATCCTCGCCGACGGCGCCGTGGCCGCCGATATGAAGCGCTACCGCGCTCTCAGCCGCGAGCAGGCCGAAGCCAGCGGCCTGGTCGAGCGCTACCGCCGCTACCAGCAGCGCGAGGCCGATCTGGCCGCCGCCCAGGAGCTGCTGGACGAGCCCGAGATGGTCGAAATGGCGCGCGAGGAAATCGCCAGCGCCCAGACCGATCTGCTGGCGCTGCACGAGCAGCTGCAGCTGGCCCTGATTCCCAAGGACCCCGACGACGCGCGCAACGCCTTTCTGGAAATCCGCGCCGGCGCCGGCGGGGATGAATCGGCGCTGTTTGCCGCCGATCTGGCCCGCATGTACCTGCGCTTTGCCGAGACCCAGGGCTGGCGCTGCGAGACGCTCTCGGCCAGCGAGTCCGATCTGGGCGGCTACAAAGAGCTGGTGGTACGCATCGAAGGCGAGGGTGTGTATGGCCGCATGAAGTTCGAGTCCGGCGGCCACCGCGTGCAGCGCGTACCCGCCACCGAAAGCCAGGGCCGCATCCACACCAGCGCCTGCACGGTGGCGGTGATGCCCGAGCCGGACGAAGCGGAGGAGATACAGCTCAACCCGGCCGATCTGCGCATCGACACCTTCCGCGCCAGCGGCGCCGGTGGCCAGCACGTCAACAAGACCGACTCCGCCATCCGCATCACCCACCTGCCCACCGGCCTGGTGGCCGAATGCCAGGACGACCGCAGCCAGCACCGCAACAAGGCCAAGGCCATGGCCGTGCTGGCCGCCCGCCTGCGCGACAAGGACAAGAACGAGCGCGCCGCCAAGGAAGCCGCCCAGCGCAAGAGCCTGGTGGGCAGCGGCGACCGCAGCGACCGCATCCGCACCTACAACTTTCCCCAGGGCCGGCTCACCGACCACCGCATCAACCTCACGCTCTACAAGCTGGACCAGATCATGAACGGCGATCTGGGCGATGTGCTGGCCGGCCTGCAGGCGGCCCAGGCCGCCGAGCAACTGGCGGCCCTGGAAGGCCGCGCATGAGCAGCGCGCTGAGCGTGGCAGCCGCCCTGGCCCAGGCCCGCGCCGCCGGCCTGGACCGGCTGGAGGGCCAGCTGCTGCTGGGCACCCTGCTGGGCGTGGACCGGGCCTGGCTGCTGAGCCATGACGATCAGGCCCTCAGCCCCGAGCAGGCCGCGCGCTTTGCCGACTGGCTGGCCCAGCGCCTGCAGGACGTGCCCCTGGCCTATCTGGCCGGCGAGAAGGAATTTCACGGCCTGCGCCTGCGCGTCAACGCCCACACCCTGGTGCCCCGCCCCGATACCGAGACCCTGGTGGACTGGGCCCTGGAGCTGCTGCCCGGCCTGGGACCGGCCCCGCGGGTGGTGGACCTGGGTACGGGCAGCGGCGCCATCGCCCTGGCCCTCAAGCATGCTCACCCCGCCGCCGCGGTGAGCGCCGTGGACCTGAGCGCGGGTGCCCTGGCCATGGCGGCCGAGAACGCGCGCCGCCTGGGTCTGGACCTGGAGTGCCTGGCCGGCGACTGGTGGCAGCCACTGGCGGGCCGGCGCTTCGAGCTCATCGTCAGCAACCCGCCCTATATCGCCGGAGACGATCCGCATCTTCCCGCCCTGCGCCACGAGCCGCGCAGCGCGCTCACGCCCGAGGGCGACGGCCTGGCCGCGCTGCGCATCCTGGTGGCGGACGCTCCGGCCCATCTGGTGCCCGGCGGCTGGCTGTTGCTGGAGCATGGCTATGACCAGGCCGAGGCGGTGGCCGCGCTGCTGGCCGAGGCTGGCTTTGAGGCCATCGCCCTGCGCCACGACTTGGGCGGCCAGCCCCGCATCAGCGGCGGCCGCTGGCCGGGCTGAAAAGCCACAACAGCCTCGCCGAACTCGCCCATATTCCGCAGCACTCGTGGCCACTCCGGATTAGTATGGCTCCCAGGAGTGGCCGCACCGGCCAGCTCCAGACGCTTCAGGAGGTCGCCATGCGCCACGCTGCCGCCCGAGTTCCTGTCTCCCACCCCGTCCATGCCGGACTCATGCTGCTGCTTGTCGCGGCCCTTGTCAGCCCTGGCGCTGCGCCGGCCCAGGGCCTTAGCCTGCCGCCCCTGGACAGCCATTCCCTGCGGTGGCAAGCACGGGTGCAGCTCAGCAGCCTGGAGGAAACGGGGGGCAGCCGGAGCCTGCTCAGCGCCAATCTGCTGGGCGACTACTACATCTTCAACAACACAGATGCCAGCAATCGCTACCAGGGCGGACTGCGAACCACCGGTGGGCTGATGGTCGGACCCAGAGCCCTGAGCGAAAGCAGCTCCGGCTTGGCGCTGCGCAACCCTGATCTGGGCCAGCGCGCCAGCCTTCTGTTGGGCCAGCGCCGCATCAGCCAGCTCGGCCCCAGCCTGCCGGGTTCGGAGTCCGACTACGCAACCCGGCCCTATCTGGGCATAGGCTACACGGGCCAGTCCTTGCGCGGCGGCTGGGGTTTCAGCGCCGATCTGGGCTTGATCAAGCTCAGTTACCGCGACCAGCTGCGACTGGGCCGCAGTCCCGGCGGCGCCCAAAGCCTGGAAGAGCTGCTGCTGGACATACGCCTGCGCCCCGTGGTGCAGCTGGGCTTCAACTACAGCTTCTGAGGCCTTCTATCCCCACGCCGACCAGAGCCCCGGGCCTGGCCGATAATCCTCCCATGGGTGCCGCACAAGGCGGCGCCGTGATCGAACATGGGGTAGAGACAATGAGCGACAACGTCCAGCAACGCATCGATGATCTGGTGAAGAACAACCGCGTCGTGCTGTTCATGAAGGGCACGGCCCAGTTTCCGATGTGCGGCTTCTCCGGCCGCGCGGTGCAGATCCTCAAGGCCTGTGGCGTCAGCGATCTGACCACCTTCAATGTGCTGGAGGACGAAGGCGTGCGCCAGGGCATCAAGGAATACGCCAACTGGCCCACCATCCCCCAGCTCTATGTGAATGGCGAGTTCGTCGGCGGCTCGGACATCATGATGGAGATGTACCAGGCCGGCGAGTTGCAGCAGGTGCTGTCCGCCCAGTGAGCCTCGGGTGAATGAAACCCCGCGCCGACTGGTCGTCGGCATAACCGGCGCCAGCGGCGCCGCCTACGGCCTGCGCCTGCTTCGCCGCGGACGCGCGCTGGGGCTGGAGACCCATCTCATCGTCACCCCGGCCGGGGTGCTGAATGTGCACCATGAGCTGGGGCTGGACCGCCACGCCTTGGAGGCCGAGGCCAGCCGCAGCCATGCCCTGGGCGATGTGGGAGCCTGCGTGGCCAGCGGCAGCTTTGCCACCGCCGCCATGGTGATCGCGCCCTGCTCCATGAAGACCCTGGCGGCCGTGGCCCATGGCTTTGGCGACAACCTGCTGACCCGCGCCGCGGACGTGACGCTCAAGGAGCGCCGCCGCCTGGTACTGATGGTGCGCGAGACCCCGCTGAACCTCGCGCATCTGCGCAATATGACGGCCGTGACCGAAATGGGCGGCATCATCTTCCCGCCCCTGCCGGCCTTCTACCACCGCCCTCAGAGCATCGAGGAGTTGGTGAACGAGTCGGTGGAGCGGGTGCTGGAGCTGGCCGGTGTGACCGGTGCCGCGCCGCAGTCCTGGAACGGACTCAAGGGCTAGGCCTCGCCGGGCATCAGCCAGCGCTTGCGGTTGCTGAACACCGCGTTCGGATACTCGGCGCGGCCGCGGCTGCCGTTGTAGCGCCCCAGGGCCATGAACATATCGCCCTTTTCCCGGTCCAGATAGTGGCGCAGGATCACGCAGCCAAAGCGCAGATTCGTCTGCATATGGAAGAGGTGCGAGGGGTTGCCATCGCCGATCAGGCGCGCCCAGAAGGGCATGACCTGCATATAACCCCGGGCCCCGGCCACGCTGATCGCGTACTTGCGGAATCCGCTCTCCACCTGGATCAGTCCCAGCACCAGGGCCGGCTCCAAGCCGGCACGCTTGCTCTCGTACCAGACGGTCTCGAGGAACTCGATGCGGGTCTGAGCCTCGGACAGGCGCTTCTTGAGTCGCTCGCTCATCTCGCCCAGCCAGCGCAGATAGGCCAGGCGATCTTCCACCGAGGCAAAGCGCGGCTTGGGCGGCGCGCTGTTGGCGATGGCCAAGGACAGGGCTGAGCGCACGGAGTCGGCCAGCGGCTCCTCCAGCTGCGCACCGGCCCGGGCACCCAGAGGCCAGGCCAGGCTTGCGGCCGCCGCGCCCAGCAGAGCGCGTCGTCGCATCAAAGCTTGAGCTTGCCCTTCAGATGGGCCACGACATCCGCCAGCGCCAGCTTGCTGGCCTCGGCGTCGCGACGGCCCTGGTACTCGACCTGACCTTCCTTGAGGCCGCGGTCGGACAGCACCACGCGGTGGGGCACGCCCACCAGCTCCCAGTCGGCAAACATGGCGCCGGGGCGCTCGCCGCGATCGTCCAGCAGCACGTCCACGCCCAGGGCCTGCAGTTCCTCGTGCAACTGGGTGGCGGCGGCCTTGACCTCTTCGCTGCGGTCCATGCCGATGGGGCAGATCACCACGGTGAAGGGAGCGATGGAGTCCGGCCAGATGATGCCGCGCTCATCATGGTTCTGCTCGATGGCCGCGCCCAGGATGCGGGTCACGCCGATGCCGTAGCAACCCATTTCCATGGGCTTGGGCTTGCCGGTCTCGTCCAGGAAGACGGCGTTCATCGCGGCCGAGTACTTGGTGCCCAGGTAGAACACATGGCCCACCTCGATGCCGCGCTGGATGGCCAGCACGCCCTTGCCGTCCGGCGAGGGATCACCCGCCACCACATTGCGGATATCGGCCACCAGATCGGGCTCGGGCAGGTCGCGGCCCCAGTTGACACCGGTGTAGTGGAAGTCGGCCTCGTTGGCGCCGCAGACGAAATCGGCCATCTGGGCCACGGTGCGATCGGCCACGATCTTGACGGGCTTCTTCAAGCCGATGGGGCCCAGATAGCCGGGCTTGCAGCCGAAGTGCTCCTCGATCTCGGCCACGGTGGCAAAGCGGAAGCCCGCCTTCAGGCCTTCCAGCTTGCCGGCCTTGACCTCATTGAGCTCGTGATCGCCGCGCACCAAGAGCAGCCAGACCTGGGTCTTTGCCACATCGCCGGCTTCGTTGAGCTCATCGGTGGCCAGCACCAGGGACTTGACGGTCTGGGCCAGGGGCAGGCCCAGCAGCGCGGCAACATCCTCGCAAGTGCTCTTGCCGGGCGTGGGCGTCTTGGCCAAGGCCTGGGCGGGCACGGCACGCGCGGCCAGCAGGGCCACGGCCTCGGCCAGCTCGATATTGGCGGCGAAGTCGCTGGTGGGGCAGTAGACGATGGCGTCCTCGCCGGTATCGGCGATCACCTGGAACTCATGCGAGCGGTCGCCGCCAATGGCGCCGGTATCGGCCGCCACGGCACGGTACTCCAGCCCCAGGCGGTCGAAGATCTTGCAGTAGGCCGCGTACATATTCTCGTAGCTGCGGCCGGCGCTCTCCACATCCCGGTCGAAGGAGTAGGCGTCCTTCATCGTGAACTCGCGGCCGCGCATCACGCCAAAGCGCGGACGGCGCTCGTCGCGGAACTTGGTCTGAATGTGATAGAAGTTCTTGGGCAGCTGCTTGTAGCTGCGCAGCTCCTGGCGCGCGATATCGGTGACCACTTCCTCGGAGGTGGGCTGGATGATGAAGTCGCGGTCGTGGCGGTCCTTCACGCGCAGCAGCTCGGGGCCCATCTTGTCGAAGCGGCCGGTCTCCTGCCACAGCTCGGCGGGCTGGACCACGGGCATCAGCAGCTCCACGGCGCCGGCACGGTTCATCTCCTCGCGAATGATGGTCTCGACCTTGCGGATCACACGCAGGCCCATGGGCATGTAGTTGTAGATGCCGGCGCCCAGGCGCTTGATCATGCCCGCGCGCATCATCAGCTTGTGGCTGACCACTTCGGCGTCGGCGGGGGCTTCCTTGAGCGTGGAAATGAAGAACTGGCTGGCTTTCATGGCGCGGACAAGAGAGGGCGCTCAGCACTGTGACCCAAGGTCAAGCACAAAGGCGCAATGTGAGGGTTAGCGAGGGGAATGCCCGGGTGTGGCCCCGATGCAATAATCGATCTAACTATAGATTTGGGGTTGATTATGCTCGACCGTGAAGGCTTCCGGCCCAACGTCGGCATCATCCTGCTCAACCACAGGAACGAGGTCTTCTGGGGCAAACGCATCCGGACCCATTCCTGGCAGTTCCCGCAAGGGGGCATCAAGCATGGCGAAACGCCTGAGCAGGCGATGTTTCGTGAGCTTCACGAAGAAGTGGGGCTGCACGCGGATCAGGTGCGCATCATTGCGCGCACGCGGGACTGGTTGCGCTACGAGGTGCCCGAGCACTTCATACGCCGCGATGCCCGTGGTCACTACAAGGGCCAGAAGCAGATCTGGTTTCTCTTGCAGCTGACCGCGCGCGACTGCGATATGAACCTGCGCGCCACCGACCACCCGGAGTTCGACGCCTGGCGCTGGAACGAGTACTGGGTGCCGCTGGAGGCCGTGATCGAATTCAAGCGCGGCGTCTACCAGATGGCACTGACCGAGCTGGCCCGCTTTCTGCCGCGCATCAATCACCACAACCGCTATCTGCGGGGCGGCATGCGGCCTCAGCATCGGGAGCCGCGCGCGCCGCAGGGTGGCGCTGAATGCGCCGAGGCACCGCAGGGGGCGGGGCCGGAGGCGGGTGAGCACAAGCCGGGGTGAAGGGCCCGCCTGGCGCCGCCGCGATTGTGGCTTCGGCTCACATCGCTGACGCGATATGAGCCTGCGCCGCAACTTGGTGCTCGTTACACGAGCACCAAGTTGTCCCGGTGGATCAGCTCGGGCTCGGCGGCATAGCCCAGCACCAGCTCGAACTGGTTGGAAGCCTTGCGCGCGATCAGGCGCGCCTCGGCGCTGCCGTAGTTGGTGAGACCGCGCGCGAGCTCGCGCCCGCTGTCGTCGCGCACCGCGATCACATCACCGCGATGGAACTCCCCCTGCACCTCGGTCACGCCGATGGGCAGCAGGCTCTTGCCGTCTTCGCGCAGCTTGCTGGCTGCGCCAGCATCCACGATCACCGCGCCGCGCAGCTGCAGATGGTCCACCATCCACTGCTTGCGCGCCGCCTGCTTCTGGGTGCTGGCCACCAGAGCCGTGCCTATGGACTCGCCCGACGCCAGACGCAGCAGCACATCGGGCTCGCGGCCCCAGGCGATCACGGTGCTGGCGCCGCTGCCCGCGGCGCGCTTGGCCGCCAGAATCTTGGTGATCATGCCGCCGCGCCCAAGAGACGAGCCAGCGCCACCCGCCATTTGCTCCAGCTCGGGCGTACCAGCCACGGCCACGTCGATGAAACGGGCGTTCGGGTCCTTGCGCGGATCGGCCGAGTACAGACCCTTCTGGTCGGTGAGGATGACCAGGGCATCGGCTTCCACCAGGTTCGCCACCAAGGCGCCCAGGGTGTCGTTGTCGCCGAACTTGATCTCGTCGTTGACCACCGTGTCGTTCTCGTTGATCACGGGCAGCACACGGTGCTGCAGCAGGGTCAGCAGGGTGGAGCGGGCGTTGAGATAACGTTCGCGATCGGCCAGATCCGCATGGGTGAGCAGCACCTGGGCGCTGCCCATGCCATGCTCGCGCAGCTTGCTTTCGTACATCTGGGCCAGACCCATCTGCCCCACGGCCGCGGCCGCCTGCAGCTCATGCACTTCCTTGGGCCGGGTAGCCCAGCCCAGGCGCTTCATGCCCTCGGCAATCGCGCCGCTGGACACCATCACCAGCTCACGCCCCTGCGCAGCCAAGGCCGCCAGCTGCCGACACCAGTTGCCGATAGCCTCGGCATCCACGCCACGGCCTTCGTTGGTGACCAGGCTGGAGCCCACCTTGACCACGATACGCCGCGCGTCCTTCAGGACGCCCTGGTCCAGCAACTCCGCGCTCATGATGCGGGATCGAATCGCGGATCGCGCTCGGCCGGCTTGTCCTTGCTCTTGGCTTCCTTAGCAGCCTTGCTCGCCTTGACCTTGGCCGCGCGCGAGGCGCGGGTCTCCTGCACGGCCTTGGGCGGATCGATCACCGGCTCGTCGAAGCGCACATCCGGGTCTTCCACGGGCGGCACCTGCAAAGACGCCACATGCTCATAGATGGCACGGATCAGGGGCTCGCAGCCCTCTCGCGTCAGGGCCGAGATCTCGAAGACCGGGCCCTTCCACTTGTAGCGCTTGACGAAGTCCTTGACGCGCTCGGCACGCTCCTCGGCCTGCACCATGTCCAGCTTGTTGAGCACCAGCCAGCGCGGCTTGGCGTGCAGCTCTTCGTCGTACTTCTTCAGTTCCTTGACGATGGCCTTGGCCTCGGCCACCGGATCCACATCGGGATTGAACGGGGCCAGGTCCACCACGTGCAGCAGCAAGCGGGTGCGCTGCAGATGACGCAGGAACTGGTGGCCCAGGCCGGCACCTTCGGCGGCGCCTTCGATGAGGCCGGGGATGTCGGCAATGACGAAGCTCTTCTCCGGCGCCACGCGCACCACGCCCAGATTCGGGTAGAGCGTGGTGAAGGGGTAGTCGGCAATCTTCGGCCGGGCGTTGGACACGGCCGCGATCAGCGTGGATTTGCCCGCATTGGGCTGGCCCAGGAGCCCCACATCAGCCAGCACGCGCAGCTCCAGCTTGACCTTCTTGACCTCACCCGGCCAGCCCGGCGTCTTCTGACGCGGCGCGCGGTTGGTACTGCTCTTGAAGTGCAGATTGCCGAAGCCGCCGTCACCGCCCTTGGCCAGCAGCACCGGCACATCGGGCTCCAGCAACTCGGCGATGATTTCCTCGGTCTCCAGATCACGCACGATGGTGCCCACCGGCATGCGCAGCGTGATGTCCTCGGCCGCTGCGCCAAACTGGTCCGAGCCCCGACCAGCCTCGCCATTGCGGGCCTCGTGACGGCGCGCGTAGCGGTAGTCGATCAGGGTGTTGAGATTGCGGTCGGCCACCGCATAGATGCTGCCGCCGCGGCCGCCGTCGCCGCCGTCCGGACCACCGAAGGGAATGAACTTCTCCCGGCGGAAACTCGCGCAACCCGCGCCGCCGTTGCCGGCTGCGATGTCGATGGTGGCTTCGTCTACGAACTTCATGTGTGTGCGCCTTGACGGCCCGATGTTAAGGCAGCCTGGAAACACAAAAGCCCCGGCGAGCCGGGGCTTCGATCAGCTGGCGGGCGGCTGCTGCTGAACCGCCAGCGATTTCACGGTCGATCAGACCGGGGTGACAACAACCGTCGAGCGGTTCAGTTCACCCTTGGTGGTGAAGGACACGGTGCCGTCCACCAGCGCGAACAGGGTGTGGTCCTTGCCCATGCCGACATTGGTGCCAGCATGGAACTTGGTGCCGCGCTGACGCACGATGATGGAACCAGCCGAAATGGCCTGACCACCAAACACCTTCACGCCCAGCATCTTGGGCTTCGAGTCGCGGCCGTTCCGTGTGGAACCGCCGCCCTTTTTCTGTGCCATGGATTAACTCCTTGAACTGTTGGCGAAAGCCGGATTAGCCGTTGACCGCGCTGATTTCCAGCTCGGTGTAGATCTGGCGATGGCCTTGGCTCTTCTTGTAGTGCTTGCGACGACGCAGCTTGAAGATGCGCACCTTGTCGTGCTTGCCATGAGCCACAACCGTGGCCTTAACGCTTGCGCCAGCAACCAAGGGAGTGCCAACCTTCAGCTCAGCGCCGTTACCCACGGCGAGAACTTGGTCGATCACGATCTCTTGGCCAACATCCGCAGCAATCTGTTCTACCTTGATCTTTTCGCCAGCAGCAACTTTGTATTGCTTGCCGCCGGTTTTTATGACCGCGTACATATCAGCCCTTTCAATAAACCAACCTCGCCGGCCCATCCCGGACTGAGGCCTCCAGCGCATCTGAAAACGCGCAGAGCCCGAAAGTATAGCAGTGCCGCGGGAAAACACCAAGCGCGGACCACCCAAGGCCGACAATGCTGCGGACCGCCTCCCTATAATTGCTGTTTCGCCCTCCCTGGGCTCTAGAGAGTTGAGTGTGCTGACCGCAACCGCATCCCCCATTGTCGAGGCCCAAGCCCTGCTGGACGCCGAGATGCGCGAGGTCGATGCCGTCATCGCGCGGCGCCTGGATTCGGATGTACCCCTGATCAACCGGATCGGCGGCTACATCGTGCAGGCCGGTGGCAAGCGCATCCGCCCCAAGCTCGTTCTTCTCTTTGCCAATGCCCTGGGCCACAACAAGAGCGACCGCTTTGAGATGGCCGCCGTGGTGGAGTTCATCCACACCGCCACCCTGCTGCATGACGATGTGGTGGACGAATCATCACTTCGCCGCGGCAAACCCACGGCCAACGCTCTCTTCGGCAATGCCGCCGCTGTCCTGGTCGGCGACTTCCTGTACTCGCGCGCTTTCCAGATGATGGTGTCAGTCCAGCGCATGCGTGTGCTTGACGTGCTAGCCGACGCTACCAATGTGATTGCGGAAGGCGAGGTCCTGCAGTTGATGAACATGCACGACCCGGACATCGCGGTGGAGCAGTACCTGCGCGTGATCCGCTACAAGACGGCCAAGCTCTTCGAAGCCAGCGCACGCCTCGGTGCGATCTTGGCCGACAGCACGCCCGAGATCGAAGAGGCCTGCGCCGGCTTCGGTCGCGCCCTGGGCACCGCCTTTCAACTGATCGACGACGCACTGGACTACAGCGGGGACACACAAGCCCTGGGCAAGAACGTCGGCGACGATCTACGCGAAGGCAAGCCGACGCTGCCACTGCTAGTCGCCATGGAACGAGGCAGCCCCGAGGACCGCGCACTCATACGTCACGCGATCCAGAATGGCGAGGTGCAGGGGCTGACCGAAATCATCAACATCGTGGGCCGCACCGGCGCTCTGGATGCGACGCGAGAGGCCGCACGCGCCGAGGCCGAGAGTGCTCGCGCATGCCTTCAATCGCTACCCCCTTCCATCTGGCGCGAAACCCTGCTAGAATTTTGTGCTCAGTCGGTGGAGCGCTCCTTTTAGCGCAAGGCGATTGAATCGTGATGTGATCCGACACCGCTGCGGATCACGACATTGCGAATCGGGGTGTAGCTTAGCCTGGTAGAGCGCTACGTTCGGGACGTAGAGGCCGGAGGTTCGAATCCTCTCACCCCGACCAGTTTTTCTTTCTTCTTATCCCCTCCCCTCCCTTGCTTCGCAGCATCCGCCCAGAATGGGTCTGAGCCGTGCATCTGGGCCTTGCTCGCGTGCTTCTCGGCCGACCTGACCCGCGCCTTGCGTCTGGACAAGTCCTGGCACGGCAGTAATGCTTAGAATCGCGGCCCATGCAATCCTGGCGAGGTCTTCGCAAGCGTCTGGTCTGGCTCGTGTCCTGCACGATGCTTCTGGCCGCGCTCGTGCCGGCACTCTCGCACCTGCTGCTGCCGCGCGACGCCGGCGTCTGGACCGAGATCTGCACGCTCAGCGGCGCCAAGTTCGTGCGCCTGGACCTGAGCAGCAGCAATAGCACCGATGAGGGCGGCAGCTCACCCGATGGCACCTCGTCCATGGAACGCTGCCCGGTCTGCCCCTTGCATCAGAGCGGCACCGCCCTGCCGCCGGCTACGCTGCTGCACTGGCTGCCGGACAGCCGGCTGGCCCACGCCCTGCCCCTGCTCTTCCTGAGCGCGCCGCGGCCGCTCTTCGCCTGGGCGCCCGCCCAGGCCCGCGCTCCGCCCCTGCAGTCCTGAGCCTCGCGCGGCCTCCACCCCGTTTCGGCCGCCACCTTTCTCCCCTCTCCCAGTCATCGGACGAGCGAAGCCCTGGGCGCCTGACGGCGCAGGGTCGCGCGCCCCTGCATCCGCTCAGGACCCAACGTGTTCATCTCCCACTTTCCCGTCACCTTTTTTCGCCGTGCCACACCCTTTGCCCTGTCCGGCTTGAGCCTGGCCCTGCTGGGCGCTCATGCTGCCAGCGCCCAGACCGCGCACCAGCAACAACTCGAGCGCGTCACCATCAGCGGCAGCGCCGCCACGCTGGATCGCCCGGCAGGCAGCAGCTCGCGCCTGGGCCTGAGCCTGCGTGAGACACCGGCCAGCGTCACCGTGGTGGACAGCGCCACCATCGAGGCGCGTGGCGCCAGCAACACCCAGGAGATCCTGAAGAACGTGCCCGGCGTGGTCTTCGCCGATCCGCCCGGCTCGGCCGGCAGCGTGTTCTACCGCGGCTTCGGTTCGGGCTCCCTGGCCCAGCTCTACAACGGCATCAGCGTGCAGTACGACGCCATCGCTGCCCGTCCGGTGGACAGCTGGATCGTCGAGCGCGTCGAAGCCATCGGCGGCCCCTCGAGCTTTCTGAACGGCTCAGGCGCCGTGGGCGGCACGCTCAATGTGATCACCAAGATCGCCGATGGCAGCGGTGACATCAGCCGCGCCCGCGTGGCCCTGGGCGACCGCGCCCAGCTGGCCACCAGCCTGCAGCGCAGCCTGGGCGACACGGGTCAGGTCTTGCGCGTGGAGCTCAACCGCAGCGAGGGTGCGCTATGGACCCAGGGCCGCGACCGCAGCGCCTGGCAGGCAGCCGCCTCCTGGCGCGCCCCGCTGAGCAGCGGCCTCACCCACACCCTGGCCCTGGAGCGCCAGCACGAGAAGGTGAGCCAGCCCTACTGGGGCACGCCCATGCTGCGCGCGGCCGATGGCTCGGTGAGCGGCGCCCTGCGCTTCGATCCCGCCACCTATGGCGTGAACTACAACGTGCAGGACGGCCGCTACGAGCAGGACGTGAGCTGGGCCCGCTCCCTGCTGGAGTGGCAGATCGCGCCCACCACCCGGCTGAACCACACGCTCTACCACTACGACGCCCTGCGCGACTACGAGAACGTGGAGGCCTACACCTTCAAGAACGGCAACCGCCAAGTGGAGCGCTCCAGCGCCTTGCTGCAGCGCCATGACCAGCAGGTCTGGGGCAGCCGCGGCGAACTCAGCCATGCCACGCAACTGGCCGGCCTGCGCTCGGACTTCGCCTTCGGCTGGGACTGGAGCTTCAACCGGCAGACCCGCTTCCCGCTGTCCATCGGCGGCCCCTTCACGGGCAGCTTCGGCCTGGTCGATCCCTATGCCCCGGTGGCGGGCAGCTTTCTGGACGTGCCCGGCATGAGCCGCACCTACACGCCGGGTGCCACGAACCTGCTGCGCAGCTTCGCCCTCTTCGCCGAGAACCGCAGCGAGCTGGGCGCGGGCTGGTCAGTGGTGAGCGCGCTGCGGGCGGACCGCATCGCCCTGGATGTGCGCAACCACCGCGCGGCCAGCGCCAGCAACCCGCCCCTGTTCCAGACCCGCTTCACACCCGTCACCGGCCGCCTGGGCCTGGTGAAGGACCTGTCCAAGGACTGGCAGGTCTACGCCCAGGCCAGCACCGCGGCCGATCCGCCCTCGGGCGTGCTGGCCACGGCCGGCTTCAGCGCCCTGCGCAACTTCGATCTGACCAAGGGCCGCCAAGTCGAACTGGGCAGCAAGCTGAGCTTTGACGAGGGCCGCGGCAGCGCCACGCTGGCGGCCTACGAGATCCGCCGCAAGAACCTCTCCATCACCGACCCCAGCGATTCCACCAAGGTGATCCCGGTGGGCGAACAAAGCAGCCGCGGCCTGGAGCTGGCCGCGCGCTGGCGCCCCTCAGCGGCCTGGCAGCTGGGCGGCCACTGGAGCTACACCCGGGCCCGCTACGAGAACTTTGTGGAGACCGTGGGCAGCGGCGCCTCGGCCACGAGCATCTCGCGCGCCGGCAACACGCCGGCCAATGTGCCGCGCGTGGTGGCCGGTCTCTCGGCCGACTGGCAGGCCAATGAGTCCCTGCGCCTGGGCGCCGACTGGCGTCATGTGGGCAAGCGCTACGCCAACACCGCCAACACCTTGTGGGACGAGGCCTATCAGCTGCTGGGCCTGAGCGCCACGCTGCGCATCACGCCGCAGCTGACGGCGCGCGCCCGCATCGACAATGTGGCCGACACCCGCTACGTGGCCAGCCTCAGCAGCAGCCTGCCCTATCTGGGCGCCCCGCGCAGCGTGAGCGGCGCGCTGGACTGGCAGTTTTGAGCATGAGCCTCAAGCGCTGGCTCTATCTGCTGCACCGCTGGGCGGGCATCGCCCTGTGTCTGGTGATGGCCCTGTGGTTTCTCTCGGGCATGGTGATGCTCTATGTGGGCTACCCCAAGCTCACGGCCGAGGAGCAGGCCGCCGGCCTGCCGCCGCTGGCGCTTGAGCAATGCTGCGTGCCCCTGGCCGAGGCGGTGGCGGCCGCGGGCGGCCCGCAGGCGGCTCCGGCCCCCTGGCGGCTGAGCAGCGTGGCGGGCGAGCCCCGCTATCTGTTCGGCGATGGCCGCCGCGCCGCCCTGGCGGTGGACGCTCGCAGCGGCCAGCGCATCCGCGCGGTCAGCGAGGCTCAGGCACTGACCGCAGCCTCCCACTTCGCGGGCGGCGTGGCCGCCGAGCCGCTGGGCCGGGTGCAGGAGGACGCCTGGACCCACTCCCGCGCCCTGGACGCGCACCGCCCGCTCTACCGCGTGGCGGTGGCGGACGAGGCGCAGCGCTGGCTCTATGTCAGCAGCGTCACCGGCGAGGTGGTGCGCGACGCCACGCTTACCGAGCGCCGCTGGGGCTGGCTGGGCGCCTGGCTGCACTGGCTCTACATCTTTCGCGGCGGGGCGCTGGACGCGGCCTGGACCCAGATCGTGATCTGGCTCTCGGTGGCGGGCGGCGTGCTGGCCCTCAGCGGCCTGGTGGTGGGCATCTGGCGCTGGCGCTTCAGCGGCCGCTACAAAAGCGGCTCGCGCTCGCCCTACCGCGAGGGCTGGATGCGCTGGCACCATCTGCTGGGCCTGGTGGGCGGCAGCCTGGCCCTGACCTGGGTGCTCAGCGGCCTCTTCTCCATGAACCCCTGGAAGGTCTTCGAGGCGCCGGGCCCGGCCCCCGACCGGCGCGCCTATGCCGGTGGCACGCTGCAGGCCCAGGCCGGCCCGGAGGCGGCACCGGTGCTGGCGGCCCTGGCCGCCCGGGGCGAAGCCGCGCCACGCTGGCTGGAGTGGCGCCGGGTGGATGGCCAGCAGTTCCTGCTGGCCCAGGGTCCCACGGGCGGTCGCGCCCTGGCGGGCGACGGCACAACCCGCCCGCCCTGGAGCGAGGCTGCCCTGGTGCAGGCCGCCCAGCGCCTGCTGCCCGAGGCACCGCTGGAGGCGCGCGAGTGGCTGCACGAGTACGACCGCTACTACTACGGCCGCGAGCACCACACCATGACCGGCCAGCGCGAGCGCCCGCTGCCCGTGCTGCGCCTGCGCTTTGACGACCCGCAGGCGCATTGGGCAACCCTGGACCCGGCCACCGGCGCCATCCTGCAGCTGAGCAACCGCCATCAGCGGGTGGAGCGCTGGCTCTTTGCCTTTCTGCACAGCTTCGACCTGCCGATCCTGCTGGCCGCCCGTCCGGCCTGGGACGCCTGGATGCTGGGCTTCAGCGCCGCGGGCCTGGCCCTGTGCCTGAGCGGGGTGGTGCTGGGTTGGCGGCGTCTGAGCGGCCCGCGCCGGCCTGTCGCCCGGGCCCAATCGGGGCGACGCCTGTAAACATCAGTTGCAAAACCCATGTCCCGATTCGTGAGCTTCGCCACGTTCGCCCTGGGCCCAGGGGCGCGGCTCGGTTTACAGTGCAAGGTCCGTGGGCCATGATCCTGCGCCGACTGTCGTTGGCGGCATGCAGCCCGGGCTCAGCACACAAACCCGATGAACGTGGATACCAACCTGGTCGACTCGCCTCACTCCAGCCTCTCCGGCGTGGCGCGGGTGCTGGTGAACGCCGGCAAGCTGCCGGCCAAGACCGCCGAGGATTTGGTGCGCCTGGCCCGGGAGAAGAAGTCCAGCTTCGTCGCAACCCTGATGGCCGCGAACGCGCTGCCCCCGGCAGAGCTGGCCCACACCCTGTCCGGCGCCCTGGCCCTGCCCTTGCTGGACCTCAACGCCATGGACGCCCAGCGTCTGCCCACCAACATCATCGACGGCAAACTGGCCCAGCAGTACCAGGTCTTGCCGCTGGGGCGGCGCGGCAACCGGCTCTTCATCGGCGGCGCCGACCCCACCGACCAGGAGGTGGTGGAGCGCATCAAGTTCGCCACCCAGCTGTCTCCTGAGTGGGTGGTCGTCGAGTACGACAAGCTCATCAAGCTGTTGCAGGGCAGTGGTGCCAGCGCCGCCGAGGCCCTGGAATCGATGTCGGGTGGCGACTTCGACTTCGATATCGCCGAGGAGACAGCCGCCCCGGAGCAGGAGACGGCCGATATCTCCGATGTGGAAGACGCGCCCGTGGTGCGCTTTCTGCAGAAGATGCTGGTGGACGCCATCAATATGCGCGCGTCCGACCTGCACTTCGAGCCCTATGAGTACCACTACCGGGTGCGCTTCCGGGTAGACGGCGAGCTGCGCGAGATCACCCAACCGCCCATCGCCATCAAGGACAAGCTGTCCTCACGCATCAAGGTCATTTCGCGCCTGGACATTGCCGAGCGCCGCGTGCCGCAGGACGGGCGCATGAAGCTCAAGTTCGGCAGCAAGGCCATCGACTTCCGGGTCAGCACCCTGCCCACGCTCTTCGGCGAGAAGATCGTGATCCGTATCCTGGACCCGTCTTCCGCCAAGCTGGGCATTGAAGCCCTGGGCTACGAGAAGATCGAGAAGGAGCGCCTGCTGGCCTGCATCCAGCGGCCCTACGGCATGATCCTGGTGACCGGCCCCACGGGCTCGGGCAAGACCGTCTCGCTCTACACCTGCCTGAACATCCTGAATCAGCCGGGGGTGAACATCTCCACGGTGGAGGATCCGGCCGAAATCAATCTGCCGGGCATCAACCAGGTCAACGTGAACGACAAGGCGGGTCTGAGCTTCTCGGCTGCGCTGAAGTCCTTTCTGCGTCAGGATCCCGACATCATCATGGTGGGCGAAATCCGGGATCTGGAGACGGCCGATATCGCCATCAAGGCCGCCCAGACCGGCCATATGGTGATGTCCACCCTGCACACCAATGACGCCCCCACCACGCTGACCCGCCTGCTGAACATGGGCGTGGCGCCCTTCAATATCGCGTCCAGCGTGCTGCTGATCACGGCCCAGCGTCTGGCGCGGCGCCTGTGCGAGAACTGCAAGGCACCTGCGGAATACCCGCGCGAGGCTTTGCTTCGCGCCGGATATGCCGAAGAAGATCTGGATGGCAGCTGGAAGCCCTATCGGGCAGTCGGCTGCTCCAGCTGCAACAACGGCTACAAGGGCCGCGTGGGTTTGTACCAGGTGATGCCGGTCACCGAGGCCATTCAACGCATCATCCTGGCCGAAGGCACCGCCATGGACATTGCCGAGCAGGCCCGCAGCGAGGGCGTGCGCGATCTGCGTCAGTCCGGCCTGGTCAAGGTGCGGGCCGGCGTGACCACGCTGGAAGAAGTGCTGTCGGCAACCAATGAATAAGGGACGGGGTCCACAGCCCTGGAGGTGATATGGCAACAGGCGCGATCGCCAAGAACGTCAAGGAATTTGTCTTCGAGTGGGAAGGCAAGGACCGCAATGGCAAGACCGTGCGCGGCGAGCTGCGTGCCGGCGGCGAGGCCATGGTCAGCGCGACCCTGCGCCGCCAGGGCATCCTGGTCAGCAAGGTCAAGAAGCGCCGCACCGCCGGCGGCAAGTCCATCAAGCAGAAGGACATTGCGGTCTTCACACGCCAGCTGGCCACCATGATGCGCGCCGGCGTCCCACTGCTACAGGCTTTTGACATCGTGGGCCGCGGCAGCACCAATCCGCGCCTGACCCGCCTGCTCAACGACATCCGTCAAGACGTGGAGACCGGCACCAGCCTCTCCTCGTCTTTCCGCAAGCATCCGATGTACTTCGATGCGCTTTACTGCAATCTGGTGGAGGCGGGCGAAGCCGGCGGTATCCTGGAGCAGTTGCTGGAT
Source organism: Roseateles sp. (assembly GCF_046300915.1). Lineage (GTDB taxonomy): Bacteria > Pseudomonadota > Gammaproteobacteria > Burkholderiales > Burkholderiaceae_C > Kinneretia. Next base: position 1,920 of record NZ_JBKCLH010000218.1, on the reverse strand, counting down.
CGCCTCGCGACCTATCAGGAAAAGACGGTCGCCATCAAGAACAAGATCAAGTCCGCCCTGACCTACCCGATCGCGGTGATGGGCGTGGCTTTTGTCGTGGTGGCCGTGATCATGATCTTCGTGGTGCCGGCCTTCAAGGATGTGTTCACCTCCTTCGGCGCCGACCTGCCGGCGCCCACGCTGGCGGTGATCGCCATGTCGGAGTTCTTCGTCAGCTACTGGTGGGCCATCTTCGGCGGCATCGGCGGCGGCCTCTACTTCTTCATCCAGAGCTGGAAGCGCTCCGAGGCCATGCAGAAGCGCATGGACCGCATCCTGCTGAAGATCCCGGTGTTTGGCGAGCTGTTGTTCAAATCGGCCGTGGCCCGCTGGACCCGCACCCTGTCCACCATGTTTGCCGCCGGTGTGCCCCTGGTGGAAGCCCTGGATTCCGTGGGCGGTGCCTCGGGCAATGCCGTGTTTCTGGAGGCCACCGAGAAGATCCAGCGCGATGTCTCCACCGGCGCGTCCCTGACCACCTCCATGCAAAGCACGGGCATCTTCCCGACCATGGTGTTGCAGATGGCCTCCATCGGCGAAGAGTCGGGCTCCCTGGACCATATGCTGTCCAAGGCCGCCGACTTCTACGAGGACGAGGTGGACGAGGCGGTGAAGGCCCTGTCCAGCCTGATGGAGCCCTTCATCATCGTGATCCTGGGCGGCCTGATCGGCGGCATCGTGGTCGCCATGTACATGCCCATCTTCAAGCTCGGCCAGGTGGTCTGAGCCCGCTTCTCCCCCTGCGCCTTGCTCATGATTCAAGACTACGAATGGCTGCTCACGCCGCTGGCCCTGGGCATTCTGGGCCTGTGCATAGGCAGCTTCCTGAATGTGGTGGTACACCGCCTGCCCCTGATGCTGGAGCGCGGCTGGTGGTTGGAGTCCAGCGAACACCTGGCCGACGCCCAGGAACTTCGCCGCGCCGGCCTCACCGCGCCTCAGGCGGACAAGCTGGCCGCCGGCGCACAAGGCCTGCAGACCCACCTGGAACAGCTGCCCCCCCTGGGCATTGCCACGCCGCGCTCGCGCTGCCCGCACTGCGGCCGCGCCATCGCCTGGCATGAAAACCTGCCCCTGCTCGGTTGGCTGCGCCTGGGCGGGCGCTGCGCCGGCTGCAAGCAGCGCATCTCCCTGCGCTATCCCCTGGTCGAACTCAGCACGGGCCTGCTTTTTGCCGCCACGGCCTGGCATGTCGGCCCGCAGCCCCTGGCCCTGCTGTGGTGCGGCTTTGTCGCCACCTTGCTCGCCCTGGCGCTGATCGACTGGGACACCACCCTGCTGCCCGACTCCATGACCCTGCCCCTGCTCTGGGCCGGTCTGCTGGCAGCCCTGCTGGGCTGGACCCTTCCCCTGGAGCAAGCCCTGATCGGTGCCATCGCCGGCTATCTGACGCTGTGGTCGGTGTACTGGCTCTTCAAGCTCACCACTGGCAAGGAGGGCATGGGCTACGGCGACTTCAAGCTGCTGGCCGCGCTCGGCGCCTGGCTGGGCTGGCAGATGCTGCTGCCCATTGTGCTGGGCGCCTCCCTGATCGGGGCCCTGGTGGGCATAGGCCTCAAAGTCAGCGGCGGCCTGCGCGAAGGCCGCTATGTGCCCTTCGGCCCCTTCCTGGCCGGCGGTGGCTTGGTCGTCATGTTTGCCGGCGCGCCGCGCGTGATGGGCTGGCTGGGCTGGGCCTGAGTCTTGAGCACTGAAGCACCAAAGACAGCGCTGCGCCTGGGCCTGACCGGTGGCATCGGCTCCGGCAAGAGCACGGTGGCCGGCCTGCTGGCCGAGGCCGGCGCCGCCATCATCGATACCGACGCCATCTCCCGCGCCTTGACCGCGCCCGGGGGAGCGGCCATGCCCGCGCTGCGCGAAGCCTTCGGCCCGGCCCTGGTC
>NZ_JBKCLH010000217.1:0-21744 GCF_046300915.1 Roseateles sp. | reverse complement strand
GCCCTGGCCGTGGTCACCGGCGCGGCCGGCGGCATTGGCGCGGCCACGGTGCGCCGCCTGGCGGCCGAAGGCGCGCGCCTGCTCTGCGTGGATGTGCCGGCCGCGGCCACACCCCAGCAGGCCCGGGCGGCCGCGGGGGGTGGGGAGGCCCTGGGCCTGGACATTGCCAGCCCCGCGGGCGTGGCTCAGCTGGCCCCGGCGGTGGCGGCGCGCGGCGGCGCCAGCCTGCTGGTGCACAACGCCGGCATCACCCGCGACCGCAGCCTGGCCCGCATGAGCGCGGCCGAGTGGGACGGCGTGCTGGCCGTCAACCTGGGCGCGGTGCTGGCCATCGATGCTGCCCTGGACGCCGCCGCGGCCTTGCGGCCCGGCGCGCGCGAGATCTGCCTGGCTTCCATCAGCGGCATCGCCGGCAATGCGGGCCAGACCAATTACGCGGCCAGCAAGGCCGGCCTGATCGGCTATGTGCAGGCGCGCGGCCTTGAGCTGGCGCGGCGTGGCGGCGGCGGGGCTTTCGCGGTGGCGCCGGGCTTCATCGAGACCGCCATGACACGGCGCATGCCCTGGATGCTGCGCGAGGCCGGCCGCCGGCTCAATGCCCTGCAGCAGGGCGGTCAGCCCGAGGATGTGGCCGAGGCCATCGCCTTTCTGGCCCGGCCCGAGGTCGCGGCCTTCAGCGGCCAGACCTTGCGGGTCTGCGGCCAGTCCCTGCTGGGCGCCTGATCGTTTTCAATCGCTTCCATTCCAAGCACCATGACGCAGCAGCAGCAAGCACTCCCGCCCCAGGCCTTTCTGGTCGATCTGGACGGCACCCTGGTCGACACCCTGGGCGATTTCGTGGCCGTGCTCAACGCGGTGCTGGCCGAGCTGGCCCTGCCGGCCGTGGGCCGCGACTTCGTGGCGCACACCGTGGGGCGCGGCAGCGAGCACCTGATCCGCAGCACCCTGGCCGCGGTGGGCGGCGCGCCCGCGCTCTACGAGCAAGCCTGGGCCCGCTACCAGCATCACTACGAGCGGCTCAACGGCCAGCATTCCGATCTCTTCCCGGGCACGCTGGAGGGCCTGGAGCGCCTGCGCGCGCGCGGCCTGCCCATGGCCTGCCTGACCAACAAGCCGGCCGCCTTCGCCCGCGAGCTGCTGGCGCGCAAGGGCCTGGCCGGCTATTTCGACAAGGTGTTTGGTGGCGACGACTTCGAGCGCAAGAAGCCCGACCCCCTGCCCCTGCTCAAGACCTGCGAGGCCCTGGGCACGCCGCCCGCGGCCAGCTGGATGATCGGCGACAGCAGCAATGACGCCCAGGCCGCCCACGCCGCGGGCTGCCCGGTGCTGCTGCTACGCCATGGCTACAACCACGGCGAGCCCATCGATGCGGTGCCGGCCCTGCAGCATCTGGACCGGCTGGACCAGATTCAGTTGCCCGATCCGGCCTGACGGCTGCTGCTGCGCTGCTGGCCCAGCAGGGCGTCCTTGAGCTGGGCATCGGCGGGTGACTTGCCCAGCCAGATCTTGAGCAGCACATTGAAGAACTCGGGCTCCTTGATGGGTTCGCCGGCCACGCGGCTGCCATTGATGGAGACCACGGCGCCGGTGCCCGGCAGCCAGTCCACGCTGAAGCTCTCGCCGCTGGCCAGCTTTCTCTTGCTGGCAAAGATCTCGGCAATGCGCAGCACGCCCGAAATGGAGCGGCCGAACTCCTCGCGGGTGGAGTTGTCTTCCATGCCCTTGGTGAAGAGCTTGCCCAGCTCGGCCCCGTCGATATCGCGCAGCATCTGGATGTGCAGGCGCTTGGGGCCGGGATTGGCCAGCACCGCATCGGGCGTGCCGGCCTTGGCCGTGAGGTAGAGCCCCGCCGTGTAGACCTTGAACACGGCCTTGAAGCGTATGCCGGCGCCGTTGAGTTGCAGCTTCTGGCCGCCGACCTCGGCCTGGGGCTCGTACTTGACGCCGGCCACATCGACCGACTGGGCCCAGGCCGGTACGCCCACCGCGGCGGCGAGCAGCAGGGCTGCGAGGCTTGATCTCATCTTGCTTGTCTCCGTCCATCCCCCGCTCTGGCGGCGGGCAGGCGGGAGTATGGTGCGAACCGCGCGCGCTCGTCTGTGGCAAGAGTCACATTTGGACACCGGGGCTCTACCGAGTGGGGCGCGAGGCGGGCGCTGCTACACTCGGCCGCATCATGTTCATCACGCGCAAGCACATCAAGGGGTCGAACGACCGGGGAGCCTGGCCCTGGCGTCGCTCGAACGACTTCGCCCGCTGAAGCCGCCTGACTGATGCTTGCCGCCCCGCTGACCGCACGACGTGTCATGCGCGGGCCTCACAATCGAAATCCGATCGATCGCTCCCAGCAGGGAGCTGGCCGCAGTCAAGCGACCTGATTGAACCGGCGCGCGCCCACTTCTCGGCGGCTCCCCTGCGAGCCGGCGTAGCGCCCCCGTATTCGAGGTTTGACGACGTGATCACCGAACTGGAATTCCAGAGCCTGGCCGCCCAGGGCTATAACCGCATCCCGCTGATCAGCGAGGCTTTTGCGGATCTCGAAACCCCGCTCTCCCTCTACCTCAAGCTCTGCGCCGGTGCCGGCCAGGGCCGCCACAGCTTTTTGCTGGAATCGGTGGTGGGGGGCGAGCGCTTCGGGCGCTATTCCTTCATCGGCCTGCCGGCCCGCACCGTGCTGAAGAGCGAGGGCTTCAAGACCGAGGTGCTGCGCGACGGCGCCGTGGTGGAGACCCACGAGGGCAATCCGCTGGACTTCATCGAGGCCTACCAGCAGCGCTTCAAGGTGGCGCTGCGCCCGGGCATGCCGCGCTTTTGCGGCGGCCTGGCCGGCTACTTCGGCTACGACGCGGTGCGCTATATCGAACCCAAGCTGGCCAAGACCCACAAAGGCGGCGGTCTGGCCACGCCAGATGTGATGCTGCTGCAGTGCGAGGAGCTGGCGGTCATCGACAACCTCTCCGGGCGCCTGTATCTCATCGTCTACGCCGACCCCACCCAGCCCGAAGCCTATTTCCGCGGCAAGAAGCGTCTGACCGAGCTGCGCGACAAGCTGGCCTACTCGGTCAGCGCGCCCCAGGTGAAGCGCGGCCAGTCGCATCCGGTGCAGCGCGAGTTCAAGCGTGAGGACTTCGAGGCCGCGGTGCTCAAGGCCAAGGACTACATCGCCGCTGGCGACTGCATGCAGATCGTCTTCGGCCAGCGCCTGGCCAAGCGCTACACCGAGTCGCCGCTGAGCCTCTATCGCGCGCTGCGCTCGCTGAACCCCAGCCCCTATATGTACTTCTATGACATGGGGGACTTCCAGATCGTCGGCGCCTCGCCCGAGATCCTGGTGCGGCATGAGCGTATCGCCGAGGAGGAGCGCATCACCATCCGCCCCCTGGCCGGCACCCGCCCGCGCGGCGCCACGCCCGAGCTGGACCAGGCGCTGGAGGCCGAGCTCAAGGCCGACCCCAAGGAGCGCGCCGAGCATCTGATGCTGATCGACCTGGCCCGCAACGATGTGGGCCGCATCGCCGAGACGGGCTCGGTCAAGCTGACCGATGCCTTCGCGGTGGAGCGCTACTCGCATGTGATGCACATCGTCAGCAATGTCGAGGGCACCTTGAAGCAGGGCCAGAGCAATATGGACGTGCTGCGCGCCACCTTCCCGGCCGGCACGCTCAGCGGCGCGCCCAAGATCCGCGCCATGCAGATCATCGACGAGTTGGAGCCCGTCAAGCGCGGCATCTATGGCGGCGCCTGCGGCTACCTGAGCTTTGCCGGCGATATGGACCTGGCCATCGCCATCCGCACCGGCATCGTGCAGGACCAGACGCTCTATGTCTCGGCCGCGGCCGGCATCGTGGCCGATTCGGTGCCCGAGCTGGAATGGAAGGAAACCGAAGCGAAGGCGCGCGCGCTGATTCGCGCCGCCGAACTCGTTGAGGAGGGTTTTTGATGAGCCCCCACGTTCACTTCGTTCACTGCCCCCCGAGGGGGCTGGCCTCCCTTGGGGCGGCCCTGCGGGAGTCCTGACATGCTGCTGATGATCGACAACTACGACAGCTTCACCTTCAACCTGGTGCAGTACTTCGGCGAGCTCGGCGCGGACGTCAAGGTCGTGCGCAATGACGAGATCACGGTGGAGGAGATCGGCGCGCTCAAGCCCGATCACCTGGTGTTCTCGCCCGGCCCCTGCACGCCGGCCGAGGCGGGCGTGTGCGTGGAGGCGATCCGCGCCTTCACGGGCAAGCTGCCCATCCTGGGCGTGTGCCTGGGCCACCAGAGCATAGGCGCTGCCCTGGGCGGCAAGATCGTGCGTGCCAAGACCCAGATGCACGGCAAGGCCAGCACCATCACGACCGACCAGAAGGGCGTCTTCAAAGGCCTGCCCAAGGAATTCAGCGTGATCCGCTACCACTCGCTGGTGATCGAGGAAGCGACCATGCCGCAGGTGCTGGAGATCAGCGCCCGCAGCGAGGATGGCGAGATCATGGGCGTGCGCCACCGCGAGCTGGCCGGCACGGCCACGCCGCTGGAGGGCGTGCAGTTCCACCCGGAATCCATCTTGTCCGAGCATGGGCACGCCATGTTGAAAAACTTCCTGGAGCGCGCGCTATGAGCTTGGTCGATCTGCGCAGCGACACCGTCACCCGGCCCACCGCGGCCATGCGCGAGGCCATGCTGGCTGCGCCCCTGGGCGACGATGTGTTTGGCGACGATCCCAGCGTCAACGCGCTGCAGGCCGAGTTGGCCGCGCTGCTGGGCTTCGAGGCCGCGCTCTTCATGCCCACCGGCACGCAGAGCAATCTCTGCGCGCTGATGAGCCACTGCCAGCGCGGCGAGGAATACATCGTGGGCCAGTACGCCCACACCTACCGCTGGGAGGGCGGCGGCGCCGCGGTGCTGGGCTCCATCCAGCCCCAGCCCATCGCCCATGCGCCGGACGGCTCGCTGCCGCTGGACGAGGTGGAAGCGCAGATCAAGCTAGACGACGCGCATTTCGCCCGCACCAAACTGCTGACACTGGAGAACACCATCGGCGGCAAGGTGCTGACTATGGACTACCTGGCCGCGGCGTCGGCGTTGGCGCAGCGCAAGGGGCTGGCCCGGCATCTGGACGGCGCGCGACTCTTCAATGCCGCGGTGGCGATTGACGCCGCCGAGCCCTACGCCGCGGCGCGCCGCATCTGCAGCCATTTCGACAGCGTCTCGGTCTGCTTCTCCAAGGGCCTGGGCGCGCCGGTGGGTTCGGTGCTCTGCGGCAGCCGTGAGTTCATCCAGCGCGCGCACCGCTGGCGCAAGATGAGCGGCGGCGGCCTGCGCCAGGCCGGCATGCTGGCCGCGGCCGCCCAGCATGCGCTGCAGCACCATGTGCACCGCCTGGCGGACGACCATGCCCTGGCGCGCCGCCTGGCCGAGGGACTGCAGGGCCTGCCCGGCCTGACGGTGGAGGCGCCGCAGACCAATATCGTCTTTGCCGATGTGGCGCCCGAGCGCGCCGCCGGCCTGATAGCACACTTGAAAGCGCGCGGCGTGCTGGCCACCGGCCTGTACCGCCTGCGCTTTGTCACCCATCTGGATGTGGACGCCGCCGGCGTCGAGCGCGCGATTGCCGCCGTCCGTGACTACTTCATCGGAGCCTGAGATGCCGATCACCGACCATGAAGCCCTGACCCGCGTCATCGAGCACCGCGAGATCTTCCACGACGAGATGCTGGCCCTGATGCGCCGCATCATGGGCGGCGAGATGTCGCCCGTGATCGCCGCGGCCCTGCTGACCGGCCTGCGCGTCAAGAAGGAGACCATTGGCGAGATCACCGCCGCGGCCCAGGTCATGCGCGAGTTCTCGGTCAAGGTGCCGCTGCAGCCGGGCCCGCATCTGGTGGATGTGGTGGGCACGGGTGGCGATGGCGCCCACACCTTCAATATCAGCACCTGCTCCATGTTCGTGGCGGCCGCGGCCGGGGCCCAGGTGGCCAAGCATGGCAATCGCAGCGTCTCCAGCAAGACCGGCAGTGCCGATGTGCTGGAGGCCCTGGGCGCCAACATCATGCTCAGCCCCAGCCAGGTGGCGCAAAGCGTGCAGCGCGCCGGTATCGGTTTCATGTTCGCGCCCAACCACCACCCGGCCATGAAGAACATCGCCCCGGTGCGCAAGGAGCTGGGCGTGCGCACCATCTTCAACATCCTGGGCCCGCTGACCAATCCGGCCGACGCCAAGAACATCCTGATGGGCGTGTTCCACCCCGACCTGGTGGGCATCCAGGTGCGCGTGATGCAGCGCCTGGGCGCCGAACATGCCGTGGTGGTCTACGGCAAGGACGGCATGGACGAGATCTCGCTGGGCGCCGCCACCCTGGTGGGCGAGCTGAAGAACGGCGAGGTGCGCGAGTACGAGATCCATCCGGAGGACTTCGGCCTGGCCATGGCCAGCAACCGCAGCCTCAAGGTCAGCGGCCCCGAGGACAGCCGCCGCATGCTGCTGGGCGCCCTGGCCAATGAGGAAGGCCCGGCGCGCGACATCGTGCTGCTCAATGCCGGTGCCACGCTCTATGCCGCCAATGTGGTGGACTCCATCGCCGCCGGTATTGCCAAGGCGCGCGAGGCCATCGCCAGCGGCGCGGCCCGCGCCAAGCTGGATCAGTTTGTGACCACCACCCAGGCCCGGGGCCAGGAGGCTTGAGACCATGGCCGACATCCTGAAGCGCATCGTCGCGGTCAAGCATGAGGAAGTGGCGGCCGCGCGCGCGCCTGCCCCTGGCGGCCGTTCGCGAGCAGGCCGAGGCGGACCGCGTGACGCGCGGCTTCGAGCGTGCGCTGCGCGCCAAGATCGCCGCCGGCCACAGCGGCGTGATCGCCGAGATCAAGAAGGCCAGCCCCAGCAAGGGCGTGATCCGCGCCGACTTCCGTCCGGCCGAGATCGCGCAGAGCTATGAGCGCCACGGCGCTGCCTGCCTCTCGGTCCTGACCGACGAGCAGTTTTTCCAGGGCTCGGCCGACTATCTGCGCCAGGCCCGCGCGGCCGTGGCCCTGCCGGTGCTGCGCAAGGACTTCATGGTCGACGAGTACCAGGTCTTCGAGGCGCGGGCCATGGGGGCCGACTGCATCCTGCTGATCGCCGCCTGCCTGGATGATGCGCAGATGGCCGATCTGGAGGCTGTGGCGCAGAGCCTGGGCCTGGACGTGCTGGTCGAGGTGCACGACGGCGCGGAGCTGGCGCGGGCCCTGCGCCTGAAGACGCCACTGGTGGGCATCAACAACCGCAATCTGCGCAGCTTCGAGGTCACGCTGGATACCACCCTGGGCCTGCTCCAGGACGTGCCGGCCGATCGCCTCTTGGTGACCGAGAGCGGCATCCTGGCCCCGGCCGATGTGCAGCTCATGCGCGCCGCCCAGGTGCATGCCTTCCTGGTGGGCGAGGCCTTCATGCGCGCGCCGGATCCGGGTCAGGCGCTCGCGGCCCTGTTCGCCTCGTGAGCGCGGGCTGGCAGGAGGTGGTCGAGGCCTGGCAGGCCTCGCCCGCGGGCCGGGGCCTGGAGGCCTTCGTGGCCCAGCGCCGCGCCGCCGGCGCGCTGGTCTACCCGCCCGAGCCTTTCCGGGCGCTCACGCTCACGCCCCTGGACCAGGTGCGCGTGGTGATCCTGGGGCAGGACCCCTATCACGGGCCGGGGCAAGCCGAGGGCCTGGCCTTCTCGGTGCCGCCCACGCTCAAGAAGCTGCCGCCCAGCCTGCGCAATATCTTCAAGGAGCTGCAGCGGGATCTGGGCCTGCCGCCGCCGGCCCACGGTCATCTGGGCGCCTGGGCGCGCCGCGGCGTGCTGCTGCTCAATACCTGCCTGACGGTGGAGGATGGCGCGCCGGCCAGTCATGCCAAGAAGGGCTGGGAGGCCCTCAGCGACGCCCTGATCCTGCGCGCCGCGACCGATGCCGCGCCCAAGGCCTTTCTGCTCTGGGGCGCCCATGCCCAGGCCAAGGCCCAGCTGATCGAGGGCGCCGACACGGCGCGCCGCCATCTGGTGCTGCAGGCCAACCATCCTTCGCCCCTCTCGGCCACCCGGCCGCCCACGCCCTTCATCGGCTGCGGGCACTTTTCGCGCGCGGCGGCCTGGCTGGCCTTGCGTGGCCGCCCCGTGGATTGGAGCCTGGAAGATCGGTAAAAACCCCGAAGCGCCGTGATACTCGGGCTGGTTTTTTATTGGTATTAACCCGATAAATCCGCCGCCCCACGCCATTCCTCTTCGTGAGTGGCGAATACCAATTGACGCCCAGTTGTCTCTGGTACTAGACTGGTATTAAATATGAACACGGCCTTCGCACGCGCCGCGGGCGCGCCCTCACAGTCTGCCACCAAACCCGTACGCTTTCTGATTGGCGTGGACGGCGGGGGTACCGGCACTCGCGTGCGTCTGGCCGACCGGCAGGGTCGGGTGCTGGGCCAGGGTGAGGCGGGCCCCTCGGCCCTGGGCCAAGGGGTGGAGCAAGCCTGGTGCCATGTGCAGCAGGCCGTGATGGCGGCTTGCGCCCAGGCGGGTCTGGGTGCCTTGGATCTGGCGGAATGCGCCATCGGTCTGGGTCTCTCGGGGGCCACCATTGCGGAGCAGGCCGAGGGCTTTCTGCGCTTGCAGCCGGGTTATGCCCGGGTGCTGCTGGAGAACGACGGCTACACCACCGTGCTGGGCGCCCATGGCGGCCGGCCGGGCGCTGTGGTGGCCTCGGGCACTGGCGCCGTGGGTGAGGCCCTGCGCGAGGATGGTTCGCGCGTGCTGATCAGCGGCTGGGGTTGGATCACGGGCGACGAGGGCAGTGGTGCCTGGCTGGGGATCAAGGCCATGCGTCACGCCCAGCAGGCCATGGATGGCCGTGTGCCGGCTGGTGCGCTGGCGCATGCGGTCTGGGCCGCCGCCGGCGAGCAGCGTGATGCACTCGCCGACTGGTGTGCTGCAGCCGGCCAGCATGCTTATGCCAGCCTGGCGCCCCTGGTCTTCGATCAGGCGGCCCACGATGCGGTGGCGCAGGGTTTTGTGGAGGAGACGGTGGCGGAGCTGGAGCGTCTGGCGCTGGCACTGGATCCCTCGGGGCGGCTGCCCGTGGCGCTGTGCGGCAGCATCGCGCGGCGTGTGGCAGCGTATTTCTCAGGCACCATTCGTGCCCGCTGCGTCGAGCCGCAAGGCGACTCGGCGGACGGCGCGCTGCTGATGATAGGCCGCGCACTCACCGAGATGGGACTCTGATGACTGCTTCTGCCACTGCCACCAAGCTTCCTTTCCAGTTCAAGGCCGACCCCGAGGCCGCCTCGCCGCTGTATATGCAGCTGGCGCACAAGCTGGCCCAGGCCATACGCGATGGTCACTACCACCCGGATGAGGCCCTGCCCTCCGAGCGGGTGCTGTCCGAATCGCTGGATCTCTCGCGCGTGACGGCGCGCAAGGCCATCGACCGCCTGGTCGAGCAGGGCCTGATCATCCGCAAGCGTGGTTCCGGCAACTACATCGCGCCCAAGCTGGAACAGCCGCTCTCCCGCCTGACCAGCTTCTCGGAAGAGCTGCATCAACGCGGCTTCAAGCCCAGCTCCAAGTGGCTGACCCGCGGCTTTGCCCAGGCCGCGCCGGATGAGCAGCTGAGCCTGGGCCTGGCCACGGGTGCGCGCGTGGCGCGCCTGGAGCGCTTGCGCCTGGCCGATGCGGTGGTCATGGCCTATGAGGTGAGCGTGCTGCCCGAGACGGTGCTGCCCGATCCCCAGGCCGTGGATGCCTCGCTGTACGCCCACCTGACCCGTCAGGGCGGCGCCCCGGTGCGCGCGCTGCAGCACATCCGCGCCATCAATGCCGAGCCCAAGCTGGCGGCCCTGCTGGAGGTGCCGGTGGGCCAGGCGGTGCTCTTCATCACGCGGGTGGGCTTTATGGAGTCGGGGCAGGCCGTGGAGCTGACCCATTCCTATTGCCGCAGCGATTACTACGACTTCGTCGCCGAGATGCGACGAGATGGCTAGAGAGCCGGAAACGAGACGGGAATGAGTTTGGCTGTTGATCAGATCGAGGGCTACATCCTCACGCCACAGGGTTTTGTGCGCGGCGTGCTGGAGCAGCGGGAGGGGCGCATCGTCCGCATCGAGGGCGAGAGCGTCTCCGAGTCCGAGGTCCGACATGCTCGCCAGACTCTGCCCCTGGTGCTGCCCGGCTTCATCGACGTGCATGTGCACGGCGGTGGCGGGCGCGACACCATGGAGGGCAGCGACGCGGCCGCCGCCATCTCCCGCCTCCATGCCCGGCATGGCACGACGGCCTTGCTGGCCACCACCATGACTGCGCCCATGGATGAGATCCGGGCCGCGCTGGAGGCCGTGGGGCCGCTGTGCCGGCGGCGTGATCCGCAGGGCGCCCGCGTGCTGGGTGTGCATCTGGAGGGGCCTTACATCAATCCGGGCAAGCTGGGTGCCCAGCCCGATTTCGCCAAGGTCGCGAGTCTGGATGAGATCATGGCCCTGCATGCGCTGGCGCCCATCCGCCTGATCACCCTGGCGCCCGAGCTGCCGGGTTATCTGGAGCTCATCACCCAGCTGCGCGAGGCCGGCTTCCAGGTGCAGATCGGTCACACCCTGGGCACCTACGAAGACGGCGTGGCTGCCCTGGCCCATGGCGCCGGCGGCTTCACCCATCTTTTCAACGCGATGAGCGGCCTGCACCACCGCGAGCCCGGCATGGTGGGCGCGGCCCTGGCCCATGCGCGCTACGCCGAGATCATCCCGGACCTGCTGCATGTGCACCCCGGCGCGATCAAGGTGGCGCTGCGCGCCATTCCCTGCCTGTTCTGCGTGAGTGATTCCACCGCGGCGGCCGGCATGCCCGATGGCGAGTACAGCCTGGGCCGCCACAAGGTGCAGAAGTGCATGGGCGGCGTGCGCCTGCCCGACGGCACCCTGGCCGGCAGCACCCTGACCCTGGATCAGGCCCTGCGCAATCTGGTGGGCCTGGGCCTGGAGATCGAAGAGGCATCGCGCCGCGTCTCGACCTATGCGGCGGATTACATGGGCCTGGAAGACCGGGGGCGTCTGACCCCGGGCGCCTGGGCGGATTTGGTGGTGATGGACCGGGACCTGCAGTTGCAGCGCGTGGTGGTTGAAGGAGAAGAAATTGAGCTCGGCTAATCTGAATGGTTCTCGCATGCTGGAGGAGGCGCTGAGCGCTCCTGCTTGCGTGGCGCGTCAACTGGCCGCCGATCAAGGCGCTTACGCAGCCCTGGGTGAGGCGCTGCGCAGCCAGCCGCCCAGCAGCCTGCTGACCATTGCCCGCGGCAGCTCGGATCACGCTGCCCACTACATGGCCTATCTGGTGATGGCGCGCCTGGGCCGCCTGGTCACCTCCCTGCCCATGTCCCTGATCACGCTGTATCAGAGCAAGATCGAGAGCAAGGGCCTGGTCTCGCTGGCCTTCTCGCAGTCGGGCCAGAGCCCCGACCTGGTGGCCCCCACCCAGTACTTCAGCAGCCAGGGCGCGCGCACCGTGGCCTTCGTCAATGCCTCGGGCTCGCCCCTTGCCGAGGCCGCCCAGCATGTGTTCTCCCTGCACGCCGGCCCCGAGCAGAGCGTGGCCGCGACCAAGAGCTATATCGCCCAGCTGGTGGCCGGTGCCCGCGTGGTGGCCGCTTGGCAGGACGACGAGGACCTGGCCGCCGCCTTGCAGACCCTGCCCGAAGCCCTGACCCAGGCCGCGGCCCTGCGCTGGGACACGGCGGTGGAAGCGCTCAAGGATGCCGACAAGCTCTTCGTGATCGGCCGCGGCACGGGCCTGGCCATTGCCATGGAAGCCGCGCTCAAGTTCAAGGAAACCTGCGGCATCCAGGCCGAGGCCTTCTCGGGCGCCGAGGTCAAGCATGGCCCCATGGCCCTGGTGGAAGAGGGCTACCCGCTGCTGGTGTTCGCTCCGCGCGGCCCGGCCCAGGCGGGCCTTATCGCCCTGGCCGAGGAAATGCGCGGCCGTGGTGCCCGCGTGCTGCTGGCCGCCCCCAAGGGCACGCCCGGCGCCGAACTGGAGCTGGCCACCACCGGCAATGAGGATCTGGACCCCATCGCCGCGGTGCAGAGCTTCTACCCCATGGTCGAGGCCCTGGCGCGTGCGCGCGGCCTCAACCCCGACCAGCCGCGCCATCTGGCCAAAGTGACCAAGACGCATTGATTCCGACTAGCATGAGCGCGACCCCCGCCTTCCGCCCCGGCCATCTGGTGATGGTCGACATTCCCGGCAAGACCCTGGATGCCGAGACCGCTGCCTTTTTGCGCGAGCACGAGATTCGCGCGGTCTGCCTGTTCCGCAAGAACCTCGGCAGCGAGGACGAGATCCGTCAACTGACCGCCGATCTGCGCGAGGTCATGGGCCCGTTGGGCCTGATCGGCATCGACCAGGAAGGCGGCTCGGTGATCCGGGCCACCAGCGTGCCTCAGGCACCGGCGGCCATGGCCCTGGGCGCCATTGGCGACGAGGCCCTGGCCGAGGAGGTGGGCGCCGCTGTGGCGCGCTCCCTGCGCCATCTGGGCATCAACTGGAACTTCGCGCCCGTGCTGGACGTGAACAACAACCCGGCCAATCCGGTGATCGGCGAGCGCAGCTTTGGCGAAGACCCGGAGCGCGTGATCCGCCTGGCCCGGGCCTGGATGCGCGGCTCGCTGCGCGAAGGCGTGGCCTGCTGCGTCAAGCATTTCCCCGGCCATGGCGACACCCATGTGGACTCGCACCATGCCCTGCCCACGGTGGACAAGTCCCTGGCCGCGCTGGAAGCCCTGGAACTGCGGCCCTTCCGCGCCCTGGCCTCGGGCCATGCGGGTGATCTGGCAGCGCCGGCGGTGATGACGGCGCATATCGTCTACCCGCAGCTGGATGCCGAGCATCCGGCCACCCTGTCCAAGACCATTCTGGGCGGCGTGCTGCGCCAGAACCTGGGCTTTGGCGGTGTGGTCATCACCGACGCGCTGATGATGAAGGCCGTGTTCGAGCGCTATGGCTATGCCCGCGCCTCGGTGCTGGCCCTGCAGGCCGGCGCCGACATGCCCCTGGCCCAAGGCAGCCGTACCGAGCAGGCCGAGGTGCTGGACGCCATTGCCGCGGCCCTGGTCGCCGGCCAGCTGAGCCTGGCCGAGGTGCAGGCTGCGGCCGCGCGCATCGAGACCCTGGCCCGTGCCTACCCCCTGGCCCGCCGCGACTATGCCGCCGGCCAGCGCGAGGCCGATGACGCCCTGATGCATCGCGCCTGGGCCCTGTCCCTGTGTGCCCTGCGTGGCGCCACGCCGCCGGCGGCCGAGCGTCCGCTGCGCGTGATCACCCAGGCCAGTGTGGCCAGCGATGGCGTGTCGGAGGCGGGTCTGCCTGTAGAGGCCGTGGCGGCGCTCTTCGACGCCCATTTCCGTGATGTGGAGTTCCTGCACCTGCCCAAGCTCAGCGCCCTGGGCGCGGCCGATCTGCCGCGCGATGGCCGCCTGAATGTGCTGGTGTCCAACCAGCGCGCGCGCTACGGTGCGGCGGCGGCCGAGGCCGCGGTGGACCTGCATCTGGCCATCTGGAACCCCTTCCAGGTGCTGGACCTGCCGCAGGCGCCGGCCGTCGTGACCTGGGGCTATGCCGAGGGTGCGATGAGCGCGCTGCGCGCTTGGTTGCAGGGCCGGCAGAGCGCCACGGCACAGCCGCCCGTCACCCTGAACTGATCGCTCACCCGGCTACCGCCCCCAGACCAAGGCCCTGCCATGACCCAGACGCCTCTGCGCTCGCCCATCCGTTGGGTGCCCAGCCTGTACTTCGTGCAGGGCCTTCAGTTCTTTGTGGTGATGCTGATCGCCGGCCTCATGTTCAAGAACATGGGCGTGCCCAATGACCAGATCGCGCGCTGGACCGGCGCCCTGGGCCTGGCCTGGGCCTTCAAGCCGCTGTGGAGCCCCTTTCTGGAGCTGGCGCGCAGCAAGAAGCTGATCGTGGTGGCCATGCAGTTCACCGGCGCCGTGGGCCTGGGCCTGATGGCCGTGGCCCTGCAGCTGCCCATGTGGTTTGCGGCCAGCATCGCGGTGCTCTTTCTGCTGGCCTACGCCTCGGCCACGCACGACATTGCCTGCGATGGCCTCTATATGGCCAGCCTGGACGCCAAGCAGCAGGCCGCCTATGCCGGCTGGCAGGGCGCCTTCTTCAATGCCTCCAAGTTCCTGACCCTGGGCGGCCTGCTGGTGCTGGCGGGCTATCTGGAGCGGACGGTTGGCGTGATGAACGCCTGGTCGGTGATCTTTGTCTTGCTGGCCGTGCTGCTGGCCCTGCTGGCCAGCTACAACGCCTGGGCCTTGCCGGGCACGCTGAACACCGAGCATGCGGACCTTACCGCGTCCGGCATCTGGCGCACGCTGCGCGAGGTGATTGCAGATTTTCTGCAGAAGCCCGGCATCTGGATGGCCATTCTTTTCATCGTGCTGTTCCGCTTCGCGGAAGGGCAGGTGCAGACCATCGGCCCGCTGTTCCTGAAGGAAGCGCGCGAGAGTGGCGGCCTGGGCCTGAGTACGGAGCAGATCGGCGGCGTCTACGGCACCGTGGGCACCGCGGCCTTTCTGGTGGGCAGCATCCTGGGGGGCTACTTCACCAGCTGGCTGGGCCTCAAGCGCGCCATGCCGGTGCTGATCGTGGCCATGGCCGTGCCCAATGTGACCTTCTACTACCTGGCGGCCACCATGCCGGAGGACGTCTTCCACATCGGCCTGGCCGTGGGCATCGAGATGTTTGGCTATGGCTTCGGCTTCGTGGGCATGATTCTCTACATCATGCAGGCGGTGGCGCCGGGCAAGTTCCAGACGGCGCACTACGCCCTGGGCTCGGGCGTGATGCAGCTGGGTTTCATCTTCAGCAAGACCATCAGCGGCGACATCCAGCTGGCCATGGGCTACCAGGACTTCTTCCTGTGGACCATCGTCTGCGGTGTGCCGGCCCTGCTGCTGCTGCTGTTTGTGCGTATTCCCGCGCGCGGCGAGGCGCAGAGCCCGGTGGCGACGCCCCAGCAAGAAGGTGCTGGGGCCCAAGCCGCAGCCGGCCGCTGAGCGCCTTGCCAAGTCCGTTCGCCGTGCGCCAGCAGATGGGCGCCGGCCTTGAGGAGTGAGCTGATGAGTTTGAGAGGGGCTATGGCGGCGCTTACCGGCGCGATTGCCATGCTGTTTTGCCAACCTGCCGCGGCGCAAGCCGGGCAGGTTTTTTTTGACGACTTTTCCTACGCCACGACGCAGCAGCTGCAGCGCGAGGGCGGCTGGACGCCACGCAGCCGTGCGGGACACCCCGGTGTGGAGGGCGCGCGCTGGTCGCCCGATGGCCTGAGCGTGCTGGACGATGAGTCGCAGCGCGGCAATCGCCTGCTGCGGCTGCAGGCGCGCACCGACGGCAGCGCCGCCGGCACCGAGCAGGTGCAGCTCTGCCATCAGCGCAAGTATCTGGAAGGCACTTATGCGGCCCGGCTTCGTTTCCGGGACGCGCCTCGCCAGGGTGCGGACGGCGACCCGGTGATTCAGACCTTCTATGTGGTCAGCCCCTTGCGTTTCGATTTCGACCCCGAGTTCAGCGAGCTGGACTGGGAGTACCTGCCCAATGGCGGCTGGGGCAGCGAGAAGACGCGGCTGTACGGCATCAGCTGGCAGACGGTGCAGCTGCAGCCCTGGAAGGCCTACAACCAGGCGCATGAGGAGTTCGGCTCCCTGGACGGCTGGCATGTGCTGATGATGCAGATCCTGGATGGCCGAACCCGCCTCTTTGTCGATGGGCGCCAGGTGGCGGAGCACGGTGGGCGCAACTACCCCGTTGTGCCCATGTCCATCAACTTCAATCTCTGGTTCTCTCCCGGCGGCCTGCTGCCGCCCAGCGCCGAGGCGCGGGTCTGGGAGCAGGACGTGGACTGGGTCTTCCATGCGCGCAACGCCCGGCTCTCGCCCGAGCAGGTGATGGCCGAGGTGGCGGCGCTGCGCCGTGCCGGTACCGCGCGCCTGGATCAGGTGCCCGCAGCCCAGCCTGCGCTGGAGAGCCGCTGCGATTTTTGAACCCTGACCCGCCGGCCTTCGCTGTGCTGCGGGTCTGCGTGCTTGAGCAAGTTGTATGAGTGATCTGAAGAATCCGCGCCTGGCCTCGGTGGATGCGCTGCGCGGCCTGGCGGTGGCCGCCATGCTGCTGGTCAACAACCCCGGCGATTGGGGCCATGTCTACGCCCCGCTGCAGCATGCGGCCTGGCACGGCTGCACGCCGACCGATCTGATCTTTCCCTTCTTTCTCTTCATCGTCGGCGTCTCCATCGCCCTGAGCATGGGCGGGCGTATCGAGGCCGGTGCGCCCAAGGCAGCGATGGCCCGTACCGTGCTCGAGCGCGCCCTGCGCATCCTGCTGCTGGGCCTGGTGCTGCATGCCCTGGCCTGGTGGCTGATGGACAAGCCGCACTTCCGGCTGATGGGCGTGCTGCAGCGCATCGGCATCTGCTTTGCGCTCACGGGACTGGCGGCCCTGTATCTGCGCGCCAGCCTGCAATGGGCCTTGCTGAGCCTCTTGCTGGTCGGCTATGGCGGGCTGCTCTTGGCCGGCGGCGATCTGAGCCAGGCCGGCAACCTGGCCGCCCGTTGGGACAGCGTCTTGCTCGGGCCCCTGGCCTATCAGTGGGATGCGGCGCGCGCACTGGCGCATGAACCCGAGGGCGTGCTCAGCACCCTGGGTGCCTGGGCCAGCTGTCTGCTGGGGCTGCGTGCCGGTGAGTGGCTGCGCCGCGGCCAAACTGGGCGCCTGTGCCTGCTCGGCTTGGCGGCCCTTGCATTGGGCTATGCGGCGCAGGGCTTGCTGCCCTGGAACAAGCAGCTCTGGACCAGCAGCTTTGTGCTCTGGACCGGTGGCTGGGCCGCCCTGGCGCTGCTGGCCGCTCACAAGCTGGTGGACCAGCACGGCTGGCCTGCTCTGGGGCGCAGCTTTGGCGTGAACGCCATCGCGGCCTATGCCGGGGCCTGGGTCATGGCCGTCGTGCTGGAGGGGATGGGCTGGGTCAAGCCGCTGTATGCCCTGGGCTTTGCTTGGGTGGGCCGCCTGCTGGACCCCTTTGCTGCCTCGCTGGGCTTCGCCCTGGCATTCGTGCTGGTATGGACCCTGGTGGTGCGTGAACTGGACCGGCGACGGATCTACATCAAGGTCTGACGCTTGCTTCGGGGTACGCTGAAGTTTCAGCAGCGAGCGGCCTTCACAAGCCCGGCCTTGCGCCGGGCTTGTCGCATGCACGAACCCTTTGAGATGCAAACGACACGATGAGCGACTCCTATCCGATCCGTATGCCACCCGATGTGCAGTCCGTGCAGATCGGTGAGCACCAGCTGGTCTTCATCGACAATTTTCTGGAGCGGCCCGAGGCCCTGCTGGAGGCTGCTTGCAGGGCGTCCTACGAGCCCTATCCGGGGCTCTCGGATCGCAAGGGCTATCCGGGCCTGCGCGCCGAGGCGCCGGCTGCGTACTCGCATAACCTCACGGCCTTGATGGACCCGCTGATCCGGCTCAATTTCGGCGTGCCGGAGTCGCTGGCCCTGCGCAAGAGCATCTGCGGCTTCTCCCTCACGACGCTGGCGCCCCAGGAACTGGGGCCGCTGCAGCGCACGCCACACTTCGATGCCAGCACGCCTCACCATATGGCGGTGCTGCTCTATCTGTGTGATGAGCGTCACGGGGGGACGGCCTTCTATCGGCACCGCGCCACCGGCATCCAGCAGGTCACGTCCGAGAACCGGGATCGATTTCTCGCGGCCTACAACGCCGAGCAGACGCAGCGCCCGGCACCGGCGCGCTACTTCGACCATGGCGATGAGCACTTCGAGTTTCTGGGCCGCATGCCGGCGCGCTTCAATCGTCTGGTGGTCTATCGTGGCAGCCTCTTGCACACGGCCGTGGTCAATCCGGCCCTGAGCGTCAATGCCGATCCGAGGGCAGGGCGCCTGACCGTGAATACCTTCTACGACTTCTGAAGACCCCACGGCCGTCTCAGCCGTCCCGTCCCCGAGACCACAGGCGTAAAAAAACCCGGCCGAGGCCGGGTTTTGCTTTGGGCGTTCAGTCCTGCGATCAGAACTTGGCGCTCAGGCCCACGCGGTAGGTGGTCTCGCCTTCGAAGTACCAGGTCGGGAAGCCGCCCTTGAGCGAGGGGCGCACGGTGCTGGCGGCACCGGCAGCGCCGTACTGCACATCATCCTGCTTGAGCAGGTTGATGGCCTCGAAGGACAGGCGCAGCTTGTCGCTGATGTTCCAGCCCAGGCTCAGGTCCAGGCTGCCGGTGTCGTCATGCATGCGGTTGCCGTACCAGCCGCTCTCGCGAACCATGTACTTGGAACGCCAGTTGTAGGCCAGGCGAGCCGAGTAGGTCTGGTTCTCGTAGTAGCCCACCAGGTTGGCGTTGTGGCGCGAGGACAGGGTGAACAGGTTCAGCTGGTCCTGGTAGCTGCTGGCCGGAGCCTTGGCATCGGAGTAGGTGTAGTTGGCAGCCACACCGAAGCCGTTGTTGAACGCATGGTTCGCTTGCAGTTCCAGGCCCGTGATCTTGCCGCCGCCAGCGTTCACGTAGCTGTTGATGGTCCAGCTGTCCAGGCCGCTGTCGGGGCTGACCACGCCAACCTTCTGGTTGGTGAGGGTCTGGGTGGTGATGAAGTTGTCGATCTTCTTGTAGAAGAGCGCAGCCGACACCAGGTTGCCACGACCGTAGTAGTACTCGATGCCCAGGTCGAACTGGTTCGAGGACTGGGGCTTCAGCGCCGGCGAGCCGTAGTTGAACGCGTCATTGGCCTTGTTGGTGTCGGCAAAGCCGATCACCGTGGCGTTGAACATGTTCACGAAGTTCGGGCGCGTGATGGCCTTGGCTGCCGCGAAACGCAGGATGGTGTTGCGGTTCAGGTCATAAGCCACGTTCAGGCTGGGCAGCCAGTCGCTATAGCTGGCCGACTTGGTGGTCTTGCTCGTGCCCCAGCCATTGTTCTGCTCGGCGTCGGTGGCCCAGCTGCCAGACCACTTGGTGCCATCGAACACATAGCCGGTGGCGTTGGCCTTGGTGCGGATGTAGCGCAGACCGAAGTTGCCGTGCAGCTTGTCGGCTTCAAAGTCGAACATGCCGTACAGGGCGGTGTTCTTCTCGTTCAGCTCGCCGAAGGCGGAACGGTCTTCCTTCCAGCTGGTGACATTGGCCCGGGCGGCAGCCAGCATGGCGTCCATATTGGGCTTGGGCAGGGTCCAGCCGCCCACCATGTCGATGCTGCCGCTGTACAGCGACGCGGTGTCATAGGAGCTGGCCGTGGCCGGGCGCAGGCCGCGTTCGGCACTCTTGGTGAAGGTGTGCTCGGTCATGCGCACACCGGTCTTGAAGGCGGTCAGGGAGTTCCAGGCCAGGTCGATGGTGGCATCCGCCTGGAAGAAGTTCTCCTTGTCCTTGTTGGGGCCGCGGCCGTTGGCCCACAGCTCCGGCGACGACTTGGCCGGCAGATTGCTGACGCTGGTGCTCTGGTTCGACGAGGGCTGCAGCGAGATCTTGTTGCCGCGGGCATCGATGGTGCCCGTCCAGTAGGGGATGTTGCCCGGGGCCTTGGTCAGTGCCGCTTCACCCTTGGAGAAGTCGGGGGTCCACTGGCCGTAGGCGAAGTTGGCGGTCTGGTCAGTGCCGCCGTCTGCCTTGGTCGTGCCGGCCACGGCGCTGAGCTTGAAGCCGTCGCCCTTGAACGAGCCGTCCAGCACCAGGCTGTCCGAGCTCATGGAGGCGGAGCGGACCCAGTTCTGCAGGAAGACGTTGTGCTTGTTGAAGTCCGCAGTGGCGCGGGTGTGCAGCACGCACAGGCCGTTGACCGGGTTGGTCTGCTTGCAGTCGGAAGCGTCACCGTTGCCGGTGAAGATGTAGTGGCTGGTGTTGGAGTTGTTGGCGTCCAGTTCCAGGCGGGTGTAGTTCAGGCCCAGCTCGATATTGGAGGCGGGACGAGCCTGCAGCGTGACGTTCAGCGCGGTGCGCTTGCGATCCTGCACGAAGGTGGACGGCGCCACATCGCTGGACCAGCGCATATCGGCTTCGACGCCCTTGCGCACGTAGTTGCCGTTCTCGATGCCACCGGCGACGAGCACGCCGAAGGTCTTGGAGGCATTGCGCCAGCTGTACAGGCCCGAGACATCCTTGTTCAGGTCGTCGCTGATGGTGCCCTTGCCCAGCTTGAGGCCGCCGTAGACGGTGTTGGGCTCCAGATCCAGGGGCTTGCGGGTCTTGACGATCACCGTGCCGCCGATGCCGCCTTCGGTCAGGTCAGCCTGGGAGGACTTGTAGACCTCCATGCCACCGATGAGTTCGGCGGGCAGCAGGGAGTAGTTGAAGGAGCGGTCGATGTCCTTCTGGTCGTACCAGCCCGTCGACGCGACGGTCTGGCCGTTCAGGGTGGTGTAGGTCATCTGCGGATCGGTACCGCGGATCGACACCGAGGCGCCCTGGCCGAAGTCGCGGCCCACCGAGATGCCGGGGATGCGGCCCAGAGCCTGACCCACGTCGGAGTCGGGCAGCTTGCCCACGTCTTCAGCCGAGACGGCGTCAACCACGGCGTTGGAATTGCGCTTGATGTTGGTCGCCGATTCCAGCGAAGCGCGGATGCCGGTGATCACTACCTGATCCAGCTGGGCGGCTTCCTTCTTTGCGGCTTGCGCTTGCACGCCGAAGGCTGCGCTCAGCAGGGTCAGCGACACGGCGGCCGCGATAGGGGTCTTTGTGACCTTCATGAACTGCTCCTCGATATGGCCTGTTGATTCGTATAGGGCCTGTTACGAAGTGGAACCGGGGCTCATGCCTATGCGGGAAGCGGCATGCGCCTGGTGCCCCCAAGATGCACCTTGATGCAACCAATGCCATGCCACTATAACGGCCGCTAGTGCCACTTTGCTACCAGTTTTGGGGGCGTGTTTTCCCTGCTGTGGCGGGCGCGCGACCCGCATCAGACGGGCGTTTCGGGGTGTTTGAGCTGTGATGCGGGCAGGCTTGGTAGTTAACTGGTATTCATGAGTGGTCTTGGGGTGGCTGTGGTGCTTGCTGGGGGTGTGCCTGACGTCTGCCTGGGTTGCGCTGCGGCGTCTTTGGGTTGCGCGCATCGGCCTCGAGGGTGGTCTTTGCAAAAAACTTGGAAAAATCGTTTGCACGGAAAAAATGCTGTGCTATAGTCTAGGGCTTGCCTCGGAGGGGTGGCCGAGTGGTTAAAGGCAGCAGACTGTAAATCTGCCCGCTAACGCGTACGCTGGTTCGAATCCAGCCTCCTCCACCAAGGCAAACAGCATGCGATCTTGTTCGTAGCGGCAGGGTCCAGGCCATGCTCCCGGGCGGGAGTAGTTCAATGGTAGAACCTTAGCCTTCCAAGCTAATGACGCGGGTTCGATTCCCGTCTCCCGCTCCAGAGGCTTGGAAGTTGTGTCGTCGTTGTCGGCACTGGTTTGCTGATGCTTGTCATCAAACCTGTGTCGATGCCCATGTGGCTCAGTGGTAGAGCACTCCCTTGGTAAGGGAGAGGTCACGCGTTCGATCCGCGTCATGGGCACCACCAATTTCCTTCTCTTCTGATCTGTTCGCCTCCAGGAGCGCAAGATGGCAAAAGGCAAGTTCGAACGTACCAAGCCGCACGTGAACGTGGGCACGATTGGTCACGTTGACCACGGCAAGACCACGCTGACGGCTGCTATCGCGACCGTGCTGTCGAAGAAGTTTGGTGGCGAGGCCAAGGCCTACGACCAGATCGACGCC
>NZ_JBKCLH010000216.1:0-25321 GCF_046300915.1 Roseateles sp. | reverse complement strand
GCAGCACGCGGCCGAAGAACTGGTAGGGGCAGCGCCGCAGCGCGTCCACCGCGCTGGCGCTCAGGGCTGCGGGCAGGCGGCCACCGCCTTGAGCGGCGCTGCGGCCGCGCGGCGCGGCGGGCAGGACTTCAGGCTCCCGCGTATCGACCCAGGCGGGCAGCGGGCCCAGGCCCGCCGCCTGGCGCGCCAGCAGCAGGCGCTCCAGCAAGGGGCTGGGCGCCAGCGGCTCGGCCCCGCGTTGGTGGCAGCGCAGCAGGGTGAGCACCGGCGCGCGCAGGGCCTGGGCGAACTGCCAGGCCAGGGCACGGCGCTTGTCCTCCAGGCTTTCCAGGCCGAGGCGCTGCACCAGGGCATCGCTGAGCAGGGCCGGACCGGCGGGCACCGGGCCCAGGGCGCCAGCGTCGGCGCCGGGCAGCACGATGGCGCCGAAGGGCCGCAGCATGGCGCGGGCCAGGGGCGTGATCATCACCTCCACCTGGCCCTCGGCCTTGGGCACGTACTGGGCGGCCTCCAGGGTGGCGTCCACCCAGGCGGTGAAGTCGGCCAAGTCCAGCTGGGAGCGCTGCAGCACGGCCTCATGCGCCGAGTCCGGCCAGGGCTGGCGGCGCAGCCAGAGCGCGTCCAGCAGCTCGGGGCCGGCGGGCTGGGCCTCCAGCCGCGCCTGGGCCTGCAGGCGCTGCAGGAGCAGCTCGCCCAGGCGTTCCAGCCACTGGGCCAGGCTGAGGCTGGCGCTGCCGGGCTGCAGCAGGGGCGCCATGGCCTCCTGGGCCAGGGTCCAGAGCCGGGCGGCGCCGGGCGGCAGCTTGTCGGGCTTGAGGGCTTGGGGCCGCGACCAGCCGCGGGCGCGGCAGCGCGCCTCCAGGGCGCTGAGCGCGCCGCTGCCGGCCCGCTCGGCCAGGGGCGCGGCCAGATCGGTCTTGAGCCAGGCCAGCCAGTCGTCCAGGCTGGCATCGCGGCGGCAGGCGCGCAGCAGGGCCATGAGCTGGGCGGCCGGGGCCGTGGTGGCCAGGTTCCAGCCGGTCTCGTCGGCGATCACCAGGCCCTGTCGCTCCAGCAGGGCACGTACGCGGCGCAGCAGCACCCGGTCCTGGGCGATCAGGGCCACGGGCGCGCGGCCGGCGTTCAGATGGCCCAGCACCGCGGCGGCGCTGCACTGGGCCAGGTCCTCGAAGTCGCGGCCCAGGGCTTGCTCCACCCGGCCGGGCGGGGGGGCGACGGCAAAGGCCTGATCCAGCTCCAGATCGGCGCTCAGGCGCAGCACGGGCAGGCCAGCGGCCTCGGCGCTGCGCAGCAGGGCCTCGGCCAGGCGATCCGGCCCGCCGCACTGCAGATGGATCCAGGCACTGGGGCGCAGCTCGAAGAGCGCGTCGGTGGCGGGGCTGCGCGGGTCGGCCGCCGCCCATTCCAGGGCCACCAGGGCCAGGGCACGCTCCAGGCCGCCGGGGCCTGCCTGCAGCTGCAAGGCTTCGCGGCCCTGGGTCCAGAACTCGGTACGCTCCTGCGGCGCGCGCAGGGCCGCAGCGCGGGCAAAGGCATGGGCGCATTCCACCAGGCGCTGCACGGCCAGCTCGTAGGCGCGCGGGTCGCTGCGCTGCAGGGCCTGAGCCCAGCTCTGGCCCTGCAGCAGCTGGCGGGCGGCCAGGGCGTCGCTGGCGGCGTCAAAGCTGATCTGCTGGGCCTGGGGCAAGGCGCTGGGCCCCAGGGCCGAGGCCAGGCTGTGGGTGGTTTCGATGCGCGGCTGCCAGCCGGGGCGACCCTGGGTGTGCGCCTGGGCGATCCAGGCCCGCCGCGCCGGCGCCAGGTGCTGGGCAAAGGGCAGCAGCAGCACGGCGTCGCGGGCGGACAGGTCTTGCTCGTCAAGCCAGGCCGAGACCCGGGCCGCGAGCTGCGGCCAGAACTGGGCGCTGCCGTGGGCCGCGTCAAGCGGGAAATGGTGAATGCTGTGCTCCATGGCGGCGCGTCTTGTCTTGTTCTTGTCGGGCCCGATCTGGACCTTGCCCCCGGCTCCCTCGGGCGACGGGGCTTTATGTCAGAATGATTGTGCCCTGTTGCCGGCTGAGTCAGCCGGCCAGCCCAAGGACAAGCCATGAGCAGCGAACTGATCAAACATATTTCCGACGCGTCTTTCGAAGCCGACGTGATCCAGGCCGACAAGCCGGTGCTGGTTGACTACTGGGCCGAGTGGTGCGGTCCCTGCAAGATGATCGCCCCCATCCTGGACGAGGTTTCGGCCAGCTATCAGGACAAGCTGCAGATCGCCAAGATGAACGTGGACGAAAACCGCGAAGTGCCGGCCAAGTTCGGCATCCGCGGCATCCCCACCCTGATGCTGTTCAAGGGCGGCCAGCTGGCCGCCACCAAGGTGGGCGCTCTGTCCAAGGCCCAGTTGACGGCCTTCCTGGACGCTAACCTATAATCTTCCTCACCTGCTCGCGGCTCCTGGGTTCCCGCCCGGGACCGCAAGCAGCAGATTGCCACCATGCCCGACCCGTACAGGGTTTGTTTTTGGCGCATGGACCCGGCACCCAAGCCCCCCGCCTCTTTCCCGAGTTTTTCGCCAGCCGAGCCGCTGATCTGACCGATCGGTGCCGCGCTGGAGGCAGTTGCAGGCGGCTTTGGTATCGGAGTCACGGTTCCCGACCCTTGGCAGGGTCTTGGACGCTATCCCCGAGGGTTTTCAACCCATGCATCTTTCAGAACTGAAAGCGCTTCACGTCTCGGCCCTGATCAAGATGGGCGAGGAGCTGGAGATCGACAACGTCGCTCGCATGCGCAAGCAGGAGCTGATGTTCGCGATCATGAAAAAGCGCGCCAAGGCCGGCGAACAGGTCTTTGGCGACGGCGTGCTCGAAGTGCTGCCGGACGGCTTCGGCTTTCTGCGCTCGCCCGAGACCAGCTATATGGCCTCGACGGACGACATCTATCTGTCGCCCAGCCAGATCCGACGCTTCAATCTCCACACCGGCGACATGATCGAGGGTGAGGTACGCGTGCCCAAGGACGGCGAGCGCTACTTTGCCCTGGTCAAGGTGGACCGCGTCAACGGCCTGACGCCGGAGGAGTCCAAGCACAAGATCATGTTCGAGAACTTGACGCCCTTGTTCCCCAAGGAGCAGTTCAAGCTCGAGCGCGAGATCAAGGGCGACGAGAACATCACCGGCCGCATCATCGACCTGATCGCGCCCATCGGCAAAGGCCAGCGCGCCCTGATCGTCGCTCAGCCCAAGACCGGCAAGACCGAGATGATGAAGAGCATCGCGCACGCGCTGGTGGCCAATCATCCCGACTGCCATCTGATCGTGCTGCTGGTGGACGAGCGTCCGGAAGAAGTGACCGAAATGCTCCGCACCGTGCGCGGCGAGGTCATCTCCTCCACCTTCGACGAGCCGGCGGCCCGCCACGTGCAAGTGGCCGAGATGGTGATCGAGCGCGCCAAGCGCCTGGTCGAGCTCAAGAAGGACGTGGTGATCCTGCTGGACTCCATCACCCGCCTGGCCCGCGCCTACAACAATGTGCTGCCCAGCTCCGGCAAGGTGCTGACCGGCGGCGTGGATGCCAACGCCCTGCAGCGCCCCAAGCGCTTCTTCGGCGCCGCGCGCAATGTCGAGGAAGGCGGCTCGCTGACCATCATCGGCACCGCCCTGATCGACACCGGCTCCAAGATGGACGAGGTGATCTACGAGGAGTTCAAGGGCACTGGCAACTGCGAAATCCATCTGGACCGTCGCATGGCCGAGAAGCGTGTCTACCCCTCGATCCAGATTAACAAGTCCGGCACCCGCCGCGAGGAACTGCTGCTCAAGCCCGAGATCCTGCAAAAGAGCTGGATCCTGCGCAAGCTGCTCTACAACATGGACGAGATCGAGGCGATGGAGTTCATCCTCGACAAGATGAAGGCCAGCAAGAACAACCTCGACTTCTTCGACATGATGCGTCGAGGCGGCTGAGTGAGGCCCGAGGGCGTGCCCTGCGGCATGTCCGACGCCTCACGAACGCCGGAGCGCGTCTTGCGCGAACCGGCCGAGTCGTTGAAGCCAGCCTTCCAAACGCCGCCCTCTGGGCGGCGTTGTCGTTTTAGGCTACAATCCGCGTTTTTCCGCCGCCAGAAAGTGCGCGCGCATGGTGTGTGCGTGGCTCCCGGCATTGAACCCCACAGGCGAGAGGTTTCCATGAAAGAAGGCATTCACCCCAACTACCGCGAAGTTGTCTTCGTGGACCAGTCCAACGGCTTCCAGTTTGTGACGCGCTCGACCGTCCAGACCAAGGAAAGCATTGAAATCGACGGCAAGACCATGCCGCTGGTGAAGCTGGAAACCACCAGCGAGTCGCACCCCTTCTACACCGGCACCCAGAAGAGCGTCGACAACCTGGGCGGCCGCGTCGAGAAGTTCCGCAACAAGTTCGCTCACCTCAAGAAGTAAGCGAATGGCGGCCTCAGCGCCGCTTGCACGAGTTGCCGCCAAGCCGGCGCTCCCCAAGACCCACAATCTTGCATTGCCGAGGTCTTCACGAAGGCAGCCCCCAGGCTGCCTTTTGTTTTGCCCGTCTTGCGGCATCATCTGGCTCCAGAACACAAGGACAAGATCCGCGTGAACCTGCCTACCCCCGCCATCGTGCCCGAGCGCGGCGCCCAGCGCCTGCCTCGCTTGGCTTTGCTGCTGTTTTGTGCCGCCTATGTGATTCCGGGCCTCTTCGGCCGGGACCCCTGGCGTCATGCCGATCTCACGGCCTTCGGCTATATGGCCAGCATTGCGCAAGGCCATGCCCCCTGGTGGCAGCCCGCCATTGCGGGCATACCGGCCGAGGGCGGCCTGCTGCCCTACTGGGTCGGCGCCCTGGCCATCAAGGCCCTGCCCTTTCTGGAGCCGGCACTTGCTGCCCGGCTGCCCTTTGGGCTGGCCCTGGTAGGGGTGCTGTGCCTGGTCTGGTACAGCTGCTTCCATCTGGCGCGCACCGACGCTGCGCAGCCCGTCGCCTTCGCCTTCGGCGGCGAAGCCCATGCGGTGGACTATGCCCGCTCACTGGCCGACGGCGCGCTGCTGGCCCTGGTGGCCAGCCTCGGCCTCTTGCAGCTTGGGCATGAGACCACGCCCGAGCTGATGCAGTTGCTGGCAAGCACACTCTTCCTCTATGGCTTGGCTGCGGCGCCCTATCGTCGCAGCAAGGCGCGCCTGGCGGTGTTGCTGGCCCTGCCCATGCTGGCAGCCAGCGGCGCGCCTGCCGTGGCGCTGGCCCTGGGGCTGGGCGGCGCCACGATCAGCCGCATGTCGCGATTCGAGGAGGCTCGGCGCCTGCTGCCTTGGCTGCTGGGATCGGCCTTGCTCAGCCTGCTGTGCGCCTGGCTGCTGGATAGCTGGGCGTGGCGGGTCAGCATGGATGCCTATCTGGAGGAGCCGCTGCGCTGGCCCAGTCTTCTGGCCTGGTTCTGCTGGCCAGCCTGGCCCCTGGGCCTGTGGACGCTGTGGCGCTGGCGGCGTTACTGGAGCCATCGTCATGTGAGCGTACCCCTGCTGGGCTTTGCCGTGCCCTTGGTTGCCAGCCTGCTGATGAACGCTTCGGATCGCGCCCTGATGCTGGGGCTGCCGGCCTTGGCCGTACTGGCCAGCTTTGCCTTGCCGACCCTGCAACGTGGGGTGGCAGCGGCCATGGACTGGTTCGCCGTCTTCTTCTTCAGCGCGCTGGCGCTTTTCATCTGGGTCTACTACGCCTCCATGCAGCTGGGCTGGCCACCCAAGGCTCTGGCCAATGTGCGCAAGCTCGCTCAGGGCTTTGAGCCCAGCTTCCACCCTCTGGCCCTGCTGGTGGGCCTGCTGGGCACGGCCGCATGGCTGGGACTGGTCCGCTGGCGCACAGCACGTCACCAGCACGCGCTGTGGAAGAGTCTGGTGCTGCCTGCCGGGGGGGTTGCCCTGGTCTGGCTGCTGGGCCTGAGTCTGTGGCTTCCGGTGCTGGACTATGCGCGCAGCAACAGGCCCCTGGTGGAGCGGCTGCACAAGCTGCTAGCGACGGAGTCCACGAGCTGCATTGCGGCGCCGGGCCAGACCCCATCCCTGCTGGCCGCCCTCGAATTTCAGGGCGGGTGGCAGGTCGATGCCCGCAGCACGCTCGACAAGAGCGCTTGCAGCCACGCATTGCTGCTGGCCGACAAGCAGCAACTCCCCGCAATTCCCGAGGGCTGGTCCTTGCACGGATTTGTGTCGCGGCCGACCGACCGCACTCAACACTATCTGGTGTTACGGCAGCGCAAAGACTGAGCCCTTGGTGCAGGCCGGTTTAGCGCCCGCTCTGCTCAACCAGCGGCAAGGCCGACTCCAGACCGAGCTCGGCCTCACCGTTAAGCTGCCGCACACGCACCGCAGGCAGATGGAGGCGGAACACCGAGCCCTTGCCGATCTCGCTCTCGATCAGCAACTCACCACCATGGCGCTGGACCACATGCTTGACGATGGACAGACCCAAGCCCGTGCCGCCGGTCTCGCGTGAGCGGCTACCATCCACGCGATAAAAACGCTCGGTCAGGCGAGGAATGTGCTCAGCAGCAATGCCTGGGCCACTGTCGCTCACGCTGATCTCACACCCCCCGTCGGCCAGCGGACGCCAGCCAATCACGATCGGCCCACCTTCCGGGGTGTAGCGCACCGCATTGGTTGCGAGATTGGCCACGGCGCTGAGCAACTCGGCCTCCACACCCGCGAGCTCGACCTGTGTCGCCGCTACAGCCGTGATCTGATGGCGCCCGCCAGACAGGGCACGCGCATCCGTCACGGCACGCTGCAGCAGCGCATCAAGAGCCACCCAACGATCGGGGGCTGGGCGCGGACTGCCCTCCAGCGTCGCCAGGGTCAGCAGATCGCTGACGAGGCTCAGCATGCGCTGTGTCTGCTGATCCATGAGACTGAGAACTCGCTTGCGCTCGGCTTCCGTCAAGGGCAGGCTTGCCATCGTCTCGATAAAACCCGTCAACACCGTCAGCGGCGTCCGAATTTCATGCGAGACATTGGCCACAAAGTCGCGTCGCATCGCCTCGGCCCGCTCACGTTCGGTGACATCGAGGCTCAGCACCAGGCGCATGCCCTCGCCATAGGCCCTGACAATCACCGACAGCATGGCCCGCCCGCGGGTGTTGCTGAGCATCAGGGGCAGTTCATAGTGCCCGGCTTGCAGATAGCTCACAAAGGCCGGATAGCGGACCAGATTGGTGATGCGCTGACGCAGGTCTCGCACGGGATCCAGCGAGAAGTGATCGCCGGCCACCCGGTTGCACCAGACGATCTGATCCTGGGCATCCAGCATCAAGACGCCGTTGGGCGAGGCCTCGATGGCCGACAGAAACTGCTGCAGCTGCTGCTGTTCGCGCTGCAGCGCCTTGTCACGGTCCCGTATGGCGCGCTCGACGCGATAGCCCAGTTCGCCCCACAGGCCCGCATCACGCGGAGCCTGCTCCTGCTGACTGCCGCGCAGCCACTGGATCAGGCGATGTCCACGCAGCGCATCGAGTAAAACCAGGGCCCCGACACCGCTGGCGGCCCCCAGCAATTCTCCGAGTAGCGGCAGGCTAGACCATGAGCCAGCCACATTGCCAACAAAGGTCCCCAGCGCAACCGCCATGGCCGCGATCAACAGCCGGGGAATCAACCAGCCCATCGACTCGGCCACGGCAACGCGTCCGTCAGGCCGAAACAGCACTGATCTGCTGGGTCAGCCGGTAGCCGGCGCCGCGCACAGTCTCGATCATGCGCGCGCATTGGACACGTTCCAGGGCTTCGCGCAAGCGCTTCACGTGCACGTCCACCGTGCGCTCCTCGATGAACACATGATCACCCCAGACCCTGTCCAGCAGCTGCGAGCGGCTGTGCACGCGCTCGGGATGCGTCATGAAGAAATGCAGCAGACGGAATTCGGTGGGCCCCAGCTTGACCTCCACACCAGCTCGACTGACGCGACGCGTGCCAGGATCCAGGCTGAGCCCCGAGACCTCCACCACCGAATCCAGCGCCTCAGCCGCCTTGCGGCGCAGCACAGCCCGGATGCGAGCCAGCAGCTCGTTGGTGGAGAAGGGTTTGGTGAGGTAGTCATCGGCGCCGGCGTCCAGGCCCGAGACCTTGTCGGTCTCGTCCGCACGCGCGGTCAGCATGATGATGGGCAGTTCCTTGGTGCGGGCTGCACCGCGCCACTGGCGCGCCAGCGCCAAGCCGGACTGACCCGGCAACATCCAGTCCAGCACCACCAGATCGGGCAACACACGATCCACCTCAAGCTGAGCCTGGTCCGCGCTGGCGGCCAGGGTGACCTCAAATCCAGCGTGGCGCAGATTGATGGAGATGAGTTCGGCAATCGCCGACTCATCTTCCACGACGAGGATACGACTCATTTTGTAGTCCTTTCGGAGCGCAGGCTCAGCGCAACATATTGGCTGCAGCCTCGGGCGTGTTGTGCCGCACGTCCGTGCCCTTCACCACGTAGATGATGGCCTCGGCCAAGTTCTTGGCGTGATCGCCGACGCGCTCGATGGCCTTGGCCACAAACACCAGATCGATGGACGAGGAGATGGTGCGGGGGTCTTCCATCATGTAGGTGATCAGCTTGCGCAGCAGGCCGTCAAACTCCTTGTCGATCGCATCATCCTGCTTGAGCACTTCCAAGGCCTTCTCGACGTCCAGACGCGCAAAGGCGTCAAGCGCTTTGCGCAGCTGGGCTACGGCCAGCTCAGCCTCAAAGCTGAGATCGGACATGGGAAGACGCAGGCGGCTGGAGACACCGGCATTGACCAGGCGCTGGACCGTGCGCGCCACACGCGATGCCTCATCACCCACGCGCTCCAGATTGGCGATGGTCTTGGAGATGGCAATCAGCAGGCGCAGATCACGGGCCGTGGGCTGGCGTCTGGCGATGATGCTGTGCAGCGCATGGTCGATCTCGACCTCCATGGCATTGACTTGCTCCTCGGTCCGCAGCACGGTCTGGGCCTGCTCGTTGCTGAACTGCACCAGGGCTTCCACGGCCTGGGCCACCTGGGCTTCAACCAGCCCCCCCATTTCGAGCACACGGGTGGAAATGCCGCTGAGTTCGGCATCGAACTGGGTGGAGAGATGCTTGTCGCTCATTCTTTGCTCCTTGTAGGGCCGGGCTCTGTAATGGCTCCGGCCCGATTCGCTTGACTTCGCTGATGCGAAGCCCGCCTCGTCGCTACATCACAGCCCTGATTCGGGCTCAGCCGAAACGACCCGTGATGTAGTCCTCCGTGTCCTTGCGCTTGGGCTTCATGAACAGCTCGGCCGTCGGGCCGAACTCGATCAGGTCACCCAGGTACATATAGGCCGTGTAGTCCGAGCAACGTGCAGCCTGCTGCATGTTGTGGGTCACGATGGCGACGGTGTAGTCCGTCTTGAGCTCGTGAATCAGTTCCTCGATCTTGCCGGTGGAGATCGGATCCAGGGCCGAGCAGGGCTCATCGAGCAGCAGCACCTCGGGCTTGATGGCAATACCGCGGGCGATGCACAGACGCTGCTGCTGGCCACCGGAAAGGCCGGAGCCGCTCTGGTTGAGCTTGTCTTTGACCTCGTTCCACAGCGCGGCCTTCTTCAGCGCCCATTCCACCCGCTCGTCCATCTCGACGCGCGGCAGGGTCTCGAACAGACGCACACCAAACGCGATGTTGTCGTAGATCGACATCGGGAAGGGCGTGGGCTTCTGGAACACCATGCCGATCTTGGCGCGGATCAGCGAGACATCTTCGCGGCTGGCCAAGATGTCGTTGCCGTCCAGCAAGATCTGCCCCTCCGCACGCTGCTCGGGATAGAGCTCGAACATGCGGTTGAGCGTACGCAGCAGGGTGGATTTGCCGCATCCCGAGGGGCCGATGAAGGCGGTGACCTTCTTCTCGGGAATCTCCAGATTGATGTTCTTCAGCGCATGGAAATTGCCGTAGTAGAAGTTCAGATTGCGCACCGAGAGCTTGGCCTTCTCGGTCACGGGCATGTCAACTTTCGCGTCCATGGTCATGGCTCTCTTTTCTTTAATGCTTGTTCTTGAACAGCACGCGCGCCAGGATGTTCAGCAGCAGCACGCCGATGGTGATGATGAAGACGCCGGCCCAGGCCAGCTTCTGCCAGTTCTCGTAGGGGCTCATCGCAAACTTGAAGATGGTCACCGGCAGGCTGGCCATCGGCTCGCCCAGGTTCGAGGTCCAGAACTGGTTGGACAGCGCGGTGAACAGCAGCGGCGCGGTCTCACCGGCGATACGCGCCAGGGCCAGCAGGATGCCGGTGATCACGCCGGCGCGCGCGGACTTCAGGGTCACCGACAGGATCACCTTCCACTTCGGCGTGCCCAAGGCGTAGGCAGCCTCGCGCAGCGCATTGGGAATCAGGGCCAGCATGTTCTCTGTGGTGCGGATGACCACGGGAATCACGATCAGCGCCAGCGCCAGAACGCCGGCAAAGCCCGAGAAGCTCTTCATCTTGGTGACCACCACCGCATAGATGAAGAGGCCGACGACGATGGAGGGCGCCGACAGCAGGATGTCATTGATGAAGCGCACCGCGCTGCCCAGCCAGGTCTTCTGGCCATACTCGGCCAGGTAGACACCGGCAAGAATGCCGATCGGCGTGCCCAGCAGCGTTGCCAAGCCCACCATCAGCGCGGATCCGGCGATCGCATTGGCCAGACCGCCGGTCTCCGCCAACGGAGGCGGTGTCATCTCGGTGAAGGTGGCCATCGACAGGCCACCCAAGCCCAGCCGCACTGTCTCGAACAGGATCCAGATCAGCCAGAACACCCCGAACGCCATGGCCAACAGGGAGAGGGTCAGGGCAAAGGTATTCAGACGCTTGCGCTTGGCATGCATGGCCAGGCGGCGCGAATCCAAGGTTGTGCTCATGAGCGGGCTCCCTCGTTCTTCTTGAGCTTGTTGAGCAGGAGCTTGGAGCAGGCCAGCACCACGAAGGTGATGAAGAACAGCACCAGACCCAGATAGATCAGCGAGGCTTGGTGCAGACCTTCGCTGGCCTCGGCGAACTCATTGGCCAGCGCCGAGGTGATGCTGTTGGCCGCCTCGAACAGGGACAGAGAGTTCAGCTGGTTCATATTGCCGATCACGAAGGTGACGGCCATGGTCTCGCCCAGAGCACGCCCCAGGCCCAGCATGATGCCGCCGACCACACCGGTCTTGGTGTAGGGCAACACGACCTTCCAAACCACCTCCCAGGTGGTTGCACCGAGGCCGTAGGCCGACTCCTTCAGCAGCGGCGGCGTGACCTCGAAGACGTCGCGCATCACAGAGGCGATGAACGGAATGATCATGATGGCCAGGATGATGCCGGCAGACAGAATGCCGATGCCCACCGGCGGACCCGAAACCAGGGCGCCCAGAAAGGGCACACCCGTGAACATGTTCTGCAGCGGCTGCTGCACATAGGTAGCCAGGATGGGCCCGAACACCAGCAGGCCCCACATGCCGTAGACGATGGAGGGCACAGCGGCAAGCAGTTCAATGGCCGTGCCCAGAGGCCGACGCAGCCAGCCCGGCGACAGCTCGGTCAGGAACAGCGCAATGCCAAAACTCACCGGAACCGCGATCAGCAGCGCGATGAAGGACGTCATCAGCGTGCCGTAGATCATCACCAGACCGCCAAACTTCTCCTGCACCGGGTCCCACTCGCTGGTCCAGAGGAATGCCAGGCCGAATTCCTTGATGGCCGGGGCCGCACCAATCAAGAGCGAGATGATGATGCCCACCAGCAAGGCCAGCGTGAGCCACGCCGCGCTGTGAGCGAGGAAGGAAAACAGCGTGTCGGCCCAGGGGGCAACGCGGCGGCGCGAGGGCGGACTACCCTGGGGCTGAACGCGCTCGGACTGGCCTGCGGCATCGTAGTTGTTGGCGGGGAGTATTGCGGCCACGGGGCCTCCGCTGAGGGTTTAAGAGAGAAAGAGAATCGGCCAGCGCCCCTTGTGACACAGCCCGGCTAGCTGAAGAGCTGCCGGGCTGCGTCTTGCGGCTCAGGCCTGGAACATCACTTGTAGGTGATGGCCTTACCAGAAGCGTCCTTCAGATTGTCCGCCCATTGCTTGCGAACCAGATCCTTGACGCTGGCGGGCAGCGGCACATAGTCGAGATCGTCGGCCATCTTGTCACCATTGGCGTAGGCCCAGTCGAAGAACTTCAGGGAAGCGGCAGCGGAGGCCGGCTTGTCCTGGGTCTTGTGCATCAGGATGAAGGTGGCGCCAGTGATGGGCCAGCTGTCCTTGCCGGGCTGCTCGGTCAGCACCTGGAAGAAGCTCTTGGCCCACTCGGCGCCGGCAGCAGCGGCCTTGAAGCTGCTGTCGTCGGGGTTCACGTAGACGCCGTCCTTGTTGCGCATCTGCACATGGGACATCTTGTTCTGCTTGGCGTAGGCGTATTCCACATAGCCGATCGAGTTGGGCAGACGACCGACAAAGGCCGAAACGCCTTCGTTGCCCTTGCCACCCGCACCGGTCGGCCAGTTCACGGCCGTGCCCTCACCCACCTTGGCCTTCCATTCGGCATTGACCTTGGAGAGGTAGTTGGTGAACAGGAAGCTGGTGCCCGAACCGTCGGCGCGACGCACCACGGCGATGGCGGCATCCGGCAGCGCAACGCCGGGATTCAGGCCGGTGATCGCGGCGTCGTTCCACTTGGTGATCTTGCCCAGGTAGATGTCGCCCAGCACCTGGCCGGTCATCTTGATCTGACCCGGGGTGATGCCCTTGATATTGACCACCGGCACCACTCCGCCGATCACGGTCGGAAACTGGATCAGGCCATCCTTGGCCAGCTCATCGTCCTTGAGCGGCGCATCGGTGGCACCAAAATCAACCGTCTTGGCCTTGATCTGGCGGATACCAGCACCCGAACCCACGGACTGGTAGTTGATGCGGGCGCCGCTAGCCTTGTTGTAGGCGTCAGCCCACTTGGCGTAAACCGGGGCCGGGAAGGAGGCACCTGCACCCGTCACATCCTGAGCCAGTGCCAGCGGGGCAGCAGCCACACCTGCCGCGAAAACAAGACCCTTGCTCAATCGCACGATATTCATAGCAGCCCTATTGAAGTGCTTGGTTGACGATGCCCGCCATCCTATGAACCAAATATGACAAAGGCATGACCACCATGACGCCCGGGACCCAGGTCGCAAGCCTGTCATTTTTAGTTCACCCATCCGTCACATAGCAAGCCTAGAGTGCAGCGGCGTGGGCACAAGCCCTAGACCGGAGATCTCAAGCCATGATGAAGAAAACCGCCCAACTGCTCACCCTCGGCGCCATCAGCCTGGCGCTGCTGGGCTGTGCCAACACACCCGCCCCGGCGCCGCTGGCGGACACCCTGGGTCGCGACGCGCAACTCAGCACCTTCAATCGCCTGGTGGACCAGGCCGGGCTGCGGGACAGCCTGCGCGGCGCCGGTCCGCTGACCGTTTTCGCCCCCAGCGACGAGGCCTTCAAGGCGCTTCCGGCCAAGACCCTGGATGCCTTGAGCCAGGACAGCGCCCAACTCAAGGCCGTGCTGAACTACCATATCGTGGCGGGCAAGATGCCCACGGCCGAGGTGAAGAACGGCAATGTCAAAACCTTGCAGGGTGGCAATCTGGCCATCTCCAAGGCCGGCAGCTACGTGACCGTTGAAGATGCCATGGTGCAACGCGCCGATGTCGCAGCCACTAATGGCGTGGCCCATATCATTGATCGCGTCCTGATGCCGCCCAAGAAGTAAGCCACCGATCGGCGTGACCAATGCAAAAAGCCCGCCATTCGGCGGGCTTTCGCATTTGTATCAGTGCAGCAGCGCACAACCTGTGGCCTGCCTGATTGAGCTCAGGCGCGCACCGCTTCCACCAAGCGCTCGGCGCATTGCTGAGCAAGGCCCGCCTCGCTGGCCTCCACCATGACGCGCAAGAGCGGCTCCGTTCCCGAGGCCCGAATCAGCACCCGGCCACGCGAACCCAGATCGGCGGTGACCTCGGCCTGCTCTCGCGCCAAGCGTGCATTGCTCTTCCAGTCCTGACCGGGCTGCAAGCGAACATTGATCAGGGTTTGCGGAAACAGCTCAACCCCAGCGAGCTGTTCGGACAAGCTCTTGCCGGTGCGGCAGATGGACTGCAAGACCAGCAGTGCGCTCACGATGCCATCGCCCGTGGTGTGCTTGTCCAGCGCCAGCAGATGGCCCGACCCCTCCCCACCCAGCTGCCAGCCTCGTGCCGCGAGTTCCTCCAGCACGTAGCGATCGCCGACCTTGGCACGCACAAACTCGACATCGCGGGACTTGAGCGCCAACTCCACAGCCATATTGGTCATCAAGGTGCCCACAGCGCCAGGCACACGCAGCCCTTGGGCGAGCCGGTCCGCCACCATCACATAGAGCAACTCGTCACCGTTGTACAAGCGCCCCTGCGCATCCACCAAGAGCAACCGGTCTGCATCTCCATCAAGCGCCACGCCGTAGTCGGCGCCATGCTCCTTGACCGCGGCAACCAAGGCCGAAGGTGCCGTGGCGCCGAATCCCGCATTGATATTGAAGCCATCTGGCTTGCAGCCAATCGCGATGACCTCGGCACCCAGTTCGTGGAAGACATCCGGCGCCACGTGATAGGCGGCGCCATGCGCGGCATCCACCACGATCTTCAGCCCACGCAGGCTCAGGTCAGAGCCGAAACAGTTCTTGCAGAACTCGATGTAGCGGCCACGCGCGTCCTCAAGGCGTCTTGCCCGTCCCAAGCTGGCCGAGTCAACCCAAGAAGGCGCGTCTTCCAACGCTCGCTCAACAGCCTGCTCCCAGGCGTCGGGCAGCTTCTCGCCCGAAGCCGAGAAAAACTTGATGCCGTTGTCGGCAAAGGGGTTGTGCGAGGCGCTGATCACCACGCCCAGCTGCTGCCGCAGGGCACGGGTCAGATAGGCGACGCCGGGCGTCGGAAGCGGCCCCGTCAGCAAAACATTGACACCGGCGGAGGCAAAACCCGCCTCCAGAGAAGACTCCAGCATATAGCCGGAAATCCGGGTGTCCTTGCCAATCAAGACGCTGGGGCGAGCCGCCCCGGACTCGCGGCGCAGAACACGTCCGACGGCATGTCCCAGACGCAGCATGAAATCCGGCGTAATCGGCGCCTGGCCGACGGTCCCACGAATGCCATCGGTTCCAAAGTAGTTACGGCTCATTGCGAGCAAGCTCCAGTATTCCCTGATAGGGGCGTATTCTCGCCCAGCCCGGGCCCACCAGCCGCGACCCAGACCTTGAGCGCGTCCACGGTTGCCGCGACATCATGCACACGCAAGACGCGCGCGCCATGGCTCACGGCCGCCAAGGCGGCTGCCAAGCTGCCCGGCAGGCGTTCGCCGACAGCGCGTCCCGTCAACTCACCCAGCGCCCTCTTGCGCGACCAACCGACCAGCAAGGGGTAGCCCAGGGCCAGCAGGCCGCGCTGCCCACGCAGCAATTCCCAGTTCTGCTCCGGCGTCTTCGCAAAGCCGTAGCCTGGATCCAGCACGATGCGAGCGCCGTCGATGCCGGCCGCCCGGGCCGCCGCCGCGCGGTCGGCCAGATATGCGCGCACCTCGGCGCACAGGTCCTGATAGTCACATAGCGTGGCCATGGTCTGAGGCTCGCCACGCATATGCATGAGACAGACGCCCGCCGACCGATGGCCTGCAAGCAGCTCCAGGGCCCCTGGCGCCGTGAGCGCCTGCACATCGTTGATGATGTCCACACCGACATCCAGGGCGCGCCGCATGACCTCGACGCGCCTCGTATCCACTGACACGGGCACCCCCAGTGTCAGCGCCACGCGCAGCACGGGCTCAATCCGTCGCCACTCCGTCTTCGCATCAATGGCGGCCGCTCCCGGGCGGGTGGACTCACCGCCGACATCCAGCACATCCACCCCTTCCAGCACGAGGCGTTCGCAATGTGCAATCGCTGCCACCCCCTCTTCGTGTGCCCCGCCGTCGGAAAAGGAGTCCGG
This sequence comes from Roseateles sp., assembly GCF_046300915.1. Lineage (GTDB taxonomy): Bacteria > Pseudomonadota > Gammaproteobacteria > Burkholderiales > Burkholderiaceae_C > Kinneretia. The sequence continues at coordinate 9,353 of NZ_JBKCLH010000216.1, read as the reverse complement.
CGTAACGTTGACGATCCCCATGACCCGGGGACGCTGCAGATCCAGTACAAAGCGTGTGGTTTGCCAAAGCATGCCGTGAGCACCTCTTGCCGGGCTACATGCTGCGGCCGCGACAAAACAAAGGGGTCGCCCTTGCGGTGCGACCCCTGTGAACAAAAATTTCGGATCAGGCTGCGGCCGGAGCTCCTCCGGTGCTGACCGGGGGCAGCGAGCCATCAGCCTTGTTGCCGCCAGACGGCGGCGTCCAATCCTTGGGCGGACGTGGCGGGCGACCATCCATGATGTCATCGATCTGCTCGGTGTCTATGGTCTCCCACTCCAGCAGCGCCTTGGCCATGGCATGCATCTTGTCCTGGTTGTCCTCGATGAGCTTGCGGGCGACCGCGTACTGGTCGTCAATGATGCGCCGAATGACCGAGTCCACCTTGCGCATGGTTTCCTCGGACATGCTCGTGGTCTTGGTCACGGAGCGTCCCAGGAACACCTCGCCCTCGTTCTCGGCGTAGACCATGGGGCCTAACTCATCCGTCATGCCATAACGGGTGACCATGTCGCGAGCAATCTGGGTGGCACGCTCGAAGTCATTGCTGGCACCCGTGGTCATCTGGTTCATGAACACTTCTTCAGCGATGCGTCCGCCGAAGAGCACGGAGATGGTCGAGAGCATGCGCTCCTTGTCCATGCTGTAGCGATCACCTTCGGGCAGCTGCATCGTGACCCCCAAAGCGCGGCCACGCGGAATGACCGTCACCTTGTGCACGGGATCGGTCTTGGGCATGAGACGAGCCACCAACGCATGACCTGCCTCATGGTAGGCCGTGTTGCGACGCTCTTCCTCGGGCATGACCATGGACTTGCGCTCGGGGCCCATCATGATCTTGTCCTTGGCCTTCTCAAAGTCGACCATCTCGACCACGCGACCGTTGCGACGTGCAGCAAACAGTGCGGCCTCGTTGACAAGATTGGCCAGATCGGCACCGGAGAAGCCGGGCGTGCCGCGTGCCAGGATGTCAGCCTTGATATCCTGGCCCACGGGCACCTTGCGCATATGCACATTCAGGATCTGCTCGCGGCCGCGCACATCGGGCAAGGTGACGTAAACCTGACGGTCGAAGCGGCCGGGACGCAGCAATGCCGGGTCCAGGATGTCAGGGCGGTTGGTCGCCGCCATCACGATCACGCCCAGATTGGTCTCGAAACCATCCATCTCCACCAGCATCTGGTTGAGCGTCTGCTCCCGTTCGTCGTTGCCACCACCAAGGCCGGCGCCGCGATGACGACCCACCGCATCAATTTCATCCACAAAGATGATGCAAGGCGCACTCTTCTTGGCCTGCTCGAACATATCGCGGACACGGGCTGCGCCCACACCCACGAACATCTCGACAAAGTCCGAGCCCGAGATCGAGAAGAAAGGCACCTTGGCCTCGCCTGCGATGGCCTTGGCCAGCAAGGTCTTGCCGGTGCCCGGAGGACCGACCAGCAGGACACCGCGCGGAATGCGGCCGCCCAGCTTCTGGAACTTCTGGGGGTCCTTGAGGAAGTCCACCAGCTCCTTGACTTCTTCCTTGGCCTCATCACAACCGGCCACGTCGGCAAAGGTCGTGGAATTGTTGGCCTCGTCCAGCATGCGAGCCTTGGACTTGCCAAAGCTGAAGGCGCCGCCCTTGCCGCCGCCCTGCATCTGGCGCATGAAGTACACCCAGACGCCGATCAGCAGCAGCATGGGACCCCAGCTGACCAAGAGGCTCATCAGCAGAGAGGGCTCCTCACGCTGCTTGACGTCGAACTTGATGCCGTTGTTGATCAGATCACCGACCAGACCGCGATCCAGGTAGGTGGCGGTGGAGCGCACCTTTGTGTCGTCGTTGCGGATGGCAACGATCTCGGTGCCGCCAGCACCCTCCTGCAGAGTGACCTGCTTGATGCGCTTGGAGCGCACCTCTTCCAGGAAGTCCGAGTAAGCCAGCTGGTTACCCTGAGTCGCGCCCCGATCAAACTGCTTGAAAACGGTGAAGAGCACCAGGGCTATCACCATCCAAACAGCTACCTTCGAGAACCACTGATTGTTCACCGCGACTCCTTTGATTCATTCAGCTATGCCACACCATCGGCGGCAATTGCACGGCATATGGGGTTGATTCTATTGCAGTCAAGCCCCCGGGCCCGATTGACTTTTCCACACAGGCTCATAGAGATTGCCAAGGCTTCGCGCCCGGGCCGCTCTACAGCCCCTATTTCAGGCCGATACCCACCAGAAAGGTCTCGGCCGAGCGGTCCCGGGAGGCCTTGGGCTTGATGGGCTTGACCTTCTTGAAGGCCTTCTTGAAGGCCTCCACCAGCTGGGTGTAGCCGCTGCCGTGAAACACCTTGGCCACCAAGACGCCCTCCGGTTTGAGATGCTGGCGCGAAAAATCGATGGCCAGCTCCACCAGGGCCTCGATGCGAGCCGCATCGGTGATCTCCACCCCGGACAGATTCGGCGCCATGTCCGAGACCACCAAGTCCACGGGCCGGTCGCCCACGGCGGCTTCCAGCTCTCGCAACACGGCCTCGTCTTCGAAGTCACCTTGGATGAAGTGCACGCCCTCGATGGGCTCGAAGTCCAGCAGATCCAGCGCGATGATGGTGCCATTGAGCTCACCCACGGCCGCGCCACCGACGCCGGCGGCCTTGGGCGCAAAGCGTCGGCGCAGATACTGGCTCCAGGCGCCGGGAGCCGCGCCCAGATCCACTACCACCTGGCCCGGCTTGACCAAGCGCAGCTCCTCGTCAATTTCCTTGAGCTTGTAGGCGGCACGCGAGCGATAGCCCTCTTTCTGGGCCTGCTTCACATAGGGGTCGCTGACATGGTCGTTCAGCCACGCCTTGTTGACTTTCTTGCTCTTGGTTTGAATTTTCATCTTGGACGGATAATACGGGTATGCCTGCAATTCAACTGACCCCTGCCCAGCGCAAGGACAAGCGCGCCGATGCCCATCACCTGAATCCGGTGGTGATGATCGGTGCCGATGGCCTCAACCCTGCCGTGAGCAAGGAAATCGACGCTGCCCTGAAGGCCCACGGCCTGATCAAGGTGCGCGTGTTCTCCGACGATCGCGCCGCCCGTGAAGGCATGCTGCAGATCCTGGCCGACCAGCTCGACGCCGCCCCGATTCAGCACATCGGCAAGCTGCTGGTGCTGTGGCGTCCCATGCCGGAGAAGGAGAAGGCCCAGCGCGAAGACGCCATGCCGGCCCCGCGCGTGGTCAAGATCGTGAAGTTCTCCAAGAACGGCAATGGCCGCCCGCAGATCAAGAAGCTCAATGTGCTGGGCAACCAGCGCGTCGCCCAGGGCGGCGAGCTCAAGCGCGCCAAGAAGCGCCAGACCAGCGTCAAGAAGAGCACCCGGGACTGAGTGCCCCCAAGCCCGGGGCGCCCTGCCCTGGGCTTTTCCCGCCCGTTCAGCGCCGGGCGCTGGCGCGCCATGCCAAAGCCAGCACCAGCAGAATCTTGAGCCCGAACAGGGCCAGTGAGATGCCGTGGAGGGCCGCGAAGGACAAAGCCCCCTGCCCCGCTCTTGCCGCCGCCATCATGGGCTGCAGCGCAAAGTAGCCCGCCACGGTGCAGAACAGCGCGCCGGCCGGCAGCAGCAGGTCCAGCGAGAGTGTTCGCACTTGGCCATCGCGTGCCAGGCGCCGCGCCATCATCATCAGCAGCAGACCCAGCGCCAGGCTGGTATTGGCCTCCAGCGCGAACAGCCGCCCCACATAGGCGCCGGCCTGCGCGCGCTCCAGCACCGCAAAAGCATTGGGCGCGGCCAGACCGGCCACGCATAGCAGAAGGCCGCCCCAGAGGGCGGCCAGCAGGGCTTGGGCGCGCTGCAGCATCAGTCCCTGCTCACTGGTAGCGGACCTCGACGATCTCGTAGCGCTTGATGCCGCCGGGGGCTTGCACCTCGGCCACATCGCCGGCCTCCTTGCCGATCAGCGCGCGCGCGATGGGCGAGGAGATGGAGATCAGGCCCTGCTTCAGGTCGGCCTCGTCATCGCCCACGATCTGGTAGGTCACGGCGGCGCCGCTTTCCTCTTCTTCCAGATCCACCGTGGTGCCGAACACCACCTTGCCGCCCGCATCCAGCTCGGAGGGGTCGATGATCTGGGCGGTCGAGAGCTTGCCCTCGATCTCGAGGATGCGGCCTTCGATGAAGCCTTGCTTGTCCTTGGCCGCGTCGTACTCGGCGTTCTCGGACAGGTCGCCCTGGGCGCGCGCTTCGGCAATGGCGTTGATCACGGCATGACGCTCGACCGTCTTGAGTCGATGCAGTTCTTCCTTGAGCTTTTCGGCGCCGCGCTTGGTCAGAGGGATCGTGGCCATCTTTATCAAAAAACTAGAGAGAAGACAAAATGAATCCGCCGCCGCTCAGGAGCCCCTGAGGCGCGGCGGCGGATCTTCTGGGAGCGGAGTTTAGACCAGTTCGGCGTGCAGTTCCTGCAGGGATTGCACCAGCAGGCCGTCCTGGTGCTTCATGCCCTCCACAGCAGCCTCGCAGCCGGCCATGGTGGTGTAGTAGGTCACGCGGTTGGCCAGGGCCGCCTGGCGGATGTGGCGGCTGTCGGCGATGGCGGTACGGGTCTCATCCACGGTGGTAAACACCAGCTGAATCTCGCCGCCCTTGATCATGTCCACGATGTGCGGACGACCATCCTTGACCTTGTTGACTACGGTCACCGGCACGCCGGCCTCGGCAATCGCCGCGGCCGTGCCCTTGGTGGCCACCACGCCGAAGCCCAGGGCATGCAGATCCTTGGCCACGGCGATGGCGCGGGGCTTGTCGGCGTTCTTCACCGTGATCAGCACATTGCCCTGGCGCGGCAGGCGGCTGCCGGCGCCCAGCTGGCTCTTCAGCATGGCCTCGCCAAAGGTCTTGGCCGCGCCCATCACCTCGCCGGTGGAGCGCATCTCGGGGCTGAGGATGGGGTCCACGCCCGGGAACTTGTTGAAGGGGAAGACGGCTTCCTTGACGCTGTAGTAAGGCGGCACCACCTCGGCCGGCGCGCGGCCCTTGCGATCCTTCTGGTCCTTGAGCTTGACGCCCGCCATGCAGCGCGCGGCGATCTTGGCCAGCTGCTGGCCGGTGGCCTTGGACACATAGGGCACGGTGCGCGAGGCACGCGGATTCACTTCCAGCACATAGACGGTGCAGGCCGCGAGGCCCTTGGTCACATCACCCTGGATGGCGAACTGCACATTCATCAGGCCGATCACCTTCAGGGCCTTGGCCATGGCGGCGGTCTGGCGGCGCAGCTCGTCCTGGATGTCGGCAGCCAGGGTGTAGGGAGGCAGGGAGCAGGCCGAGTCGCCGGAGTGGATGCCGGCCGCCTCGATATGCTCCATGATGCCGCCGATCATCACGTCGGTGCCGTCGGAGATGCAGTCCACATCCACCTCGACCGCGTCCTCCAGGAAGCGGTCCAGCAGCACGGGCGACTTCTCGCTCACGCGCACGGCCTCGCGCATATAGCGCTCCAGGTCCTTGTCGCCGTGCACGATTTCCATGGCGCGGCCGCCCAGCACATAGCTGGGACGCACCACCAGGGGATAGCCGATCTCATTGGCCAGGGCCACGGCCTGCTCTTCATTGCGAGCGGTGCGGTTGGGCGGCTGCTTGAGACCCAGCTCGTGCAGCAGCCTCTGGAAGCGCTCGCGGTCCTCGGCCACGTCGATGGAATCCGGGCTGGTGCCGATGATGGGCACGCCATTGGCTTCCAGGTCCAGGGCCAGCTTCAGCGGGGTCTGACCGCCGTACTGCACGATCACGCCCACCGGCTTCTCCAGGGCCACAATCTCCAGCACATCTTCCAGCGTCACCGGCTCGAAATAGAGGCGATCCGAGGTGTCGTAGTCGGTGGACACGGTCTCTGGATTGCAGTTGACCATGATGGTCTCGTAACCATCTTCGCGCATGGCGAGGGCGGCGTGGACGCAGCAGTAGTCGAACTCGATACCCTGGCCGATGCGGTTCGGACCGCCGCCCAGCACCATGATCTTCTTCTTGTCGGTGGGCTCGGCCTCGCACTCCTCGTCATAGGTGGAGTACATGTACGCCGTCTCGGTGGCGAACTCGGCCGCGCAGGTGTCCACGCGCTTGTAGACCGGGCGCACGCCCTGGGCATGACGGGCCTTGCGCACCTCGTGCTGGTTGGTGCCCAGCAGCTTGGCCAGACGCTTGTCCGAGAAGCCCTTCTGCTTGAGCAGGCGCAGCTCGGCCGTGGACAGGGAGGCCAGCGTGCGGCCCTTGATCGAGGCCTCGATCTGCACAATCTGCTCGATCTGGGCCAGGAACCAGGGATCCACCGCCGTCTCGTCAAACACTTCCTGCAGGCTCATGCCCACGCGGAAGGCGTCGGCCAGGAAGAGGATACGCTCGGGACCGGGCTCGCCGATCTCCTGCACGATCTCTTCGCGGTCCGTGCTGCGCTCGGTCAGACCGTCGATGCCGGTCTCCAGGCCGCGCAGGGCCTTCTGGAAGGACTCCTGGAAGGTGCGGCCCATGGCCATCACCTCGCCCACCGACTTCATCTGCGTGGTCAGGCGCGAGTCGGCCATCGGGAACTTCTCGAAGGCGAAGCGCGGGATCTTGGTGACCACATAGTCGATCGAGGGCTCGAAGGACGCCGGGGTCACGCCGCCGGTGATGTCGTTCTTCAGCTCGTCCAGCGTGTAACCCACGGCCAGCTTGGCCGCGATCTTGGCGATCGGGAAGCCGGTGGCCTTGGAGGCCAGGGCCGAGGAGCGCGAGACGCGCGGGTTCATCTCGATCACGATCATGCGACCGTTCTTGGGATTGATCGAGAACTGCACGTTCGAGCCGCCGGTGTCCACGCCGATCTCGCGCAGGATGGCGATGGAGGCGTTGCGCAGCAGCTGGTATTCCTTGTCCGTCAGGGTCTGGGCCGGGGCCACGGTGATGGAGTCACCGGTGTGGATGCCCATGGGGTCCAGGTTCTCGATGGAACAGACGATGATGCAGTTGTCCGCCTTGTCGCGGACCACTTCCATCTCGTATTCCTTCCAGCCGATCAGGGACTCCTCGATCAGCAGCTCATTGGTCGGCGAGAGGTCCAGACCGCGCTTGCAGATCTCCTCGAACTCTTCCGGGTTGTAGGCGATGCCGCCACCGGTGCCCCCCAGCGTGAAGCTGGGACGGATCACCATGGGGAAGCCGCTGCCGCCGATCTCGGCCTGGATGCGCTTCTGCACGGCCCAGGCTTCTTCCAGCGTGTGCGCGATGCCAGACTTGGCCGAATCCAGGCCGATCTTGGTCATCGCGTCCTTGAACTTCAGGCGGTCCTCGGCCTTCTCGATCGCGTGCTCGTTGGCACCGATCATCTCGACCTTGTACTTCTCCAGCACGCCATGGCGGTGCAGATCCAGGGCGCAGTTCAGCGCGGTCTGGCCGCCCATGGTGGGCAGCACGGCGTCGGGACGCTCCTTGGCGATGATCTTCTCGACCACCTGCCAGGTGATGGGCTCGATATAGGTGACGTCCGCGGTGTCCGGGTCCGTCATGATGGTCGCCGGGTTGCTGTTGACCAGGATGACCTTGTAGCCCTCTTCGCGCAGCGCCTTGCAGGCCTGGGCGCCGGAATAGTCGAACTCACAGGCCTGGCCGATGATGATCGGGCCGGCGCCGATGATGAGGATGCTCTTGATATCGGTACGTTTTGCCATTGTCTTACTCCATCAGGCCTTGGCCATCAGACCGATGAAGCGGTCAAACAGATAGGAAATATCGTGCGGGCCGGGGCTGGCTTCCGGGTGCCCCTGGAAGCAGAAGGCCGGCTTGTCGGTGCGGGCCAGGCCCTGCAGCGTGCCGTCGAACAGGCTGATGTGGGTGGGGCGCAGATTGGCCGGCAGCGTGTCGGCATCCACCGCAAAGCCGTGGTTCTGGCTGGTGATGCTGACGCGGCCGTTGTCCAGGTCCTTGACCGGATGGTTGGCACCGTGGTGGCCAAACTTCATCTTGAAGGTCTTGGCGCCCGAGGCCAGGGCCATGATCTGGTGACCCAGGCAGATGCCGAAGGTGGGAATGCCCGCCTCGATCAGCTGGGCCGCGGCCTTGATGGCGTAGTCGCAGGGCTGCGGATCGCCGGGGCCGTTGGACAGGAAGACGCCGTCGGGCTCCAGGCCGAAGACTTCGGAGGCAGGGGTCTGGGCCGGCACCACCGTGATCTTGCAGCCGCGCGAGGCCAGCATGCGCAGGATGTTGCTCTTGACACCGAAGTCGTAGGCCACCACGTGAAACTTGGGCGCGGTCTGCTCGCCATAGCCCTGACCCAGCACCCACTCGGTCTGGGTCCAAGTTTCGCGCTCGGTGCGGCTCACCACCTTGGCCAGATCCTGGCCGGCCATGCTAGGCGCGGCCTGGGCCTTGGCGATCGCGTCGGCAATGTGCGCGTCGGTGATCTGCTCGCCGGCGGCCAAGGCCAGGATGCAGCCGTTTTGCGCGCCGGTGCGACGCAGCACACGGGTCAGGCGGCGGGTATCGATGCCGGAGATGGCCACAGTACCCTCGTCGCGCAGGTACTGCACCAGCGTGCGGGTCTTGCGGAAGTTGGAATCAAGGACCGGGGGCTCCTTGATGATCAGACCTGCGGCAAAGATCTTCGAGGCCTCGACGTCCTCCTCGTTGACGCCGTAGTTGCCGATGTGCGGATACGTCAGCGTGACGATCTGCCGGCAGTAGCTGGGGTCGGTGAGGATTTCTTGATAGCCGGTCAGCGCGGTGTTGAACACCACTTCGCCGACCGTGTGGCCGGCAGCGCCGAGGGCGTTGCCTTTGAAGACCGTGCCGTCTGCCAGGGCGAGGATCGCTGGGGGGGAGGAAAGCAGATCGGGCAGCACGGGAAACTCCGTTTATTGTGCGCGCGCCCAGCTCTGCTCCATATCGCTACCCGCCATGGGGTCGCCGAAAGCCTGAGTCCGGTGGGGGAAACGGGGGATGTTTCGCTGGGGTAGCGGTGGTTGCGGGTAAACCTGAAAAGTATAACCCACCGGGGGTTAGTACCGAGTTGGTTTGCGCAAATATTTGCGTGACGCGCGGGTGTCAGCGCGCGGCTTCCGGCCCCAGGCGTGAATGCAGATCGCACAAGGCGCCGTCAGCGGGGCGATCAGCCCTGCCCTCGCGGCCATCTCGACCGGCGAAGGCGCGGCACAAGCGGCCTACCGGCCTTCGCGCCGCAGCCTCGGCAGAAAGATCAGGCCAGCGCCGCAATGCCGGCGCGGGCGATCTGGGCGTCCTCGCTGGACTTCACGCCGCTCACACCCACCGCCCCCACGCAGACCCCGTCCACCAAGATGGGCACACCGCC
>NZ_JBKCLH010000215.1:0-7077 GCF_046300915.1 Roseateles sp. | reverse complement strand
CCCCAGGGGCTCGCCGTTGGCGCGCTTGTACTGCGCCTTGCGCGCGTACATCTCCATGTCGGCCTGGCCCTGTATCCCGAGACGGCGCGCGACGCCGCCGGCGCGGGCTACAGGGCCAGGCCCATGGCGGCGCTGACCTGCACCGCCAGCTGCGCACCCGGCAGGTAGACGGGCTGGGCCACCAGGGCCTCCAGCTTGGCCCGCACCAGTTCGGCCGCCTCGCGCCCGGCCACATCCACCAGCACGGCCACGAACTCGTCCCCGCCCACACGACCCACGGTGTCCGAATCGCGCAGCGCACCGGCCAGGCGCTGCGCCACCACCTTGAGCACCATATCGCCCGCCTCGTGACCGTAGCGGTCATTCACCGGCTTGAAGCCGTTGAGATCGATGAAGATCAGCGCCAGCTGCTCCTGCTGACGCTCGGCCCGGGCCAGGGCACGGTCCAGCCGGTCATGCAGCAGGCGCAGCGAGGGCAGTCCCGTGAGCGCATCGTGATTGGCCAGGTGCTGGACGGCCTCCTCCGCGCGCTTGCGGCGCTGCACCTCCTCGCGCAGCTCGGCCAGGCTGCGCTCCACCGAGGCCGTCATCTCGTCGATCACGGAGGAGAGCTCGCCAAATTCATCGGCGCTGTCCAGCCGGGTGCGGCTGTCCAGCCGCCCGGCGCGCACGGCGGCGCCCCATTGCCGCAGCACGGCCAGAGGCCGGCGCACCGAGCTGTCAAAGCGCCAGGCAGCCCATAAGGCATGCAGCACCAGCAGCAGCGCTACCGCACCCGCCACCCAGGCCGAGCGGCGCACCTGGAGATGGGACTCGCGCTGCGCGTGCACCAGGCGCTCCTGCAATTGCTGCTGCAGGCGCTGCAAGGGGGTGACCAGGGCCGCGCGTTCGCGCAGATAGGCCTCGCCAAACACGGCCGGCCGACGCGCCAAGCCGGCCGTCCAGGCCTCGCCGGCCAGATTCATGGCCTGGCGTTCCATGCCCACCAGGCCCATCAGTCGACGCAGCAGCGCTTCGTATTCGGCCAGCTCCTGCTCGCTGGCCCCCGCCGCGCGCAGGCGCGCCAGCAAGGAATGGGCCTCGCCGACGCCGGGCGTGGCCACGGGTGCTCCGGCCTCGCGCAGATTCCAGTAGCCCGGGCCGTAGCCCGTCGGCAGCTCGCGGCGCCCCTCCAGAATGTCCAGCAGCTCCTCGTAGAAGCGCAGATAACGCACATCGCCGCTGTAGACATACAGCCGCGCCATGCGGCCCAGCGCGTCGGCACTGAAGGGCAGTTCTGCCGCCAGGGTGTGCAGGCGCAAGCCCTCCAGCTGCCGCTGTTCCCGGAGCTGGCAGGCATGCACCAAGGTGTAGAGCGCCGCCAGCAGCAGGGACACCAGCGCCAGCAGGGTCGCCAAATGAAGCGCGAGCTTGCTGCGGATCTGCATGCGCGCAGCTTAAGCCCTGGCGCCGGATTGCGTCACCGCAAGGACCCCGATTCAGGCTGGCTGCAACAGTCCGCGCTCCAGGGCCTGACGCAGTCCGGCCGCGCCCTGCTCCACCAAGTCCAGCACATTCTCGAAGCCCTGCTCGCTGCCGTAGTAGGGGTCCGGCAACTCCTGGCCCCGGCGCCCGGGCACAAAGTCCATGAAGAGCTGCAGGCGCTCATGCAGATGGGCAGGCGCACGCTCGCGCAGCCATTGCAGATGCTCCAGCTCCATGACCAGCACCAGATCGAACAGCTCCAGCCGCTCCAGCGCCACGGGGCGGGACCGCCAGCGCCGCCCCAGCTCATAGCCGCGCTTGCCCAGGGCCCGCAGGGCACGGGCATCAACGGGCTCACCGCGCGGGCCGGCATGCAGACCGGCCGATTCGACCTGGGCGAACAGCCCCTGGGCCTTGATCACGGCTTCCGCCATGGGCGAGCGGCAGATATTGGCGGTGCAGACCAGGAGCAGAGCCGGGCTTGAAGGGCGGGTATTCATGTCGACCACATCATAGGCAAGCCGGCCCCATCGCGCAGGCCGGCGCCTGTCCCAGGAAAAGGGGCCTCACCCCGGCCCCGGGCCTCGGGCTCAGCGCGCCAGCTCGGCCCGCATGGCATCGATCACCGCCTTGTAGTCGGGCTTGCCGAAGATGGCGGAGCCGGCCACAAAGGTATCGGCGCCCGCGTCGGCGATCTGGCGGATATTGTCGACCTTGACCCCGCCGTCGATCTCCAGGCGAATATCACGGCCGCTCTTGTCGATGATCTTGCGCGCCGCCTCCAGCTTGCGCAGCGCGCTGGGAATGAAGCTCTGACCACCGAAGCCGGGGTTCACGCTCATGATCAGGACCAGATCCACCTTGTCGATCACCCATTCCAGCACCTCCAGGGAGCTGGCCGGGTTGAACACCAGGCCGGCCTGCTTGCCCTCGGCCTTGATCAGCTGCAGGGTGCGGTCCACATGGGCGCTGGCCTCGGGGTGGAAGCTCACCAGATCGGCACCCGCGCGGCAGAAGGCCTGGGCCAAGGCGTCCACGGGCTGGACCATCAGATGCACATCGATGGGCGCGGGCGTGCCATCCGGCTTGACGGCATGCTTGCGCAGCGCCTCGCAGACCATGGGTCCGAAGGTCAGATTGGGCACGTAATGGTTGTCCATCACGTCAAAGTGGATCCAGTCGGCCCCGGCCGCCAGCACATGGCGGACCTCCTCGCCCAGGCGGGCGAAGTCGGCGGACAGGATGCTGGGGGCGATGCGATAGGTGGTGCTCATTGCGCGCGCTAGCTCGGTCAAGCTGGAGAGGTGGGAGTGGCCGGATTCTATTGAGTCGGCCCCGCGCCCGGCGCCTCAGGGCCGGCGGTAGCGCTCGGCCAGCTCGCGCAGCGTGCCCTGGCGCTCCAGGGTCGCCAGGGCGGTTTCCAGGTGCTGGCGCGTGGCCCCGGGGAGCCGCCGGCTGAGAGCCAGGTAGTGCCGTTCCTCGGCCAGCGCTACCTCGCCCAGGCGCAGCCGCCCCTCGAACTCGGGCAGGCGCAGCAAGGGTGCCAGGGTCATGTCTTGCCCATAAACCGCATCGCCGCGCCCGGCCAGCAGCATGCGCAGGGCGACGATGTCATTGCCGGGCGCATCGCTGTAGCGCACGCCCTGGCGATCCAGCTGCCGCGCCAGGGCCGAGCCCTGAGCCACCAGCACCGGTAGGCCGCGGCTGTGCTGGGCCAGCTGTTGATAGCTCTCGATCCGGCGCTCATCCTCCCGGCGCTGCACCAGCACATGGCGCACGCGATAAATGGGCACGCTCAGGAAGTCAAAGCGAGCGCGGCGCTCGGGGGTGTCCAGCAAACACAGGAAGACGTCGATCTCGTCCTGCTCCAGCATGCGCTCGATGCGCCGCAGCGAGGCCTCTCGCTCCAGGCCCGCAATCTGCAGGCGGGGGTCGAACTGCGTCAGGGCCTGGGCGGCCTCGCGGCACAGGCCGGCGCGAGCCTCGCCGGGGGCCGCGTACTTCACTGGCGCACCCGACTGCGCAATGCTGCGCAGGGGCTGGGCCGCTGCCACCGACAGATACAGGCACAGGGCCAGCAGCATGGACCAGCGAGGCAGCAAGCGACTGAGCAAGACCATGGGGCAAGCATAGCGGCCGCAAGCGCCAAGGCCGCCCACGTGCAGACCCTAGGAAGCGGTACAGCCCGGCGATCCGGGCGCCTGGAAGGCCTGGCGGCGCCGCGCCACCTCCTCGCGGATCACACAGCCCGCGGCATGGTCATTGATCAGGCCCATGGACTGCAGAAAGGCGTGCATGGTGGTGGGCCCCACAAACTTCCAGCCGCGCTTCTTCAAGTCCTTGGACAAGGCCTGCGAGGCGGGCGACTCGGTCTGGTCGCGGTGCGCAGCCTCGGCCTCGGGCCGGGGCTCGAAGGACCAGATATAGGCCGCCAGCGAGCCCTGCTCCTGCCGCAGACGCTGGGCACAGCGGGCGTTGTGGATCACGGCCTCGATCTTGCCGCGATGGCGCACGATGCCGGCGTCCTGCAGCAGGCACTGCACATCGGCCGGGCCAAAGGCGGCCACCGCGTCGATCTCGAACTGGGCGAAGCCGGCTCGAAAGGCCTCGCGCTTGGCCAGGATGGTGCGCCAGGACAGGCCGGACTGGAAACCCTCCAGGCTCAGCTTCTCGAACAGGCGCCGCTCATCGGCCACCGGAAAGCCCCATTCCGTGTCGTGATAGTGCAGATAGGGCGGCCAGTCCGCCCCCGCGGCGCACCAGCGGCAGCGCGGGCGCCCGTCATGGGGCAGGAAGAGCTGGGGCTCGGACATGATGGGCTTCCTCTCCTGGGGGCGGCCCCGCGGTCTTCGGGGGCATGGTGGCTGCGGCGGCCAGCATAGCGGGCCTGACCCTAGAATGCCGCATGGCTCAAGCGCAATTCCGTTGCAGTGCCGTGGTGCAAGCCCTGCCGGAGCAGACCGATCCGGAACATGGACTGTTTGCCTACAGCTACAAGATCACCATCGAGAACATCGGCGATGTCGCCGCCCAGCTGATCGCCAGGCACTGGACCATCACGGACGCCCGCGGTCAGGTCCAGCAGGTGCAGGGCCTGGCCGTCGTGGGCCATCAGCCCTTTCTGCAGCCCGGCGAGAGCTTCCAGTACAGCTCCTGGGCCCAGATCGCCACGCCCCAGGGCAGCATGAGCGGCCGCTTCCTTTGCGTGACCGAAGAGGCCGAGGTCTTCTACGCCCCGGTGCCCGAGTTCGCCCTGGCCGAGCCGGGCCTGCTGCACTGATGCGCGCAGCGGCCCGCGACCGCAACAGCGGCGGCAGCTGGGACCTCACCGCCCTGCTCAACGCCGCCGATCCCCGCGCCGAACTGGCCGCCCGCAATCTCTGGCTGGTGCGCCTGCTGGAGTGGCTGCGCCACCCGGCCGCCCGCGAGGCTGACGAGACGCCCGCCGAGGGCGCCCGCCCCCTGCCCCTGCTGCGCCTGACGCATCTGCTCAATATGCTGGAGCGCAACCCCGAGGCCGCGACGCGTTTTGCCGCGGTGCTGGGTTCGGTCTGGCAGGACATGCGGGCCGAGGGCCTGTTTGCCGACGTGGGCTTTGCGCCCCGCATGGCCTTGTGGAGCGAGGCCCTGCACCGCCTGCGCCTGCGCCTGCTGCCCGACACCGTGGACACGCGCGAGCTCGGAGAGCTCTTTGACCTGCTCTTCCCCGACCCGCAGGACGCCGCCTGGCTGAACGCCATGGACGAGGCCCTGCTGGCTCGCCTGGGCACCCTCTTTGACCAGGCCCTGCCTGGCACCGGCATCTGGCGCCGGCCCATGCTCAGCGGCCTGACCATGCTGACCGGTGCCGTACATGCCGCCGGCCTCTCGGGCCCGCTGCGCCTGCGCATGGAGGAAGGCTTGCTGGGTGCTCCGCAACCCTTTGCCCAGCTGCCCGGCGCCACCGAGCGCTTCGGCGAGGCCCTGCTGGCCGACGATCCCGAGGCCCTGGCGCCCGCCCTGCGCTATCTGCGCGCCCTGCTGGACCACTGCCGGCTCGCGGCCGAGAGCGTGCCGCGCCATCTGGAGGAATTCGGCGTCTCGGTGGACATCATGTTCGAGGTGGAGCAGCTGCTGGAGCGGCTGCGCCGCATCGAGATGCTGCTGGACTGCCTGGTCTCCGAACAGCCCCAGCGTGAGCTGCTGCGCCTGACCAGCAGCCTGGTGGACGTGGTCCAGGCCCGGCGCAGCCTGCGCACCCTGTTTGCCCGCCACTACTCGCTGCTGGCGCGCAAGGTGGCCGAGCGCAGCGCCGAGACCGGCGAGCACTACATCACCCGCAATGCCGCCGAGTACCGCGACATGCTGCGCCGCGCCGCCGGCGGCGGCCTGGTGATCGCGGGCACCACCTTCGTCAAGTTCGCGGTCATGGCGCTGTCCCTGGGCGCCTTCTGGGCCGGCTTCTGGGCCGGAGCCAACTACGCCCTGAGCTTTGTGCTCATCCAGCTGCTGCACTGGACCGTGGCCACCAAGCAGCCCGCCATGACGGCGCCGGCCATGGCCGCCAAGCTGGACCATGTGGCCGACGAGCCCGGCCGCGAGGACTTCGTGGACGAGGTGGCCCATCTGCTGCGCTCGCAGATGGCGGGCATCGTGGGCAATCTGGCCGTGGTGGCCCCCGTGGTACTGGCGGTGCAGCTGCTGTGTGCCCTGCTGTTTGGCCAGACCCTGGTGGGCCCGCAGCAGGCCGAGTACGTGCTGCACTCCATGACCCTGCTGGGCCCCACCCTGCTGTTTGCCGCCTTCACCGGCGTGCTGCTCTTTGCCTCCAGCCTGATCGCGGGCTGGGTGGAGAACTGGTTTGTCTTTCACCGCCTGGATGCCGCCATCGCCTGGAACCCGCGCATCGTGGCGCGCCTCGGGGCACAGCGGGCCCAGCGCTGGGCCCAGTGGTGGCGCGGCAATATCTCGGGCCTGGCGGCCAATGTGTCCCTGGGCCTGATGCTGGGTCTGGTGCCGGCCCTGCTGGGCTTTTTCGCCCTGCCCCTGGAGGTGCGCCACGTCACCCTGTCCACCGGCCAGATCGCGGCCGCCGCAGGCGCCCTGGGCTGGGAGGTGCTGCGCCGGCCGGAGTTCTGGTGGTGTGTGGCCGCCATCCCCTTCACCGGCCTGCTCAATCTCTCGGTGAGCTTTCTGCTGGCCTTCAAGGTGGCCCTGCAGTCGCGCGGCCTCAAACTGGCCGAGCGCGACCGCCTGCGCGCCGCCATCTGGCGCCGCCTGCGCGAGAACCCGCGCCGCTTCTTCCTGCCGCCTCGTCCCGAGGCGCCGACCGAGCCTAAGGCCTAGGCTCCTGATCTTCGTCACGGGGGCGCTCGCCCCCCTTGCGACCCGAGAACATCGTCCACCAGACAATGAAAATCAGCAGGGCCAAGGCGCCCAGCGCCTCCAGCAACAGTAATCCCATGATGTCTTTGCGCTCCTTGTTTGGCCGGCTGTCGGGCGGCCGGGGTACGGTGCTGCTGCAGGCGGCCAGCAGGCCTCCTAGAATCGCGGCCGCCAGCAGGCCAAACAAGGAGCGCAACGACATCATGGGAGTACTGTTGCTGGAGGCGCTGGGCGCCTTGGCCCTGCTGA
>NZ_JBKCLH010000214.1:0-33492 GCF_046300915.1 Roseateles sp. | reverse complement strand
CGAGGACGCCGCCGCGGCGCCCGAACGCCTGAAGGAACAGCCCGCCCGCCGGGCCGGCGCCGTGTGCGTCTACCGGCTCTGCGCCGGGCCGGGTCCGCAAGGACCCGACCCTGAGCGCGCAGGCCTTCTCAGAAGCTCAGCGTCTTGACCCCGGCCGCGGTGCCCAGCAGGCAGACCGCGGCCTTGTTGCGGGCGAACACGCCCACGGTGATCACGCCCGGCCATTGCGAGACCTCGGCCTCGAAGCCGGCCGGATCCTTGATGGCCAAGCCGCGCACATCCAGGATGTGGGCGGCGTTGTCGGTCACGCAGCCGGCGCGCAGCGTGGCCTCGCCGCCGAAGCGCGCCTTCAGGCGCCGCGCCACCGGGGCCGCGGCCATGGGAATCACCTCGATGGGCAGCGGGAAGGCGCCCAGGGTGTCGACCAGCTTGCTCTCGTCGGCGATGCAGATGAAGCGCTCGGCCAAGTCGGCCACGATCTTCTCGCGCGTGAGCGCTGCGCCGCCCCCCTTGACCATATGGCCGGCGTGATCGATCTCGTCGGCGCCGTCGATATAGACCGGCAGGGACTCCACCTCGCTGGCCTCCAGAATGCGGATGCCCAGCTTGCTCATGCGTTCGGTGGAGCGCACCGAGCTGGAGACCGCGCCCTTGAGCGGGATGCCGCTGGCGGCCAGGGCGTCGATGAATTTGTCCACCGTGGAACCGGTGCCCACGCCAACGATGCTGTCGGGCTTCACATACTGCAGGGCGGCCTGGCCAACCAGGGTCTTGAGTTCGTCTTGGGTCATGATGATCAGGGGTTCAGGAAATCTTGCGGCGCTCTCGCACGGCGGCAGCCAGCTCCTGCAGCAGGGGCTCGGTCTGGGCCCAGCCCAGGCAGGCATCGGTGATGGAGACGCCGGGCTTGAGATCGGCGCGGGTCTGACCGTCCAGCAGGTCCTGGCGACCGGGCTGCAGATGGCTTTCGATCATCACGCCCGTGATGCGGTGCTCACCACCCGCCATCTGGGCCGCCACATCGCGGCCCACCTCGATCTGGCGCTCGTACTTCTTGCTGCTGTTGGCATGGGAGAAGTCGATCATCACCTGCTCGCGCAGGCCCGAGGCCTTGAGCGCCTCGCAGGCGGCCTGCACGCTGGCAGCGTCGTAGTTGGGCGCCTTGCCGCCGCGCAGGATGATGTGGCAGTCCTGGTTGCCGCGAGTCTCGAAGATGGCGGCCGCGCCCATCTTGGTCATGCCCATGAAGGCATGGCTGGCCTGGGCGGCGAGCACGGCGTCGGAGGCCACCTTGATGCCGCCGTCCGTGCCGTTCTTGAAGCCCACGGGGCAGGACAGGCCGGAGGCCAGCTGGCGGTGGCTCTGGCTTTCGGTGGTGCGCGCGCCGATGGCGCCCCAGGCGATCAGGTCCGAGATGTACTGGGGTGAGAGCAGGTCCAGGAACTCGGTGCCGGCGGGCAGGCCCAGGGCCGTCACGTCCAGCAGCAGCTGGCGCGCCAAGCGCAGGCCCTCGTTCATGTGAAAGCTGCCATCCAGGCGCGGGTCGTTGATATAGCCCTTCCAGCCCACCGTGGTGCGCGGCTTCTCGAAGTACACGCGCATCACGATCAGCAAGTCCTGCTGCAGTTCGTCGCGCATCTTCTTGAGCAGGCGGGCGTAGTCCATGGCCTGGTCGTGGTCGTGGATGGAGCAGGGCCCCACCACCACCAGCAGACGGTCATCGCGGCCATGCAGCACATCACCGATCTCGCGGCGCGAGCGCTCCACCAGCTCCAGAGCCGCCTCAGAGACCGGCAACTCGTCCAGCAACAAGGCTGGCGAGATCAGGGGGCGCACCGCGCCGATGCGGGTGTCGTCGGTGCGGGTGGTGTCGCGCGTGGCATCGCGGGAGCCAACTTCACGGTCGTGTTGGGGATCGTCCAGGGGTTTCATCGAATGCCTCACGGGGGAACCGGCAGGATTATCGGCCGCTTTCGCCGCGGGCGCGGTCGCGGCATGCCGGCCTCGTGGCAGCCGATGCGACAATCCCGCCCCATGTCTCTCGTTCCCTACGCCCTCACCCGTCCCTTTCTCTTCGGCCTGGACCCCGAGCATGCGCATGAGCTGACCCTGGGCGCCATCGCCCGGCTGCAGAACACGCCGGCCCAGTGTCTGTGGGCCCAGACCCGCATCGCCGACCCGGTGACGGTGGCGGGCCTGCGCTTTCCCAACCGCATCGGCCTGGCCGCCGGTCTGGACAAGAACGGCCGCTGCATCGACGGTCTGGGCGCCATGGGTTTCGGCTTCATCGAGGTGGGCACGGTCACGCCCAAGGGCCAGCCCGGCAATGACAAGCCGCGCATGTTCCGCATCCCCGAGAAAGAGGCTCTGATCAACCGCCTGGGCTTCAACAACGAGGGCTTAGGCCAATTCATCGCCAATGTGCAGCGCGCCCGCTCCTTCCGCGCTGCCGGGGGCCTGCTGGGCCTGAACATCGGCAAGAACGCCGCCACGCCCATCGAGAACGCGGTGGACGACTATCTGATCGGCCTGGAGGGCGTATTCCCCCACGCCGACTACATCACGGTCAATATCTCCAGCCCCAATACCAAGAATCTGCGCGCCCTGCAGAGCGACGAGGCCCTGGACGCCCTGCTCTCCCGCCTGCAGACCCGCAAGCTGGAACTGCAGCAGGCCAGCGGCCGCCAGGTGCCCATGTTCGTGAAGATCGCGCCGGACCTGGACGAGGACCAAGTGGCCGTGATCGCCCAGACCCTGCAGAAGAACGGCATCGATGGCGTGATCGCCACCAACACCACCATCGCACGCGAGGCGGTCCAGGGCCTACCGCATGCGGGCGAGACCGGCGGGCTCTCGGGCCGCCCGGTCTTCGAAGCCAGCAACCGCGTGATCCGCCTGCTGCGCGCGGCCCTGGGCTCCAACTACCCCATCATCGGCGTGGGCGGCGTGCTCAGCGGCAAAGATGCCCGCGCCAAGATCGCGGCCGGCGCCGACCTCGTGCAGATCTACACCGGCCTGATCTACAAGGGCCCGGCCCTGGTGGCCGATTGCGCCAGGGCGCTGAGCCGGCCCTGAGGCCAAGCCCACCCCACAAAGAAAAACGGACCCTCGCGGGTCCGTTTTGTTTGGCGCTTCAGCAGCGCCCGGGCGGGCGCTGCAAGCTCCGCGGGCTCAGGCCTGTTCCTTGCGGCGACGGGCCACAAAACCCACCACACCCAGGCCGGCGAGCAGCATGGCGTAGGTTTCGGGTTCCGGCACCGGCACGGCGGTGGCGGCGGAGCTCAGGGTGTAGACGCCGCTGTTGGCAGCCGTACGACCAACCAGGGAGAAGTAGTACCCACCAGCATCCAGGGTCACCAGATGATCAGCGCCCTTGGCCGCGCCGTAGGTCCAGCTGTAGCCGGTTTCAGTGCCATCTGCCTTGAACAGGCTGTAGGAGCCCGTACCGATGTTCAGCGCGCTGACCGAGCTGGAAACAAAGGACTTGGCGTCCAGCGTGAAACTGAACTTGCTGAAAAAGGCCGTGTCAGCGTTCACGAAAGTCAGACCGCTGGTCTCAAGCAGATCGTGAGCGCCCCAATTCGTGGCCGTGTCGGAGAAAGAGACAGCATGAGCGCCGAAGGAGGCCAAAGCCACCAGCGAAGCCGCCGCCAGAGATTTCAACTGCATCAGAAACTCCCAGATGAACGGGTTATGACAGGAAGACAGGCCCGATTGTGCAGCGCAGCGTGAGCATTAGTTCTCGCTTTACGCCTTCAGGTTAGGGGCTATTAGCAGCTTTCTTGTCACCGCATGTAAGGACATTCCCCGAAATGGGCGAAAACGCACCAAATCCCAACAAGTGCGCACAAAAGTAAGGCGGCCACATGGGCCGCCCTGCGGGGAAGACGCGTCAGCCGCGCCGGCGCTGCGATTCAGGCGCTCAGCCCGCCAGCACCCGCAGCACCTTCTGCATGCCTTCCACGGGCTTGCCCTTGCGGGCACGCTTGCCGGCGTAGCTGGCAAGACCTGCCCCCTTGAGCACGTCCTCCTTGGGCTTGCCGCCGCGGCCGCTGCCCAGCACCTGGAGCAGCTGGGTGTAGGCGGCCACGCTCAGCAGGGCGTCCTTGGGCTCCAGATCCATCAGGGTCAGTCCGCGGCCGCCCTTGGGCTGGTGCTTGAGCTCATCCAGCGCGAAGGTCAGCAAGCGCCCCTGCAGGGACAGGCAGGCCAGCTGCTGACCCAGCCCCTCGGGCACCGCGCTGGGCGGCAAGGGCTTTTCCTCGCCCTCCAGGCTCAGGAAGGTCTTGCCGGCCTTCTGGCGACCCACCAGATCGCCCACCTGGGCGATCAGGCCGAAGCCGCCGGTACCGGCCAGTACCAGACGCTGGCTGGCGCTGGCGGCGTAGTAATGGGCGATCTGGGTGCCGCTCTCCAGCTCGATCAGCGTGGTGATGGGCTGGCCATCGCCGCGCCCGCCCGGCAGGGCCGCGACGGGCACCGAGTAGACCCGGCCATTGCTGCCGAAGACGATCAGCGGATCCACGCTGCGGCAGGGGAAGGTGCCGTAAAGCTGGTCGCCGCTCTTGAAGCTGAGCGCGGCCGGATCGATCTCATGGCCCTTGAGCGCGCGCACCCAGCCCTTCAAGCTGACAACCACGGTGACGGGTTCATCCACCACCTTGATCTCGGCCACGGCCTTCTTCTCTTCCTGGATCAGGGTGCGACGCTCGTCGCCATAGGCCTTGGTATCGGCCTCGATCTCCTTGACCACGGTGCGCTTGAGCACGCCGGGGTTGTCCAGGATGTCCTCCAGCTTGGCCTGCTCCTCGCGCAGCTGGGCCAGCTCCTGCTCGATCTTGATGGCTTCCAGACGCGCCAGCTGACGCAGGCGGATCTCCAGGATGTCTTCGGCCTGGCGATCACTGAGCTTGAAGCGCTCGATCAGGGCGGCCTTGGGCTCGTCGCTGTTGCGGATGATGCGGATCACCTCGTCGATGTTCAGCAGCACCAGCTGGCGGCCTTCGAGCACATGGATGCGGTCCAGCACCTTGGTGAGGCGGTGCTGGGTGCGGCGCTGCACCGTGGCCAGGCGGTAGCCCAGCCACTCGCTGAGGATCTGGCGCAGATTCTTCTGCGTGGGCCGGCCGTCGGCGCCAATCATGGTCAGGTTGACCGAGGCCGAGGTCTCCAGGCTGGTGTGGGCCAGCAGGGTGGTGATCAACTCCTGCTGCTCCACCGTGCGGCTCTTGGGCTCGAAGACCAGGCGCACCGGCGCGTCCTTGCTGGACTCGTCGCGCACCCCGTCCAGCACGGACAAAACGCTGGCCTTGAGCTGCAGCTGTTCCTGGCTCAGGGCCTTCTTGCCGGTCTTGACCTTGGGGTTGGAGAGCTCCTCAATCTCCTCCAGCACCTTCTGCGAGCTGGTGCCGTGCGGCAGCTCGGTCACCACCAGTTGCCACTGGCCGCGCGCCAGGTCCTCGATCTTCCAGCGCGCGCGCAGCTTGAGGCTGCCCCGACCACTGGCGTAGGCCGAGCGGATGTCCTCGGCGCTGCTGATCAGCTGGCCGCCACCGGGGAAGTCGGGGCCGGGCAGCAGGGTGTAGAGCTCATCATCCGTGAGCTTCTCGTTCTTCAGCAGGGCCACGGCCGCGGCCGCCACCTCGCGCAGATTGTGGCTGGGCACCTCGGTGGCCAGGCCCACGGCAATGCCCGAGGCGCCGTTGAGCAGCACAAAGGGCAGGCGCGCCGGCAGCTGGCGCGGCTCCTGGGTGGAGCCGTCATAGTTGGGCACCAGGTCCACCGTGCCCTCGTCGATCTCGTCCAGCAGCAGGCGAGCGATGGGAGCGAGGCGGGCTTCGGTGTAACGCATGGCCGCGGCGCCGTCGCCGTCGCGGCTGCCGAAATTGCCCTGGCCATCGATCAGCGGATAGCGCTGGCTGAAGTCCTGGGCCATGCGCACCAGGGCGTCGTACACCGACTGGTCGCCATGCGGGTGGAAGCGGCCCAGCACATCGCCCACCACGCGCGCGCCCTTGACCGGCTTGGCGCCCGAGGCGCCGCTCCAGGTCAGGCCCATGCGCTCCATGGCGTAGAGGATGCGGCGCTGCACCGGCTTCTGGCCGTCGCAGACATCGGGCAGGGCCCGGCCCTTGACCACCGAGAGCGCGTACTCGAGATAGGCCTGCTGGGCGTAGTGCGCCAGGGTCAGGGCGTCGCCCGGCTCCTCGGCCGGGTTGGGGGCAAACAGGTCCAGAGTGTTGGAATCGCTCATGAAAGATCAACTGCTATGAATTCTCAGCTGGCGTGCCTGGGCCGGCAGGCTGCGCTGCAGCAGGGCCCAGTACAGCTCCAGCACCAGGTGCACATGGGCCTGGGTCTCGGGGATGGGCGGCATCTGACCGCCATGGCGGGCCACCCTGCCCTCACCGGCATTCCAGGCCGCCAGGGCCACATCGATGCGGCCAAAACGTTTGATCAGACGCGCCAGCTGGGCCGCGCCGGCATGCACATTGGCGCGCGGATCGAGCAGGCGCGCAGCCTGCTCGGCCGGGGCCATGATCTGCATCAGGCCCACGGCGCCACGCGGCGACACGGCATCGGCCTTGAAGCCGCTCTCCACCGTGATGATGGCCTTGAGCAGCTCCATGTCCACGCCATGCCGGCGCGCGGCCTCGCGCAACCAGGGCTGCACGCTCTTGACCTCGGGCGCGAACTCCAGCCAGGTCAGCAGGCCCTGGCTGCCGTCCTGCTTGCCGGGCACCCGGCCCTGCTCGGCCGAGGGCGTGCCCAGCACCAGGCTGTAGCGGCTGTTGAGCGGGCGCGCAGCCACATGAGCCACGCCGGCGCCATCCACATAGCCCCAGAGCTCGGCGCGCGCCGCCCCGGCCAGGGCCAGCCCGCTCGCCAGCAGGGGAAGGAGCGCGCAAATCCTCACGTCACCTCCTGCCCCAGGGCCAGGCGGGCCTGGTACTCGCGGTCCAGCATGGACATCACGATCAGGCTGTCGTAGCCATCGGCGCCGGCCACGCGCACGCTCTCGCGCAGGCGGCCCTCCTCCACAAAGCCCTCGCTCTGGTAGAGGTGCTGGGCTCGGGTGTTGAGCGCCTTCACATCCAGCCAGAAGCGGTGCGCGCCCAGTTGGGTGAAGGCCAGTTTCTTGAGCTGGCGCACGCAGTCGCGCCCCAAGCCCAGACCCTGGCCGCGCGGGCCCAGCACGATGCGCTTGAGCTCCACCGAGCGGTGCGGGCTGCGGCAGCCCTGCAGGATCACAAAGCCCAGGGCCGCCCCTTCAGCGCCTTCAATGATGAAGTGGCGCGAGTCCGGGAAGCGGATCGCGCCCTCGTGCTGTGTGCGCTCCCAGGCGGTGATGAAGGGCGCGTTGGCCGCGTCCTGCTCGACCGAGACCACAAAGTCCAGGTCCGAGAGCATGGTGGGACGCAGGATCACGCGCGGCGCGGGCATCAGCGGCTCCGTGCCTGCTCGAGGCCGCGCTCAAAGCCCTGCAGCACCGCCACCACATTCAGGCCTATGGCCTCGGTGGCATAGCCGCCTTCCTGCAGAAAGAGGGTGCGCGGCGCGCCAAAGGCCGCCAGGCGCTCGCCCAGGGCGGCGAACTCGGGCCGGTCCAGCTTGAAGTGCGAGATCGGGTCGCCGCCATAGGTGTCCACCCCCAGGGAGACGATCAGCAGCTCGGGCGCAAAGGCCTGCAACTGGCCCAGCAGGCGCTCCAGGGCCGCGAACCAGGCCTCGTTGGAGCTGCCCGCCGGCAGGGGCTCGTTGGCATTAAAGCCCAGACCGGGGCCGGCGCCGCGCTCGTCCGCATGGCCCAGGAAGAAGGGGTACTCGGTCTGCGGATCGCCATGCAGGCTGGCGTAGAACACATCCGCGCGCTCGTAGAAGATGGCCTGCGTGCCATTGCCGTGGTGATAGTCCACGTCCAGGATGGCCACGCGCTGCAGGCCCGTGTCGCGCGCGGCCTCGGCCGCGACCGCCGCATTGTTGATGAAGCAGTAGCCGCCAAAGAAATCGGCCCCCGCATGGTGGCCCGGCGGGCGGGTCAGCACATAGGCGCGGCGCTCATCCCCCAAGGCCAGGTCCAGGCCACTGAGTGTGGCCTGGGCGCCCCAGTAGGCGGCCTCCCAGGCGCCCGCGGTCAGCGGCGTGCCGCTGTCCATGGAATACAGGCCCATGCGGGAGGCAAAGCTCTGCGGCTCCACATCCGCGCGCAGGCTGCGCACCGGCCAGACGGCCGGGAAAGCATCGCCCTCCCCGCCCAGGGCACGCCATTCGGCGTAGGCCCCACGCAGAAAGCGCAGATAGGCCGGCGCGTGCACGCGCTCCAGCGGCGCCAGCCCATGGTCCACCGGCGCCAGCACCTCGCCCAGGGCCGCCTCCTGCACGGCCTTGAGCACATAGTCGGCCCGCGCCGGAATCTCGAAGGCCGGCACCAGACGCCCGCGGAAGAACTCGTGGGTGGCGGCGTGGCCGGCGTGGTGCTGGTTGTAGACGGTCTTCATCGCGGGGCCGGCCTGGGGCTTAGATATCGATTTCCACCGCGTCGCCGTGGATCTCCATCAGCTCGCGGCGCGAGGCGGCTTCACCCTTG
Source organism: Roseateles sp. (assembly GCF_046300915.1). Taxonomy (GTDB): domain Bacteria; phylum Pseudomonadota; class Gammaproteobacteria; order Burkholderiales; family Burkholderiaceae_C; genus Kinneretia. The sequence continues at coordinate 24,905 of NZ_JBKCLH010000214.1, read as the reverse complement.
CCCATCAGCTTGTTGATGGCTTCCACGGTCTGGCCGAAGTCCAGCAGGCCGTAGCGCACCGGGGAAAGGCGGCGGGTCTCGGGGTTGAGCGTGGTGTCCCAGAGCTGCTCGGCGCTCATCTCGCCCAGGCCCTTGAAGCGGCTGATGGTCCATGAGCCATCGCGCGCGCCTTCCTTGCGCAGCTTGTCCAGCGTGGCGGTCAGCTCGCCCTCGTCCAGGGCATAGAGCTTGACCGGCGGCTTCTTGCCACGGGCCGGCGCATCCACCCGGTACAGCGGCGGGCGGGCCACGAAGATGTGACCGGCCTCGACCAGCTTGGGGAAATGGCGGAAGAAGAGCGTGAGCAGCAGCACCTGGATGTGGGAGCCGTCCACGTCCGCGTCCGAGAGGATGCAGATCTTGCCGTAGCGCAGGCCGCTGAGGTCGGGGCTGTCGTTCGGGCCGTGCGGATCCACGCCGATGGCCACCGAGATGTCGTGGATCTCGTTGTTCTTGAACAGCAGATCGCGCTCCACCTCCCAGGCATTGAGCACCTTGCCGCGCAAGGGCAGCACGGCCTGGGTTTCCTTGTTGCGGCCCATCTTGGCGCTGCCGCCGGCGGAGTCACCCTCCACCAGGAAGATCTCGTTGTGCAGGATGTCGCGGCTCTCGCAGTCGGTCAGCTTGCCGGGCAGCACGGCCACACCCGAGCCCTTGCGCTTTTCCACCTTCTGGGCGGCGCGCTGGCGGCTCTGGGCCTGCTTGATGGCCAGCTCGGCCAGCTTCTTGCCGAACTCCACATGCTGGTTCAGCCACAGCTCCAGCTGCGGCTTGACGAAGCTGGAGACCAGGCGCAGCGCGTCGCGGCTGTTCAGGCGCTCCTTGGTCTGGCCCTGGAACTGCGGGTCCAGCACCTTGGCCGAGAGCACGAAGCTGGCGCGCGAGAACACATCGTCGGGCATCAGCTTCACGCCCTTGGGCAGCAGGGAGTGCAGCTCGATAAAGCCCTTGAGCGCGCCGAACAGACCGTCCTTGAGGCCGGACTCATGCGTGCCGCCGGCCACCGTGGGGATCAGGTTCACATAGCTCTCGCGCATCACTGCGCCTTCTTCGGTGAAGGCCAGGGCCCAGGCCGCGCCCTCGCCCTCGGCGAAGTTCTCGCTTTCCTGGCTGCTGGCGTACTGCTCGCCCTCGATCAGCGGGATCAGGGGGTCGGTCGCCAGGGTCTGCATCAGGTAGTCGCGCAGGCCGCCCTTGTAGGACCAGGTCTGCAGCTCACCGGTCTTCTCGTTCTTCAGCGTCACGATGACGCCGGGCATCAGCACCGCCTTGGAGCGCAGCAGATGCACCAGCTCGTGCTTGGGCAGCTCGGCGCTCTCGAAGTACTTGGCATCGGGCCAGACCCGCACCGTCGTGCCCTGCTTGCGGTCGCCGCTGGCGGCCGCGCGGGCGCTCACGGGCTCCACCACATCGCCATGGGCAAAGGCCAGGGCGGCCACCTGCTTGTCGCGCCAGACCGTCACCTCCAGGCGCGTGGCCAGGGCATTGGTCACCGACACGCCCACGCCATGCAGGCCGCCGGAGAAGCTGTAGGCCCCGCCCGAGCCCTTGTCGAACTTGCCGCCCGCATGCAGGCGGGTGAACACGATCTCCACCACCGGCACGCCTTCCTCGGGGTGCAGGCCGAAGGGAATGCCGCGGCCGTCATCGGCCACCGAGATGGAGCCGTCGGCATGCTGGATCACATCGATGCGCTTGCCGAAGCCGGCCAGGGCCTCGTCGGCGGCGTTGTCGATCACCTCCTGGATGATGTGCAGGGGGTTGTCGGTGCGGGTGTACATGCCCGGCCGCTGCTTGACCGGCTCCAGACCCTTGAGAACGCGGATCGAGCCCTCGCCATAGCTGCTCGGGTTGCTGCTGTTGCTTGCTGCTTTGGTCGCCATGGGGCGGGATTCTAGGAGCTGGCGCAGATCGCACGCGGCAGGTGGCGCCCTGCCTAGAATCCGCGCCGATGAAAAATCGCTTCGCCCGCTTCCTTGGCCTGCCCGGCCTGCTCACCCTCGCCTGCTTGCTGCCCGGCCTGGCCACGGCCCAGGCCCCGGCGCCCCGTTTCGAAGCCGACCCCGTCCAGAGCCTGGTGCTGGAGGATGCACGCTGGTTTGACGGCCAGAGTTTCCGCGACGGGCGCCTGCTGGTGCACGAGGGCCGCTTCGTGGCCAGCCTGCCGGCCGGGACGGCGGCCCGCACCGAGAGCCTGCGCGGGCGCTTCCTGGTCTCGCCCCTGGGCGAGGCCCACAACCACAATCTGCAGAACGCCTGGGGCTTTGAGCGCTTTGCGCCCCGCTACATCGCCGACGGCGTGTTCTACGCCGCCATGCTCTGCGGCGACCCGCTCGGCGTGGCGCCCCTGCGCGAGCGCGCCGGCCAAGCGAACACGCCCGATGTGGTCTACGTCACCAGCTGCATCACCTCTTCCGACGGCCATCCCCTGGGCATGCTGCTCAATGACACGGCTCCGGGCGCGCCGCGCCTGAGCTTCGAGGACGTGGCCGACAAGGCCGTGCTGGTGATGGACAGCCCCGAGGAGGTGCGGCGCAAATGGCCCCTGGTGGCCCAGCGCGGCGGAGGTCTGATCAAGCTCATCATGAGCTACCACGAACGCCCCGAGCTGCGTCGGGACCCCGCCAAGCGCGGCAGCCTGGGCGTGAGCGCCGAGGTGGCCGCCGCCGTGGTCGAGCTGGCGCATCGCGAAGGCTTGCGCGTCAGCGCCCATGTGGACTCGGCCGCCGATTTCGCCGCCGCGGTGCGCGCCGGCGTGGACCAGATCGCCCATCTGCCCGGCTATTTCTTCCACCACCAGAGCCCGGCCGAGGCTTACCGCCTCACGCCCGAGCTGGCCCGCGAAGCCGCCCGGCGCGGCGTGGAGGTGATCAGCACCACGGCCGCCAGCCGGCTCTTCCCGGCTGAGCCGGCCCTGCGCGAGTCCATCGAGGCCCTGCAGCGCCGCAATCTGCAGACCTTGCGCGAGGCCGGGGTGCGCGTGCTGCTGGGCTCGGACCTCTTCATGGGCACCGGCCTGAGCGAGTACCGCCAGCTCCAGGCCCTGGGCGTGTATGAGCCGGCCGAATTGCTGCGCCTGGCCACCATCACCACACCGCGCGCCCTCTTCCCGCAGCGCCGCCTGGGCTGCTTCGAGCCCGGCTGCGAGGCCAGCTTCCTGGTGCTGGAGAGCAATCCGCTGGACACAGCCCAGGCCCTGGACCGCCCCCTGGCGCGCTACAAGCAGGGCCGAGCCCTGCGGGCCGTGGCGGCGCCCTGAAAGTGCGGTCCGGCCCCGGCAGGGCCGGGCCAAACTGGCTACAGTGCTCGGCATGAACACCCCTGCCGCCCCGCTCTCGATCAAACAAGTGCTGCTGTGCGGCGCACTGATCGTGACCCTGTCCATGGGCATACGCCACGGCTTCGGCCTGTGGCTGCAGCCCATCACCCTGGACCGGGGCTGGACCCGGGAGACCTTTGCCTTCGCCCTGGCGGTGCAAAACATCGCCTGGGGCCTGGCCGGCCCCTTTGCCGGCATGCTGGCCGACCGCTTCGGGGCCTTCAAGGTCATCGTGGTAGGCGGCCTGCTCTATGCCCTGGGCCTGGTGCTGATGGCCCTGTCTACCTCGGGCCTGGCCTTCACCGGCAGCGCGGGGCTCTTGATCGGCATGGCCCAGTCCGGCACCACCTATGCGGTGATCTACGGCGTGATCGCCCGCAACGTCGCCCCTGAGCGGCGCAGCTGGGCCATGGGCGTGGCGGCGGCGGCCGGCAGCTTTGGCCAGTTCCTGATGGTGCCGGTGGAGAACTGGCTGATTTCGCAGGTTACCTGGCAGGATGCCCTTTTTGCGCTGGGCCGGTGGTTGTCGGTACCGGTCGAGAACTGGCTGATTGCCGGTGCCGGCTGGCAAAGCGCACTCCTCGTCCTGGCCCTGTCAGCCCTGCTGATCCTGCCCCTGGCCTTCGGCCTGCGCGAACCGGCACGCAGCGGTGCGCACAACGCACATTCGCAGAGCGTGGGCCAGGCCCTGCGCGAGGCCTTTGGCTACCGCAGCTTCCAGCTGCTGATGGCGGGCTACTTCGTCTGCGGCTTCCAGGTGGTCTTCATCGGCGTGCACATGCCCAGCTATCTGAAGGACCAGGGGCTGTCCCCCCAGGTAGCCACCTATGCCCTGGCCCTGATCGGCCTGTTCAATGTCTTCGGCACCTATGCCGCGGGCAGTCTGGGCCAGCGCTTTCCCAAGCGCTACCTGCTCTCCGGCATCTATGCCCTGCGCTCGGTGGCCATCGTCACCTTCCTGAGCGTGCCGCTGAGCCCCAAGAGCGTCTATGTGTTCTCTGCCGTGATGGGCCTGCTCTGGCTCTCCACCGTGCCGCCCACCAATGCGGTGGTGGCGCAGATCTTCGGCGTGCAGCACATGTCCATGCTGGGCGGCTTTGTCTTCTTCAGCCATCAGATCGGCTCCTTCCTGGGCGTCTGGCTGGGCGGCAAGCTCTATGACGCCAGCGGCAGCTACGACATCGTCTGGTGGCTGGCCGTGGCCCTGGGCGTGATGGCCGCCCTGATCAATCTGCCGGTGCGCGAGCAGGCTATCGCCCGCCCCGTGCCCGCCGCAGCATGAACCCGTCCATGAACCCGACCCAGCGTCGCCGCCTGCGTACCGCCCTCAGCTGGCTGCTGGTGAGCCTAGTGCTGGCGGCCGTCTTCCTGGCTTATGCCCAACCGGCCCTGATGCAGCAGCTCTCCGAGCAGCTCTGGGCCTGTTTCTGAATCCTTGACCGCTTTTCCTAATGTCTCTCGACGCCCCCTCTCCCTGGCTGCTGCGCTGGAGCCGGCAGCTCGCCCCCGGCGCCCGCGTGCTGGACCTGGCCTGTGGCAGCGGTCGCCATCTGCGCCCCCTGGCCGCCCAGGGTTTCAGACTCACCGGCGTGGACCGCGACGCCCAGGCCCTGGCCCCGCTGGCCAATCTGGCCGAGACCCTGGTGGCCGATCTCGAGGCCGGCCCCTGGCCCCTGGGCGAGCGGCAGTTCGACCTGGTGCTGGTCACCAACTACCTCTGGCGCCCCTTGCTGCCGCAGATCGTGGCCGCGGTGGCACCGGGCGGCTGGCTGGTCTACGAAACCTTTGCTCATGGCCAGCAGAGCATTGGCAGGCCCAGCCGGCCCGACTTCCTGCTGCAACCCGGCGAGCTGCTTGCCGCCTGCCAAGGCCTGCGCATCGTGGCCTATGAGGACGGTTTTCTAGACCAAGGTCCTGGAGGCGCGGTCAACCCGCGCTACGTTCAGCGCGTTGCTGCCGTTCGCGAAATGGCGCCGTCCCCCGGGGTTTTCCAGCGCTACCGCCTGGACTGAGAAGTGCACCCCGCGGCGCTGAGTAGAATCGCCCGATTACGAGGAATCCTCCCATGACACCGATTGTTGGCAGCATCGTGGCGCTTGTGACGCCCATGCAGGAAGACGGCAGCGTCGATTACGTCGCGCTGCGCAGCTTGATCGACTGGCATATCGCCGAAGGCACCGACTGCATTGGCGTGGTCGGTACCACCGGCGAATCGCCCACGGTCAGCATGGAAGAGAACCGCGAGATCATTCGCGTCGCGGTCGAGCATGCCAAGGGCCGGGTGCCCATCATGGCCGGCACCGGCGCCAACTCCACGGCCGAGGCCATCGAGCTGAGCCGCTATGCCAAGTCGGTGGGCGCGGACTGCACGCTCTCCGTCGTGCCCTACTACAACAAGCCCAGCCAGGAAGGCATCTACCAGCACTACAAGGCGATCGCCGAGGCCGTGGACATCCCCATGATGCTCTACAACGTGCCCGGCCGCACCGTGGCGGATATGCAGCCCGAGACCGCGCTGCGCTGCGCCGCACTGCCTGGCGTCTTCGGCGTCAAGGAAGCCACCGGCAATATCGAGCGCGCCGCCTACCTGATCAAGCATGCCCCCAAGGGCTTTGGCATCTACTCGGGGGACGACGGCACGGCCGTGGCCCTGATGCTGCTGGGCGGCCAGGGCAATGTGAGCGTGACCGCCAATGTGGCGCCGCGCCTGATGCACGAGCTCTGCCGGGCCGCGCTGGCCGGCCAGGTGGCCGAGGCGCGCCGCATCCACTTCCAGCTGCTGGGCCTGCACAAGCAGCTGTTCTGCGAACCCAGCCCCGCGCCCACCAAGTGGGCCCTGGAGAAGCTGGGCCGCTGCAAGGGCGCGCTGCGCCTGCCCATCACCCCGCTGACCCCGGCCGGCCAAGCCGCGGTGCAGCAGGCACTGCAGGAGGGCGGGCTGCTCTGAACGGAGTCGCCCAGCCGCTTTTGCCCCACCACGATTCCTGTGAGACCAGGCCGGGGCACCGCCCCACGACCTTCGGAGATGTCTAGCGTGACCCGTTCCCCTTCCTTCGCGCCCACGGCGCAGCGCCTGGCCTGCGTGGCCCTGATCGCCTCGCTGGCTGGCTGCAGCAGCTTTGACGGTACCTTCAGCTCCGACAAGGTGGACTATCGCAGCCAGGCCAAGCAGACCAGCGGCCTGGATGTGCCGCCGGACCTCACTCAGCTGGCCCGCGACGGTCGCTCCCAGGTCCAGGGCGGCAGCATCAGCGCCTCGGCGCTGCAGCAACCCGCCAGCAACGCTCGGGTCGCGGCCCCTGGCAGTGCCACCGCCCAGGTGGCCCTGGCCAACGCGGGCGAAGCCCGTCTGCAGCGCAACGGCGATGTGCGCTGGCTGCACAGCACGGCCACGCCCGAGCAACTGTGGCCGCAGCTGCGCAGCTTCTGGCAGGAACGCGGCCTGGAACTGGTCAAGGATGATCCGGCCGTGGGCGTGATGGAAACCGGCTGGGCCGAGAACCGGGCCCGCCTGCCCCAGGACGTCGTACGCAAGACCATCGGCAAGGTCTTCGACTCGCTCTACTCCACCGGTGAGCGCGATATGTACCGCACCCGTGTGGAGCGCAATGCCAATGGCGGAACCGATGTCTTCATCGTGCACCGCGGCATGCAGGAGGTCTACACCAGCAACCAGCGCGACACCACGATGTGGCAGCCCCGTCCGGCCGACCCCACCCTGGAAGGCGAGATGCTTTCGCGCCTGCTGCTCAAGCTGGGCGGCCAGGCCGAGAGCAGCAAGCTGGCGGCCGCCACGCCGGGTACCAGTGCCCAGCCGACCGTGCCCTCGGCCGAGCTGCCATCGGTGCGCGGCAATGCCCGCAACCGCCCGCTGAGCGAGGTGCCTGACAGCCTCCAGGTCAATGAAGGCTTCGAGCGCGCCTGGCGCCGCGTGGGCCAGTCCCTGGACCGCCACGGCTTCACCATCGAGGACCGCGACCGCAACCAGGGCCTGTTCTATCTGCGCTATGCCGACCCGACGCTGGTGGGCAAGGAAGAGCCGAACTTCTTCCAGCGTCTGTTCAAGGGCGAGCAGGCCGTGACCGCCAACCGCTACCGCGTCTCGGTCAAGTCCGAGGGCGAGCGCAGCGTGGTGAAGATTCTCGACACCAAGGGCCAGCAGCAGACCGACGAGAATGCCAAGCGCATCCTGAACCTGCTGATGGACGATCTGCGCTGATCAATTCACCAGGGCCGTTGACGGCACTGGGTTCCGCGCACAAGCATGCCGCCCGCGCGCCGCGCTGGCGGCATTTTCATTTCCCGGGGAGCCCACGAGATGCGTTTTTGTAGTCTGGGCAGCGGCAGCAGCGGCAATGCCAGCCTGGTCGAGGCCAGCCAGGGCATCACCAGCACCCTGCTGCTGGTGGACTGTGGCTTCAGTCTTCGCGAGCTGACGCGACGCATGGCCCGTGCTGGCTGCACGCCAGAGCAGCTCGATGGGGTCTTCGTCACCCATGAGCATGGCGATCATGTGGGCTGCGCGCTGAGCCTGAGCCGGCGCCACCGGGTGCCCTTGTGGACCAGCCGTGGCACCTGGCGGGCCATCAGCCAACGACATGGCACACCCGAGTTGCCGCCCGAATTGCTGCATCTGGTGAAAGACGATGAGGTGCTGGATCTGGGCGATCTGCGTCTGCGCCCCTTCGCGGTGCCGCATGATGCCGCCGAACCCCTGCAGCTGCTGTGCGAGGACGGACGCCACCGCCTGGGCATCCTGACCGACGTGGGCAGCGCCCCCGACAGCCTGGTGCAGCGCCTGCAAGACCTGGACGGACTGCTGCTGGAGTGCAATCACGACGAGGAGATGCTGCGCAACGGCCCCTACCCGGCCAGCCTGAAGCGGCGCATTCTCGGCACCCACGGCCATCTCTCCAACGCCCTGGCGGCCAGCATCCTGGAGCGCTGTGGGCATGCCGATCTGCAATGGGTAATCGCCGCCCACCTGAGCGAGCGCAACAACCTGCCGGCGCTAGCGTTCGAAGCCCTGGCGCGGGCCCTGGACGACCGCAGACCGCAGCGCGTGCTGGTGGCAGACCCGCTGCAAGGCCTGGACTGGCAGATTCTCGACTAGAGAATCCACTCCAATACCGCTGCACCCTGGCCGGGTTTCTCCGAAATTCAAAGAATCCGGGGCCGCAAATGAGAAAAGCCGTCGGCCTTTCGGCCGACGGCTTTCGCCGTACTCGGAGGAAACCGATTACTTGCTGGCGGCTTCCGAAGCAGCGGGAGCAGCGGCGGGAGCCGAAGCGTCAGCGGCCGGAGCGGAAGCGGCTTCCGAAGCGGCGGGAGCCGGAGCGGCAGCGGGGGCCGGAGCAGCAGGAGCCTCTTCCTTCTTGCCGCAAGCGGTCAGAGCAGCAGCAGCCAGCAGGGAAGCCAACAGGATCGACTTATTCATAGGTGTCCTCAGATAGACGAAGATTCAATTACCGGTAATTCATGAGGCCCCTCCTCCCGATCAATCACCGATAAACCGTCGGGGTGCCTCAGCAGAACAAGACGCGGAAACCTCGAGCGCTTCCATCGCCTAGCCAATTAGTATATCCGCAACCGGGTAAGTCCTTAAAGACCCAAGGTGCTTGCGCTAAAGGATTCGCACGAGCGTTGCCAAACCGCATCAAAGGATTCACGGGCTGCCAGCTCATCGGCGGCGGTGCCGGAATAGGCGGCGCGCCAGAGTCGGCCATCCAGCAATCGCAGGCTGAACAAGCCCTGCCCCAGCATCAGGCCTTGCGGCCCGCCTGCGCTGAGATCCTTTGCCTCATAGGCTCGCGCCTCCACCACATGATCCCAATGCCGGCGCCAGGCCACAAAGCGCGGGTGCAGGCGACGCAGATCCTCATACTGCGTGGCCAGCAGGCGCAAGCGGCGGTGCGGCAGCGCCCATTGCCTGAGCGCGTCCAGCACCTCGGGCGTGGACAAGGGCCAATGCGCGAAATCGGCGTCCCACAGACAAAGCTCCCGGCAGCCCTCCTGAGCTGCGCGCTGGAAGCAAGCTGTCAGGGCCTCCACAAAGGCCTCACGGCCACTGATCACACCCTCGGCAATGTCCATGGCGCCTCGCTCCCGGCTCAGGCCGCCGTCTGTGGCTGGGCCTGCACCCAGCCGTCTTCGGTCCATTGATCCAGCAACTCGCGCGCACCGGCCGAGAGCTGGGCGACCTGGGCCGCACTCAGGCGACGACGGTCGGCCAGCACGCGCATCAGCCGCGCATCGCGACCGGCGGCGCGGTAGGACTCGCCGTTGATGAAGATGTGGGCGCGGTCATACATCATGCGGCTGCGCGCATCCAGGGCGGCGCCACAGCCCTCGGGCAGGGGCTCGCCAATCTGGAAGAAGACCTTGGGCTTGGGCTCGGTCAGCGCCTCGCCCAGGGCCCGCTCCAGGGCCAGCGGCTCCTTGAGCGCGCGCTCGGCCGCGGCGCGGGCAAAGTCAACCAGGGCCTCGGGCACCAGGCCCGGCGTGGTGGTGGCGGCCTGGCGCGGGTCCACATACATGCGGTTGGCGCGCGGCTCCTCGTCCGTCAGGCGCGGCAACAGCTCGCGCGCCAGATCGGCCTGCCAGGGCGAGCGGAAGCCCACCGAGCAGGTCATGCAGTCGCCGCCCACGGCCACACCGTCATGGGCCCAGCCGGGCGGGAGGTAGAGCATGTCGCCGGGCTCCAGCACGAAGTCCTGCTCGGGCTTGAAGTTGGCGATGATCTTGAGCGGCACATCGTCGCGCAGCACCGCGTCCTTCTGCGGGGCAATGCGCCAGCGCCGGCGCCCCTGCACCTGGATCAGGAAGACATCGTAGGAATCGAAATGCGGGCCCACACCGCCGCCGTCCGAGGCGTAGGAGATCATCAGATCGTCCAGGCGCGCCTCGGGCACAAAGCGAAAGCGGCTCAGCAGCTCATGTGCGGCCGGCACATGCAGATCCAGCCCCTGCACCAAGAGGGTCCAGCCGGGCTTGGAGAAGGGCGGCAGCTTGGCCACCGGACCGTGGCGCAGGGCCCAGCGCCCGTCGAAGGCGCTGACCAGGCGCGACTCCACGTCCTCGCTGGCGGCCAGCTGGGCCAGCTCGCTGCGCGTGGCGGGCGGCTGAATACCCGGCAAGGCCTGGCGCACCAGCAAGGGCTTCTTCTGCCAGTGCCGGCGCATGAATTGTTCAGGAGAAAGGCCGCCCAGCAGCGGCGTGGCTTGCGCGATGTCGATCATGGTGGCGCGCATTGTCCCTTATGCGATCATCGCGCCCATGCTTATTACCTCTCCCTGCGTCGTCTCCCTGAGCTGGAGACTCGAAGACGCCCAAGGCCAGCTGATCGACGAGCTGAGCGAACCCATGGAATTCTTCTACGGCGGCGATGATCTCTTCGCCAAGGTCGAGCAGGTGCTGGCCGGCCAGGACATCGGTTTCGAGACCAGCTTGGCGCTGGACCCCGAGGAGGCCTTTGGCGACTACAAGCCCGAGCTGGTCTGCTTCGAGGCGCGCGCCCTGATGCCCGAGAACGTCAGTGAAGGCATGCAGTTCGAAGGCCTGCCCGAGGGCGCCGTGAGCGAGGGCATGGCCCAGGACGTGGTCTACACCGTCACCGAGGTCTATCCCGAGCATGTGGTGCTGGACGGCAACCACCCGCTGGCCGGCATGGGCCTGCGCATGCATCTGCGCGTGCGCGATGTGCGCGAGGCCACCGAGGCCGAGATCCGCGAGGGCAGCGTCGGCGAGACGGTGTTCAGCGTTGTGAGTGGTGCCCCGCCCGACGAGCAGTTGCACTGAGCGGAAAGCGCGCTCAGCGCTTTCCGGTCGACCCGAAACCGCCTTCGCCACGCGCGGAGGCGTCCTCGAACTCCTCGACACGGCGGAAGGCCGCCTGCACCACGGGCACCAGCACCAGCTGGGCGATGCGCTCCATGGGCTGAATCACGAAGGCGCTCTGGCCGCGGTTCCAGCAGCTGACCATCAGCTGGCCCTGGTAGTCCGAATCGATCAGGCCCACCAGATTGCCCAGCACGATGCCGTGCTTGTGGCCCAGGCCCGAGCGCGGCAGGATCAGGGCCGCCAGGCCGGGGTCGTTGATGTGGATAGCCAGGCCCGTGGGGATCAGCGTGGTCTGGCCGGGCTCCAGGCTCAGGGCCTCGTCCAGGCAGGCGCGCAGATCCAGGCCGGCAGCACCGGGCGTGGCATAGGCAGGCAGTTGCTCGGCCATGCGGGCATCGAGCACTTTCAGGTCAACAAGCGTGGTGGTCATGCGGTAGTTCTTGCTTTGGCAATGCGCTCGGCCACATCGCGCAAGAGTTCGCGCGCCAGGCTGAGCTTGTCGTTATGGGGCAGCTCGCGCTCGCCCTGGGCATCCACCAGCAGCAGGGCGTTGTCGTCGCGGCCGAAGGTGGCCGGACCCAGATTGCCCACGATCAGGGGCACGCGCTTGCGCTCCAGCTTCTCGCGCGCGTGCTTGGCCAGGTCCTGGCTCTCGGCGGCAAAGCCCACGCAAAAGGTCTTGGCCGGGTCCACGCTGGCGGACACGGCGGCCAGGATGTCGGGGTTCTCGGTCAGCTCGAAAACCGGCGCGGCCTTGCCCCCGTCCTTCTTCTTGATCTTGTGCGCATTCATCTGTGCCGGGCGCCAGTCGGCCACGGCCGCGGTGGCCACCACGATGTCCTGCTGCGGCGCCAGGGGCAGCACCGCATCGAACATCTGCTGCGCCGTCTGCACATCCAGGCGGCGCACGCCGCGCGGCGTGGGCAGGTGCACGGGCCCCGCCACCAGGGTGACCTCGGCACCGGCCTCGACCGCGGCGCGCGCGATGGCAAAGCCCATCTTGCCGCTGGAGAGATTGGTAATGCCGCGCACCGGATCGATGGGCTCGAAGGTGGGGCCGGCCGTGATCAGCAGCTTCTTGCCGGCCAGGCGCTTGGGCTGGAAATGCGCGATCAGGGCGTCGCGCAGCTCCTCGGCTTCCAGCATGCGGCCATCACCGGTTTCGCCGCAGGCCTGCTCGCCATTGCCCGGGCCCAGCACGTGAGCGCCGTCGGCGCGGATCTGGGCCACATTGCGCTGGGTGGCCGGGTGGGCCCACATCTCGCGGTTCATGGCCGGGGCCACCAGCAGGGCGCAGCGCTCGGCGGGGCGCGCCAGGGCGGTGAGGCTCAGCAGCTCGTCCGCCCTGCCCTGCGCCAGCTTGGCGATGAAGTCGGCGCTGGCCGGCGCCACCAGCATCACATCGGCCGCACGGGTGGCGTTGATGTGGGCCATATTGTTGGGCTCGCGCGCATCCCACTGGCTCAGCAGCACCGGCTGGTTGGACAGGGCCTGCATGGTGACCGGCGTGATGAACTGCGTGGCCGCCTCGCTCATCATCACTTGCACCGTGGCGCCGGCCTTGACCAGCAGACGCGTCAGCTCGGCCGCCTTGTAGCAGGCCACGCCGCCCGAGAGGCCCAGCAGCACATGCTTGCCGGCCAGTTGTGTGGATTCGCTCATGGAGCGGGACTCTATCAGCGGCGCTTGAAGACCAGGTCCCAGACGCCGTGACCCAGCTTGAGGCCGCGGTTTTCGAACTTGGTCAGGGGCCGGTAGGCCGGCTTCTCGGCATAGCCCTGGGCGCTGTTCACCAGGCTGGGCTCGGCCGAGAGCACCTCCAGCATCTGCTGGGCATAGGGCTCCCAGTCAGTGGCGCAGTGCAGATAGCCGCCGGGCCGGATGTGCTTGACCAGCTTGGCCACGAACTCGGGCTGGATCAGGCGGCGCTTGTTGTGGCGCTTCTTGTGCCAGGGATCGGGGAAGAAGATGTGCACGCCGGCCAGGGAGTCCGGGGCGATCATCTGCTCCAGCACCTCCACCGCATCGTGCTGGAAGATGCGGATGTTCGGGATGTCCTGCTCGCCGATCAGCTTGAGCAGGGCGCCCACACCGGGCTCATGCACCTCGCAGCCGATGAAGTCGTGGTCGGGCAGGGTCTGGGCGATCTGGGCCGTGGCCCCGCCCATGCCAAAGCCGATCTCCAGCACCAGGGGCGCCTGGCGGCCGAACACCGCCTGCGGGTCCAGGCGCTGGCCGGCCTGGTAGGGCAGCACAAAGCGCGGGCCCAGCTCGGCCAGGGCCTTGATCTGGCCCGTGCCCATGCGGCCGGCGCGCACCACAAAGCTCTTGATGGCGCGCTTGACGGGGACGGCCGGCTCAACGTTGGAGTCTTGCGGCAGCTCGGGCTTGTCGGACATGGGAGGCGGGAAGGTTCGGGAAAGGGGCGCGATTTTATTCGACCCGCGCCGCCACCAGGGGCTGGGCCTGCCAGGGCGCCTCGGCATCGCCCAGCTCGCAGGCCGCCAGCAGGGCCGCCACGGCGCGCTCGGCATCGCTCTCGCTACCCGCATGCACCCAGGCCAGGGGCTCGCCCGCCGCCAGGCATTCGCCCAGGGCGCGCATGCCCGAGAAGCCCACGCGCATATCCAGCGGATCACCCGGCAGGCGCCGCCCTCCCCCCAGCTCCACCACCGCCAGGCCGATCTCGCGCGTGCGCTGGCTCAGCAGGCGGCCGGCACGCGGCGCCGGCACGGGGCGCAGCACCGGCGCCTCGGGCAGCCAGGCCGCGGGCCGCTCCAGCAGATCGGCCGGGCCGCCCAAGGCCGCCACCATGCGGGCGACCTTCTCGGCCGCAGCGCCGCTGTCCAGGGCCTGCTGCAGGCGGGCGCGGGCCTGGGCCGCGTCGGCCGCCAGGCCGCCCATCAGCAGCATCTCGGTCGCCAGGGCCAGGGTCACCTCATGCAGGCGCGGCTCGCGCGGGCCCTCGCCCTTCAGGTAGGCGATGGTTTCGTGGATCTCCAGGGCATTGCCCACCTCGCGGCCCAGCACCTGGTTCATGTCCGTGATCAGGGCGCGGGTGGGCATGCCCGCGCCACGGGCCACGGACACGATGCTCTCGGCCAGCTCCTGCGCCATGGCCGGGCTGTCGGCAAAGGCGCCATTGCCCCACTTCACATCCATGGCCAGGCCTTGCAGGCCGGCCGCCAGCTTCTTGGACAGGATGGAGGCCGTGATCAGGGGCACGCTCTCCACCGTGGCCGTGACATCGCGGATGGCATAGAAGCGCTTGTCGGCCGGGGCCAGATCGGCCGTCTGGCCGATGATGGCGCAGCCCAGTTCGCGCACCAGGCGATCAAACTCCGCCGGGCTGGGCGTGCTGCGGTAGCCGGGAATGGCCTCCAGCTTGTCCACCGTGCCGCCGGTGTGTCCCAGGCCGCGGCCGGCACTCATGGGCACATAGCCGCCACAGGCCGCCACCAGGGGCGCCAGCATCAGGCTGACCTTGTCGCCCACGCCGCCGCTGGAATGCTTGTCCAGCACCGGGCCCGGCATGTCCGGCCAGGTCAGCACGCGGCCCGAATGCATCATGGCCCGGGTCAGGGCCACGCATTCCTCCCGGCCCATGCCACGCAGAAACACCGCCATGCCCAGGGCCGCCACCTGGCCCTCGCTCCAGCTGCCGTCCACCAGGCCGCGCACAAAGGCCTGAATCTGGGGCTCGGACAGGGCCGCGCCACCGCGCTTGGTACGAATGACTTCCTGAGCCAGCATCGTGACCTCCTTGCGATGGATGGTGCTTCAATAGCCGCTGGCGGCAGGTATCGCCTTGTCGCGCCCTTCCAGCACAGCGACGATGTCATTGAGCAGACCGCTGGCCCCGAAGCGCAGGCGCTGCGGATTCAGCGCGCCCTCGCCCAGGACCTCGGCGGCGAGTTCCAGATAGCGGCGCGCATCCGCCACCGTCCGGATGCCACCGCTGGCCTTGAAGCCGGCGTGCGCCAGGCCGCTGGCGCGGATTTCCTGCAGCATGGCCAGGGCCGCCTCGGGCGTGGCCGAGACGGGACTCTTGCCCGTGCTGGTCTTGATGAAATCGGCGCCGGCCATCAGGGCCAGGCGGCTGGCCTCGCGGATGAGCTCGGAGCTGGCCAGCTCGCCGCTCTCGATGATGACCTTGAGCGTGAGCGGCCGGCTGGCATGACGCACCTCGGCCAGGAACTCGGCCACCTCCGCGCGCTGCCCGGCCATCAAGGCCTTGTAGGGCAGGACCACATCCACCTCATCGCCGCCGGCCTGGGCGATGGTCTCGATATCGGCCAGCGCTCGCGGCAGGTCCAGGGCGCCATCGGGGAAATCCGCCACCGCGGCCACCTTGATCGAGGCGGGCAGCGCAGCACGCGCCTGCGCCACAAAGCGCGGCCACACGCAGACCGCCGCCACCGAGCCAAAAGGCGTCTGGGCCTTGGCGCACAGGGCCGTGATATCGGCCGCGGTATCGCCGTCGTTGAGGCTGGTCAGGTCCAGGCAGCCCAGGGCCAGACGTGCCGCGTCTTGCAGTTGCATGCTCATGATGCTCAGGCCCGCAGCGAGGGCAGCTCGGCCAGACCGGCCACCACGCACGCCAGGAAGGCTGCGGCGCGCTCGCCGGAAACCTGGGCCTGCTGCAGGGTCAGGGCATGGGTCAGGGCCTCGGCGGAGAGGCCGGCGGCCATATTGGTCATCAGGGCCAGGCCCATCACGCGCAGGCCGGCATGGCGGGCCAGGATGGTCTCGGGCACGGTGCTCATGCCCACGGCGTCAGCCCCCCAGGCGGCGAACATGCGGATTTCGGCCGGGGTCTCGAACTGCGGTCCCAGGGCCCAGACATAGACGCCCTCGCCCACGATCTGGTTGTTGGCCTTGGCAATCTGCTTGGCCAGGCTGCGCAGCTCAGCGTCATAGGCGCTGCTCATGTCCACAAAGCGCTCGCTGCCGGGCTCGCCCACCAGAGGGGAGCGCTGGGGAGCGTTGATGTGATCGCTGATCAGCATCAGGCTGCCCGGCGGCATGTGGGCGCGCAGCGAGCCCGAGGCATTGGTCTGCAGCAGGGCCTTGACGCCCCAGCGCTTGAGGCTGCGCAGCGCACCGGCCATGCCGGTGCAGTCGCCGCTCTCGTAGGTGTGGGCGCGGCCGCGCAGCATCACCACGCGCTGGGCGCCGATGCGGCCCACCACGATCTCGCTGACATGGCCTTCCACCTTGGGCTGCGGAAAGGCGGGCAGCTCGGCGTAGGACAGCTGCCGAGCGTCTTCCACATGGCTCACCGCGCCGGCCCAGCCTGAGCCCAGCACCACGGCCACCTCGGGCGCGGCACCAAACAGGCTGTTGAGCTTCTCGACGGTGGCGTCAATGCGCGGATTCAGGGTCTTGTGATCGATCATGACGATGTTTTCTTTCTCTCTCCCAGGGCTCAGAGCTTGAGATGCTCGGGGCCGAAACTGAAGGGCAGCAGCTGCTCCAGGGTCCACTGCTGGCGGATGCCGCCCGGATCGGCGGCGAGGATGAGCAGCTCCGGGCCGGCGAACTCGCGCAGCTTCTGGCGGCAGCCGCCGCAGGGCGTGATGATGTCGGGGCCGGGGCCGCTCACCAGTACCGCGGTGGCGCGCTGACCGCCGGCCATGCGCATGGCGGCCAGGGCCGTGGCCTCGGCACACCAGCCTTGAGGATAGGCGGCGTTCTCCATATTCGCACCCAGATGGATACGGCCCTGCTCATCCAGCAGGGCCGCGCCCACGGCGTAGCGCGAATAGGGTGAGTAGGACCGGGCGCGCGCCTGCAGCGAAGCGGCCAGCAGGCGCTGACGCAGGTCCTCGGTGAGTTCCATCAGCGCTCCTTCACATAGGGGCGGCCCAGGGCCTTGGGCGCCAGGGCCTGGCCAATAAAGCCGGCCAGCAGGATCACGGTCAGGATATAGGGCAAGGCCTGGATCAGCTGCACCGGCACCTCACCAATGCCCGGGATCACCACGCCCTGCAGACGAATCGCCACCGCGTCCAGGAAACCGAAAAGCAGACAGGCCAGCATGGTGGGTACCGGCTTCCATTTGCCGAAGATCATGGCGGCCAGGGCGATATAGCCGCGGCCCGCGGTCATATTGGGGCTGAAGTTGGCGTTCTGCGCCAGGGTCAGATAGCTGCCCGCCAGGCCGCAGAGCACAGCATTCATCATCAGAGCGGAGTAGCGCAGGCCCAGCACCGAGACGCCGGCCGCATCCACCATGGCGGGGTTCTCGCCCACCGCGCGCAGACGCAGGCCCGGCTTGGTGCGCTCCAGGAAGAACCACACCGCCACGACCAGGAAGAAGGCCAGATAGACCAGGGCGTTGTGGCTGAGCAGGCCATGACCCACAACGGACGCGAACCAGTCGCCCGCCTGGGGTTCACCGTAGCTGCCGGACAGACCGGTCAGACGCACCTCGGCCGGCACCGGCGGCGTCTGGCCGCCCTGGGCGAACCAGGCGATGCCCAGCACCACGGTCAGGCCCGCGGCCACCATATTCAGAGCCACCCCGGTCACGACCTGGTCGCCGCGGTGCGTGACACAGGCAAAGCCCTGCACCATGGACAGCGAGCTGGCCACGGCAATGGCGGCCAGCAAGCCCAGGCCCGTGCTTTGCGTCACGCTGGCCGTGGCCGCCGCGGCAAAGGCCGCGAAGAGCATCTAGGCCTCCAGGCCCAGGTCGATGACGCCCGAGCGCTCGGCGAGCATGCCCGCGAGGGCGCAGAGCAGCAGCGGCGTGGTCACACGCAGGGTGGATCCCAGCAGGGAACCGATCAGAACTTCATCCATGCCTCAGCCCTCCTTGCGAGCAAGAGCCTTGAAAAGGCGCGCGAACAGCGGCGCACTCACCGTGGCCATGGCCCCGGCAAAGAGCACGATCAGGCCCTGCACCGTGACCACCATCTCGCGGCTGAAGCCAGGAATCTCGAAGGCCACCTCAACCCCGCCCTGGTAGAGGACGCCGAACAGCAGGGCCGCCAGCACAATGCCCACCGGATGGTTGCGCCCCATCAGGGACACCGCGATGCCGGTGAAGCCGGCACCCGCCACGAAGTCCAGGGTCAGCTTGCCCTGCACGCCCGAGATCTCGTTGACCGCCACCATGCCGGCCAGGGCGCCCGACAGGCCCATGGCCAGCAGGACCTGCATGCGAGGCTTGATGCCAGCGTAGTGCGCTGCACGCGGCGCGCTGCCCACGGCACGCAGGGCATAGCCGGCGCGGCTCTTCCAGAGGAACCACCACACGCCCACACAGGCCAGCAGGGCCAGCAGCAAGCTCAGGTTCAGCGGCGAGCTGGGCAGCTCCAGGCCCAGGGACTGGGCCAGGGTGTGCAGGGCGGGCATGCGCGCACTGTCGGCAAAGGCCGCGCTCTCCACCGCCATGCTGCCCTTGGGGCGCAGCCAGTTGACCAGCAGATAGACGTTCAGGCTGCTGGCCAGGAAGTTGAACATGATGGTGGTGATGACGATATGACTGCCGCGCCAGGCCTGCAGATAGGCCGGCACCGCCGCCCAGAGCATGCCGCCCAAGGCGGCCGCCAGCACCACAAGCGGCAGCATCAGTCCGGCAGGCAGGAAGGGGCTGAGCCACAGGGCAAACAGGGCCACGCCCACCCCGCCCAGCATGGCCTGTCCCTCGCCGCCGATATTGAACAAGCCGCCGTGGAAGGCCACGGCCACGGCCAGACCCGTGAAGATGAAAGTGGTGGTGTAGTAGAGCGTGTAGCCCAGGCCGCGGGCGCTGCCCAGCGAACCTTGCAGCAGCACGCTCAAGGCCTGGCTGGGGCTCTGGCCGATGGCCAGCACCACCAGACCTGCCACCGCCAGTGCGACGCACAGGTTCCACAGCGGCAGCAGACCGATATCGATCCAGCGCGGCAGTTGTACCGGTTGACTCATGGTGTCTCTTCTCAATCCACCTGGGCGGCCATCAGCAAGCCCAGGCGCTTTTCGTCACAGTCTTCAATGGCCAGCTCGCCGGTGATACGACCGGCATTCATGACCAGCACGCGGTCGGCCAGGGCCAGGATCTCGTCCAGCTCCGAGCTGACCAGCAGCACCGCACAGCCCGCATCGCGCAGCGCGCGCAGCTGGCCGTGGATGAATTCGATGGCACCGATGTCCACACCCCGCGTGGGCTGGCCCACCAGCAGCACGGCCGGCGCCTGGCCGATCTCGCGCGCCAGAATCAGCTTCTGCTGATTACCACCCGAGAACTTGGAGGATCCCAGCTCGGGGTTGCGCGGGCGCACATCGAAGCGCTCCATCATCTGCGCGGTCTGGGCGCGCAGATGCGTTTGATTCATGCCCAGCCCCAGGGGCGCGGCTCGATACTGAGCCTGCTCCTGGTAGCCCAGCGCGGCCGTCTCCCAGGCCGGAAAAGCCAGCACCATGCCGCAGCTGTGGCGGTCTTCCGGCACATGAGCCAGCTTGAGCTGGCGGGCCCGGCGCGGATCCAGCCAGCGACCGGCCTCGAATTGCTCGCTGCCCAGCGCCAGCCGCCCCGCATCGGGCGCGCGCATGCCCGAGAGGACTTCCAGCAATTCACTCTGGCCATTGCCGGACACGCCAGCCAGCCCCACGATTTCGCCTGCCCGCAGACTGAGGCTGACGTCCCGCAGCAGCGACACGCCATGGCTGTTGCGCAGTTGCAGACCCTGGACCTCAAGCTGCGAGGGGCCGACACGGGCTGCAGCCCCCATACGCCCCAGATTGACCTTGCGGCCGACCATCGCCTCCGCCAGATCCTCGGCGCTGGTCTGGGCGATCTCGCAGGTTTGCACCACCTGGCCGGCACGCATCACGGTCACGGCATCGCACAGCGCCATCACCTCCTTGAGCTTGTGCGTGATCAGGATGATGGTGGTGCCGCGCTCACGCAGCCGGCGCAGCGTCTCGAAAAGGTGCAGGGTTTCCTGCGGCGTGAGCACCGCGGTGGGCTCGTCCAGGATGAGGATGCGGGCGCCGCGGTACAGGGCCTTGAGGATCTCCAGGCGTTGCAGCTCGCCCACCGGCAGATCGCCGGCCAGCTCATCCAAGCGCACATGCAGGCCGGTGTCCTGCATCAGGGCCTCCAGCTTGGCCCGCACCTCGCGCTTGGCGCGCGAGAGGAAGAAGGCGGGCTCGGCACCCAGCATCACATTGTCCAGACAGCTCAGCGTGTCCACCAGCATGAAGTGCTGATGGACCATGCCTATGCCCTGGGCAATAGCCTGCTGCGAGTTGGCGATCTCCACCCGCTGGCCATCCACCTCGATGTGCCCCTCATCGGCCTGGTAGTAGCCGTAGAGAATGGCCATCAGCGTGCTCTTGCCGGCGCCGTTTTCGCCCACCAGGCCATGCACCGTGCCGGCGCGCACACTCAGCTCCACGCCGCGGTTGGCCTGCACCGCACCAAAGCGCTTGCTGATGCCCACCAGACGCACTGCTGCGCTGCTCACTTCTGTCATTGCGACTGCTTCTTCCTGCCCGCCACGCCCCGCCGGCAAACACACGGCGATGCCCGCGCGGGCTTCATCTGAGGAAAGGGGCAGCGGCGGCGGATTTCACCGCCTGCCCTGCCCCTTGCGGCACCTGTCGTGCCTGCCCCGCTATCAGTACTTGCAGGCGTTGTCCGCCATATAGTCCGCCACCTTGATCTTGCCGGCAATGATGTCGGCCTTGTAGGCCTCCACCTTGGTCTTCATGGCAGCGGTCACCAGCTTGGCGTTGTGCTGGTCCATAGCGTAATCCACGCCACCTTCCTTGAGGCCCAGCACGCTGACGCCGGGCTTGTAGCTCTTGAGCACGTTGTAGACGGCCACGTCCACGCGCTTGACCATGGAGCTGAGCATGGTGCCGGGCTGCAGATGGTTCTGGTTGCTGTCCACGCCGATGGCCAGCTTGCCGCCGTCCTTGGCGGCCTGGTAGACGCCCGCGCCGGTACCACCGGCCGCGGCGAAGATCACATCCACGCCCTTGGCAAACTGGGCCTTGGCCAGTTCGCCGCCGCGAGTCGGGTCGTTCCAGGCCGTGGCCGTGGTGCCCGTCATATTGGCCAGTACCTCGGCCTTGGGGTTGGCCGCCTTGGCGCCCTGCTCAAAGCCGCACTGGAACTTGCGAATCAGGGGAATGTCCATGCCGCCGATAAAGCCCACCTTGCCGCTCTTGCTGGCCAGCGAAGCCATAGCGCCCACCAGGAAGCTGCCCTCATGCTCCTTGAACACGACGGACTGCACATTGGGCTGGTTCACCACCATGTCGATGATGGCGAAGTTGGACTTGGGGAACTCCTTGGACACCTGATCCAGGGCCGAACCCTGGGCGAAGCCGATGGAGATGATGGGATTCGCACCGCGCTCCGCCATGCGGCGGATCGCCTGCACGCGCTGGGTGTCGTTGCTGATCTCGAACTCGAGGTAGTTTTTGCCGGTTTCCTGCTTCCAGCGCTCGATACCGCGGTAGGCGGCCTCGTTGAAGGACTTGTCGAACTTGCCACCCATGTCAAAGATGATGGCCGGCTGCTGGGCCATGGCCGACAGAGCCATCGAGGACAGGGCCGTCACGGCCAGGGCACGAACAAGCGGAACAAAAGCGAGCTTCATGGCAGGAATTTCCATCAAGTCTTGTTGAACAAAACCCGCCAGCATCGTCCACACAACGCACAACAGCACTGCACTGGAACCGCTTGACGGGGCGCAAGGGATTGTAGGGAGCCGCAGTGTAATAGCGGCTCGAGGAAAACGCTAAACGTTTGCGCCCCAGTGTTCATGCGTTTGCGCAAATCCATGAGCGGCTCAATCCAGCCGCGACAATCCAGCCAACCCTCCCAGTCCGACACAGTCCGAGACCAGCACCTCTTGCAAAGACAGCCCAGCGGACTGCAGGAGCGCAGCACCCCTGGCCCACACCATCGTGCGACGTCCGCACAAGCGCTAGCATGCGGGACAAGCACAAGACTTGCAGGGAGTGACTATGCGTTCATCAGAGCGAGTGTTGAGCCGGGCCGAAATCGAGAAGTCCGGACTTGGGCAACGCATCCAGCGGCTGCACCACATCCTGCGCGCCCGCTACCCATTTCTGAACCGTATCGCGCTGGCCCTCTACGACCCGGGCAGCGATCTGTTGAAAACTTTTGCCAGCAGCACCCAAGGCGGCCAGACCCTGAGCCACTACGAAGCACCGCTCAGCGGCGTGCCCTCCTTGCAGCGCCTGCGCGACCTGCGGCAGGCGCGGGTGGTGGACGATATTGCCGCCAGCTTCACCGCACCCACCTTGCACACGGACTGGCTCAAGACGCAGCACTATCGCAGCAGCTACACACGCCCCCTTTACCGCGGTCAGGACCTGGCTGCCTTCATCTTCTTTGACGCCGATCGTCCTGCGGCCTTCTCGCCCGAGGTGACGGAAGTGCTGGACGAGTTTGCCGACATCATCAGCCAGCTCTATCTGCTCAGACTCTCGGCCGTGCAGCAGCTCATAGGCGCCGTGGACATTGCCACCGGCCTGGCCCGCATACGCGATGTGGAGACGGGCTACCACCTGGAGCGCATGGCCAAGTACTCACGCCTGATTGCGCGCGGCGTGGCCGAGCACTATGGCCTGAACGACGAGCACATCGAGTACCTGCATCTGTTCGCGCCCCTGCACGACATCGGCAAGGTGGGCATCCCGGACAACATCCTGCTCAAGCCCGGCGCGCTGAGCCCCGAGGAATGGCGGCAGATGCAGCAGCATGTGCAGATTGGCGAGGAGCTGGTGGAGCACATCATCGGCGACCTGGGCCTGGGTGATGACCCGGTGGCCGACATCATGCGCCAGGTGGTGGGCGGCCATCACGAACGCGGCAATGGCAGCGGCTATCCGCGCGGCCTGCAGATGGAGCAGATTCCTCTGCCGGCCCGCATCGTGGCCGTGGCCGATGTTTTCGACGCCCTGTCCTGCAGCCGTCCCTACAAGCAGGCCTGGCCCGAGGCCCGCTGCCTGGAGGAACTCCAACGCCAGGCCGAGCAGGGCCTTCTGGATGCGCACTGTGTACAGGCCTTGATCGACGCCCAAGAAGAGCGGCGCAACATCCAGCAGCGCTTCGCTGACTGAGGGCGGGCTCCACAAACAAGCGCGCCAATCGCTTGGCCTGCCCGGAGGGACTCGAACCCCCGACCTGCTGCTTAGAAGGCAGCTGCTCTATCCAGTTGAGCTACGGGCAGACTGGCCGGCATTGTGCCTGAGACCGCTTGGGGCTCGCCCCAAACGAACAAGCCGCGCTGACCCAGGGCCAATGCGGCTTGCTTGAAAAAAATGGTCGGGGCGGCGGGATTCGAACTCGCGACCCTCTGCTCCCAAAGCAGATGCGCTACCAGGCTGCGCTACGCCCCGACTGAGCCACACATTGTAGCCTGGGAAATGATTCACCCCGGCAAAGATTCTTGAGGCGGGCGAATAGGGCTCAATCAGCGATTTGGTCCGTGCAGTCGATGAGCCGCCCCTGGCCGGTGATGAAGGCCGCGCGCACCGGCTCCCCGGGCTGCATGGCCTGTACCGCGGCGCGGTAGCCGCGCAGCTGCGACAGGTACTCGGCCTGGGTCTGGGGCGCGGGGTTGAGCTTGTAGTCCAGCACCCACCAGACCGCAGCGCCCTGTTCATCACGGCAGACCAGGCGGTCGATGCGCATGTCCTGACCCTGCCAGCTCACCGGCACCTCGTTGCCAGCCCAGCGCAGGGCCGCAGCCTCGAAGAAGGGGGCGCAGTCGGCACTGGCCAGGATGGCGCGCACACTGCGCTCCAGGCGCTCGCTGCGGCGCGCGTCCAGGCCATACATCTGGCTGGCCGCGGCCATGAGCCGCTCCAGCGGCTGGCGCAGGCCCTGCGGCCCGCTCCACCACTCCAGCACCCGGTGCAGTGCCTCGCCCAGAGCCGCGCTGTCGTCCACCACCTCGGGGCCCTGGCCCAGGCTGTGGGCCAGTGCCGCGTCGGGCGCGGGCCGCGCCTGGCGCGGCGGCGCGGGCGGCAGGCGCAGCAGGCTGGCCTCGGTTGTGGCGGCGCCAGCGGCCTCGGGCTCGGGCGGCACGGCCAGGGGCGCGGCCAGGGGCTGCAGCCGGCTCCACCAGGTGGCGCTCGCCGCGGCGCGGCGCGCCGGCGTGCGGCTGATCAGCAGGCGCTCGCGCGCCCGGGTCATGGCCACATAAAGCGCATTGAGCTCCTCGCGCTGGCGCTGCTCCCGCTCATCGTCCAGCAGGGCCTGCAGCGAGGGCGGCGGCCGACTTTCCGAGGCCAGAAAGGCCACGGTGGCCGGCGCGCTGTCCTGCACCGGCCAGGCTACGGCCAGGCTGGAACTCTCGGCGCGGGCCGGGCCGGCCTCGCCGTCGATCAAGAAGACCACGCGCGCCTCCAGGCCCTTGGCGCCATGCACTGTGAGCAGCTGCACCGCCTCGGGCTCGGCCGGCGCCGCCAAGGTCAGGGCCCGGCTCTTGAGCGCGCGCACAAAGCCGTAGAGCCCGGCGTAACGGCCGCCGTCCAGGTCCAGGGCCAGGGCCAGCAGGCTTTCCACCGCATGCAGGCGCGCCGTACGCTCGCTGGCCGGCACGGCCACGGCCAGGCGGCTCATCAGCTCACCCTCGGCCAGGATGGCATCCAGCAGATCATGCGGGCTGCGCGAGAGCGCCAGCTCGGCCCAGCGCGCCAGCAGACCCTGCGCCCGAGCAGCTCTCGCCGG
>NZ_JBKCLH010000213.1:0-7553 GCF_046300915.1 Roseateles sp. | reverse complement strand
CCTGGATCAGATGCTTGATGAAGGCCTCGCCGGCGTACTTGCGCGCGCCCGCACTCGCCTGCAGGATGACCGGTGCGCCGACTTCGGCCGCAGCCTGCATCACGGCCTGCACCTGCTCGAGGTTGTTGACGTTGAATGCCGGGATGCCATAGCCGTGTTCGGCGGCATGGTCCAGCAGCTGGCGCATGGAAACGAGAGGCATGGTTGGCCCTCCAGGGAGTTGCGAATTCTTGAGCGCGGCTCCGGATCCCGTAACCACGCCGTAACTGCGCGGGATTCTAGCGGCCCCATCGCCGCCGCGCCCCCCGGAAATGCGGGCAAGCGCGCTTGCGCGCGCCGCGCCCGAAGGCTAGCCTTGTCCGCGTGACCGTTCGCCTCGACCTTGACCATCTCACCCTGTGGATGACCGCCGCGGCGCGTGAGCATTCCCTGGACCTGGCCGACCATGTGGCCGAGCGCACCGGCGCCAGCCGGCGCGCCGCACAGGCCGCGCTGCGTCGCCTGGTTGACGCTCAGTGGCTGCGCCGCGAGGGCAGCAGCCGGCGCCCCGTCTACCACCCCGGCGCGCTGCGCCAAGTGGCACGCAGCTACACCCTGCATGGTTTGCAGGAGGACCTTCCCTGGCAGCGCGACTTCGCGCCCCACTTCGAGCTGCCGCGCCATGTGGCACGCATGGTGCAGCACGGCTTCACCGAGCTGCTGAACAATGCCATCGACCACAGCGGCGGCAGCAGCGCCACCGTGTCCCTGCGCCAGACCCCCAGCCATGTGCAGTTGCTGGTCTCTGACGACGGCTGCGGCGTTTTCGACAAGATCTGCACCCGCTTCGAGATCAGCGATGCCCAGCATGCGATGCTGGAGCTCAGCAAGGGCCGGCTGACCAGCCAGCCCGAGGCGCATACGGGCCGCGGCCTCTTCTTCAGCGCCCAGCTGGCCGACGTGTTCGACATCCACGCCAACAACACCGCCTTCCAGCGCCGGGCCTGGGAAGCCAGCGGCTGGCAGCGCGGCCGCGCCCTGCCCCGCCAGGGCAGCTCCATCTACATGGCCATCGCTCTGGACACCACCCGCAGCCTGGAACAGGTGATGGCGGACTGGAGCCGGGCCGGCGATGGCATCGAGTTCGACCACACCCGGGTGTGTCTGCGCCTGCTCGCGGGACCGGGGCAGGCCCTGGATTCACGTGCCCAGGCGCGCCGTGTGGCGGCCCGGCTGCCGGACTTCAAGCGCGTGGAGATCAGCTTTGAAGGCGTGGAGGACGTGGGCCACGGATTCACGGACGAGCTGTTCCGCGTCTTTGCCCGGGCCCGCCCCGAGGTGGAGCTGGTGCCCACCCATATGACGCCGCGCATCGCGGCCCTGGTGGCCAGCGCACGCAAGGCCTGAGCCTGCGGCTCAATCCACCCGGCAGACCTTGAGCATATTGGTGCCGCCCGGGTAGCCCATGGGCTCGCCGCAGGTGATGGCATAGGTGTCGCCCGGCATCAGCACGCCGCGCTCGATCAGCAGCAACTCGGCCGCCTTCAGGGCCTGGTCGCGATCATCGAACTTGGGCATCAAGAGGGGGCGCACATTGCGGTAGAGATTGAGCTTGCGCTGGCTGACCTCCTGGGTGGTCAGGGCGAAGATGGGCACATTGATGCGGTGGCGGCTCATCCACAGCGCGGTGGAGCCCGACTCGGTCAGGGCCACGATGGCTTTGCAGCCCAGGTGGTAGGCGGTGAACAGCGCGCCCATGGCGATCGACTGGTCGATGCGGCCGAACTGGCGGCCGGTGAAGTCGGTGTCCAGGTTCACGAACTCGGCGCGTTCGGCCTCCAACGCGATGGCGGCCATCTGCTCGATGGTTTCCACCGGGTACTTGCCGGCAGCGGTCTCGGCGCTGAGCATCACGGCGTCGGTGCCGTCCAGCACGGCATTGGCCACGTCGGAGACCTCGGCGCGGGTGGGCACCGGGTTCACGATCATGGACTCCATCATCTGGGTGGCGGTGATGGTCACCTTGTCCAGCTCGCGGGCCAGCTTGATCATGCGCTTTTGCAGGGCCGGCACGGCGGCATTGCCCACCTCCACGGCCAGATCGCCGCGGGCCACCATGATGCCGTCGCTGGCCTTGAGGATGGACTCCAGCTGCGGGATGGCCTCGTAGCGCTCGATCTTGGCGATCATGGCCGGCTTGTGGCGATAGGCCTCGCCGGCCACATTGGCCAGCTGACGCGCCATCTCCATATCGGTGGCGTTCTTGGGAAAGCTCACCGCCAGGTATTCGCACTGGAAGGACATGGCGGTCTTGATGTCCTCCATATCCTTGGCCGTCAGGGCCGGGGCGGTCAGGCCGCCGCCCTGCTTGTTGATGCCCTTGTTATTAGACAGCTCGCCGCCCAGCTTGACCGTGGTGTGCACCTGGGAGCCCTTGACCGAGTCCACGGTCAGCACCAGCAGGCCGTCGTTGAGCAGCAGGGTGTCGCCGGGCTTCACATCGCGCGGCAGCTCCTTGTAGTCCAGGCCCACGATCTGCTCATTGCCCAGCTCCGTGCGGTCGGCGTCCAGGATGAAGGGCGTGCCGGGAATCAGCTCGATCGTGCCGTTCTCGAATTTGCCCACGCGGATCTTGGGGCCCTGCAGGTCGGCCATGATGGCCACCGAGCGGCCGGCCGCGGCAGCGACCTCGCGCACCATGCGGGCGCGGTCGATATGGTCCTGGGCCTTGCCGTGCGAGAAGTTCAGGCGCACGACATCCACGCCGGCCCGGATCATGCGCTCCAGCACCTCCGGGGACGAGGAGGCCGGGCCGAGGGTGGCAACGATCTTGGTGGCGCGGGTCATGATGGGGCTGTCTCTCGCTGAAATCTAGTTACAGCGAAAGATTATGGACCGCAACAAGCACCGCGCCATGGTTTCAGCAGGTTTCAGGCTCGCGTGGCGTGCACATCGGCCGCGGCCAGCGCGGTCATATTGACGATGCGACGCACCGTGGCCGAGGGCGTGAGGATGTGCACCGGGGCCGCCGCGCCCAGCAGGATGGGGCCTATGGTCACGCCTTGGCCGGCCACGATCTTCAGCACATTGAAGAGGATGTTGGCCGCGTCCAGCGAGGGCAGCACCAGCAGATTGGCCGCGCCCTGCAGCTTGCTGTCGGGCAGGAAGGTGGCGCGCACGCTCTCCGACAACGCCGCGTCACCATGCATCTCGCCCTCGCACTCGATCTCGGGGTGGGCGGCGGCAAACAGCTCGTGCGCACGCCGCATCTTCTGCGCCGAGGGTCGCTTGCTGGAGCCGAACATGGAGTGCGAGACAAAGGCCAGCTTGGGCGGCAAGCCAAAGCGGCGCAGTTCCTCGGCCGCCATGGCGGCGATCTCGGTCAGCTGCTCGGCATCCGGGCTGTCATTGACGAAGGTATCGGTCACGAACAGGGTCTGCTTGTCCAGCATCACCGCATTCATGGTGGCGAAGCAGTGCGCGCCCTCGCGCAGGCCGATCAGGTCCGACACATGCTCCAGGTGCGAGTCGAAGCGCCCCACCATGCCGCAGATCATGGCATCGGCATCGCCCAGCTTGATGGCCAAGGCCCCGATGGTGGTGTTGGAGCGGCGCACCGCGGCCTTGGCCATGTCCGGCGTGACCCCGTTGCGCCCCATCAGCTGGTGATAGGTCTCCCAGTACTGGCGAAAGCGCGGATCGTTCTCGGGGTCGATCACCGCCACGTCCTGGCCCAGCTTCAGGCGCAGACCGGCACGTTGCACCCGCATGGCAATCACCTCGGGGCGCCCGATCAGGGTGGGTCGGGCCAGACCTTCGTCCAGCACCACCTGCACCGCGCGCAGCACGCGCTCGTCCTCGCCCTCGGCGTAGATCACGCGCGCCGGCTTGGCCTTGGCGGCCGCGAACACCGGGCGCATGAACATGCCGGTCTGGTAGACAAAGCGCGAGAGCTCCTGGCGGTAGGCCTCCAGATCGGCGATGGGGCGCGTGGCCACGCCCGACTCGGCGGCAGCCCGGGCCACGGCCGGGGCGATGCGCAGGATCAGGCGCGCATCAAAGGGCTTGGGAATCAGATAGTCGGGGCCGAAGGCCAGGTCTTGCCCGGCATAGGCGGCCGCCACCTCGTCGCTGGTTTCGGCCTTGGCCAGGGCGGCGATCTCGCGCACGCAGGCCAGCTTCATGGCTTCCGTGATCTTGGTCGCGCCGCAATCGAGCGCGCCGCGGAAGATGTAGGGGAAGCACAGGACGTTGTTGACTTGGTTGGGATAGTCCGAGCGGCCGGTGGCGATGATGCAGTCGGGCCGCGCGGCCTTGGCCAGCTCGGGGCGGATCTCGGGCTCGGGATTGGCCAGTGCCAGGATGATGGGCTGGTCGGCCATGGTCTTGACCATCTCCGGCGTCAGCACCCCGGCGGCCGAGCAGCCCAGGAAGACGTCCGCCCCCGCGATCACCTCGGCCAGGGTGGCGGCCTCGGTGGTCTGGCAGTAGCGCTGCTTGCTCTCGTCCAGCTTGCCGTCCTTGGCATCCTGGCGCCCCTTGCGGATCACGCCCTTGGAGTCCACCACGAAGATGTGCTCGCGCTTCACGCCCAGGCCCACCATCACGTCCAGGCAAGCAATGGCCGCAGCGCCCGCCCCCGAGGCCACCAGCTTGACCTGGCCGATGTCCTTGCCCACCAGCTCCAGACCATTGAGCAGGGCGGCGGCACTGATGATGGCCGTGCCGTGCTGATCGTCATGGAAGACGGGAATGTTCATGCGATCACGCAACTGCTTCTCGATATAGAAGCATTCGGGCGCCTTGATGTCTTCCAGATTGATGCCGCCCAGCGTGGGCTCCATGGCCGCGATGATCTCGACCAGCTTGTCCGGATCACGCTCGGCCAGCTCGATGTCGAAGACATCGATGCCCGCGAATTTCTTGAACAGGCAGCCCTTGCCCTCCATCACCGGCTTGGCGGCCAGGGGGCCGATATCGCCCAGGCCCAGCACCGCCGTGCCATTGGTCACCACGCCCACCAGATTGGCGCGTGAGGTGTAGTCGGCCGCCAGCGAGGGATCGGCCTCGATGTCCAGGCAGGGATAGGCCACGCCCGGCGAATAGGCCAGGGACAGATCGCGCTGGTTGGACAGGGCCTTGGTGGGCGTGACGGAAATCTTGCCGCGTGTGGGCGCGCGGTGGTAGTCCAGCGCGGCCTCGCGCAGGGCGGCCTCGGCCGGCGACAGATTGGACTTGTTGGGGCTGCTGCTCATCCCGCGTCTCCTCAATACAGGGCGGGCAAGATTACCCTGCTTATCCCTGCGCGCCGATGCCGAGTGTTTTGCCTGCCATGCAAAGATGGCAAGGTCCCTGCCGGTGGTGTATGCCTGCGTCAGAAGACCTCATGTGGCGGAAAACCCCGTTCTGCGCCCCGTCCCGCGCCTGCGCGTGAATTGCGCACGCATGCAATCCTGCCGGCGCCGCGAAAATACCCGGCCTCCCCGAACGCCCCCATCATGTCCGACAAGCCTTACCTGCGGCGCCGTGCTTGGCTGCGCCAACAACTGCTCTTGCCGCTGCTGAGCTCGCTAGGCGGCGCTGCCGCGCTGACCCATGCCAGCTCGGCTCGAGCGCAAGCCGCCAGCGCAGAGGCCGTCAATGGCTCGGGCGCATCCTTCCCATCCCTGGTCTATCAGCGATGGGCTGCCAGCTATCTGAAGGCGACGGGCCGTCAGGTCAGCTATCTGGCCACCGGGTCCGGCGAGGGACAGAAACTGATTAGCGCCCGCAAGGTGCATTTCGGTGGCACCGACTCGCCGCTCCCGCCCGAGGAGCTGAGCAAGCGGGAGCTGATTCAGTTGCCCATGCTGGTCGGCGGCATCGTGCCCGTCGTCAATCTGCCCGGCATTGGCGATGCCAGACTGCGCCTGAGCGGCCCAGTGCTGGCCGAACTGATGAGCGGGGAGATCGAACGCTGGAACGACGCCAGGATCAGCGCCGTGAACCCGGGGCTCAGCCTGCCTGCGCTGCCCGTGCGGCGTGTGGTGCGGGCTGACAAATCGGGCACCAGCGAGGGTTTTACCCGCTATCTCAGTGCCGTGTCGGCCGGCTTCTCCAAGAGCGTCGGTGCGAGCTCGCAGCCCAAGTGGCCCGGCGAAGTCGAGTCCGCCGAGGGCAATGATGGCGTGGTCAAGGCCTTGAAGGCCCGGGCCGGCACTCTGGCTTATGTGAGCTACGACCGCGTGCAACGAGACCGGCTCAGCAGTGCCAGCCTGCTCAACGCGGCGGGCCAGTGGGTCGCCGCCGGGGAGGCGGGGTTCCGCTCGGCCATTGCCAACAGCGATGTGGCCCGAAAAGGGGACGATCTGGCCTCCCTGATGAATCGTGAGGGCGCCGAGAGCTGGCCCATCACCATGACCAGCTTCATCCTGATTGACGCCCGCCCGCCCAGCGGCGCGGCAGCGACCCCAGTGCTGCATTTTCTGTACTGGTGTCTGATGCACGGCGATGAGTTGCTGCGAGGCACGGGGTTCGCGCCACTACCCATCGCTCTGCAATCCAAGCTGGCCGGCCGCCTGAGCCTCGTCAAGCCCCGCGACAACAAGCCGCCGGCTTACCAAGCAGGCTGAAGGCGCAAGGACAGCCGCCTGTTAATCAGGCCCACATGGCGGTTGCAGGCGAAACGCGCGTCGCCTCCTTGAAGAGAAATTGGGTGCGTTGGCACCCAATCACCACGGACTCAGCCCTGAGCCCGGCGGCTCAGGATCTCGAAGGCCGGCAAGGTCTTGCCTTCCAGCACCTCCAGGAAGGCGCCGCCGCCGGTGGAGATATAGCCGACGTCCTTCTCGATGCCGTACTTGGCGATGGCGGCCAGGGTGTCGCCGCCACCGGCGATGCTGAAGGCCTCCGAGGCCGCAATGGCGCGGGCCACGGCCTCGGTGCCGCCGGCAAAGGCGTCGAACTCGAACACGCCCACCGGGCCGTTCCAGACGATGGTGCCGGCCGCCTTGAGCTTGTCGGCCAGGATGGCGGCGGTCTTGGGGCCGATGTCCAGGATCAGGTCATCGTCGGCCACCTCGGTGGCGGCCTTGGTGGTGGCCGGAGCGTCGGCGGCGAAGGTCTTGGCGGTGACCACGTCCACCGGGATGGGCACCTCGGCGCCGCGGGCCTTCATGGCCTCGATCACGGCCTTGGCATCGGCCAGCAGATCGGGCTCGGCCAGGCTCTTGCCGATCTTCAGGCCTGCGGCCAGCATGAAGGTGTTGGCGATGCCGCCGCCCACGATCAGGCCGTCCACATTCTTGGACAGGCTTTGCAGAATGGTCAGCTTGGTCGAGACCTTGGAGCCGGCCACGATGGCCACCAGGGGGCGCTTGGGCGCGGCCAGGGCCTTGGTGATCGCGTCGATCTCGGCGGCCAGCAGGGGGCCGGCGCAAGCGATCTTGGCGAACTGGGCGATGCCGTAGGTCGTGCCCTCGGCGCGGTGGGCGGTGCCGAAGGCGTCGTTGACGTAGATGTCGCACAGAGCGGCCATCTTCTTGGCCAGCTCTTCGTTGTTCTTCTTCTCGCCCTTGTTGACGCGGCAGTTTTCC
>NZ_JBKCLH010000212.1:0-6964 GCF_046300915.1 Roseateles sp. | reverse complement strand
CCCCCCCGACCCGCAACAGCCCGCCCGGCCCCAGGGGGCGGGCCTGCGATGTGGGCCCACACAAAAAAAGCGGCTCCTCGGAGCCGCTTTTGTCATGGGCGTCGTGCCGCTCAGGCTTCCCGGCGCAGGGCGGGGTAGAGGATTACGTCGCGGATGGAGGGCGAGTCCGTGATCAGCATGATCAGGCGGTCGATGCCGATGCCGCAGCCGCCGGTGGGGGGCATGCCGTATTCCAGCGCGCGGATGAAGTCGGCGTCATAGAACATGGCCTCGTCGTCACCGGCTTCCTTGTTGGCCACCTGGGCCTGGAAGCGCGCGGCCTGGTCTTCGGCGTCATTCAGCTCGGAGAAGCCATTGGCGTATTCGCGGCCGGTGATGAAGAGCTCGAAGCGCTCGGTGATCTTGGGGTTGGTGTCGGAGGCGCGGGCCAGGGGCGAGACCTCGACCGGGTAGTCGATGATGAAGGTGGGCTCCCAGAGCTTCTCTTCCACCGCGGCCTCGAACAGGCCGAACTGCAGCTCGGGCAGGGTCCAGTGCTTGGGCGCTTCCTCGCCCAGCTCCTTGAGCTTGGCGCGCAGCAGCTCGGCGTCATCGGCCTGGGCCTCGCTGAGGCCGGCATGCGCCACCAGGGAGTCGCGCACCGAGAGGCGGGCAAAGGGCTTGTCCAGGGCCACGGGGCGGCCGGCATAGCTGATGGCGGCGCTGCCGGTGGCGGCGATGGCGGCGTGGCGCAGCACCTGCTCGGTGAAGTCCATCAGATCATGGTGCGTCCAGTAGGCCGCATAGAACTCCATCATCGTGAACTCGGGGTTGTGACGCACCGAGACGCCTTCGTTGCGGAAGTTCCGGTTGATCTCGAACACCCGCTCGAAGCCGCCCACGACCAGGCGCTTGAGGTAGAGCTCGGGCGCGATGCGCAGGAACATCTCCTGGTCCAGCGCATTGTGGTGGGTCACGAAGGGGCGTGCATTGGCGCCGCCCGGGATGGGGTGCAGCATGGGGGTCTCGACCTCCAGGAAGCCCTGGTCCACCATGAAGCTGCGGATGGAGGAGACGGCCTTGCTGCGCGCCACAAAGCGCTTGCGGGCGTCTTCGTCGGTGATCAGGTCCACATAGCGCTGGCGGTACTTCTGCTCCTGGTCGCTCATGCCGTGGAACTTGTCCGGCAGGGGGCGCAGGCTCTTGGTCAGCAGACGCAGGGTGCTGACGCGCACCGACAGCTCGCCGGTCTTGGTCTTGAACAGCGTGCCCTCGGCGCCCACGATGTCGCCCAGGTCCAGGTGCTTGAAGCTCTCGTAGCTGTCCTCACCCACGCCGTCCTTGGTGACGAAGAGCTGGATGCGACCGGTGGCGTCCTGCAGGGTGCCGAAGGATGCCTTGCCCATCACGCGCTTGAGCATCAGGCGACCGGCCACGCTGACCTGGACGCCCTGCGGCTCCAGCGTCTCATTGTCCAGCTCGCCGTACTGCTGCGACAGGGGCAGGGCGCGGTGCTGGGGCTTGAAGTCGTTGGGGAAGGGCACCGCGGTCTTGGCGCGCAGGGCGGCCAGCTTCTCGCGGCGTTCCGTGATCAGCTGGTTCTCGTCCGCGGCGGCGGGGGCGTGGTGCGGCGTGGCGGGGGTGTGCTGGGTCATCATCAACTCGTTGAATTTGCTGCGATTTTAGCCGGGCCTCTTAGAATCCCGAGTTCCGCTCGAATCCGGCCTTCCATGCCCGTCTCGCTCCCCATCCTGGATCGCAAGATCCGCTTTGCCCTGGTCGGCTGCGGCCGCATCGCCCACAACCATGTCGCCGCCATCGCCAAGAATGGCGAGCGCGCCGAGCTGGTGGCGGTGTGCGACACCCAGCCCGAGGCTCTGGCCGCCGCCGTGGCGGCCACCGGCGCCGCCGGCTTTGCCTCGCTGGACGCGCTGCTGGCCGGCAGCCAGCCCGATATCGTGGTGCTGGCCACGCCCTCGGGCCTGCATTCGCAGCAAGCCATACGCCTGGCCCAGGCCGGCGTGCATGTGCTGAGCGAAAAGCCCATGGCCACCAAGTTCGAGGAAGGTCAGGCCATGGTGCGGGCCTGCCGCGATGCCGGGGTCAAGCTCTTCGTGGTCAAGCAGAACCGCCTGAACGCCACGGTGCAGCTGGTGAAGAAGGCCATCGATGAGGGCCGCTTCGGCCGCATCTATATGAGCACGGTCAATGTGTTCTGGACCCGGCCGCAGAGCTATTACGACGCCGCCAAATGGCGCGGCCGCTGGGATCTGGACGGCGGCGCCTTCATGAACCAGGCCAGCCACTATGTGGACCTGCTGGACTGGCTGGTGGGGCCGGTGGACTCGGTCCATGCCTACACCGCCACCCTGGCCCGCGATATCGAGGCCGAGGACACCGGCGTGATGAGCGTGCGCCTGCGCCACGGAGGCCTGGCCTCCATCAACGTCACCATGCTGACCTGGCCGCAGAACCTGGAAGGCTCCATCACCATCCTGGGCGAGAAGGGCACGGTCAAGATCGGCGGCACCGCGGTCAACAAGATCGAGCACTGGGCCTTTGCCGAGCCGCATCCGGACGATGAGGCGGTCAAGAACGCCAGCTATGAGACCGGCAGCGTCTACGGCTTCGGCCACCCGCTCTACTACGACAACGTGATCCGCACCCTGCGCGGCGAGGCTCACGCCGAGGTGGACGGCTACGAGGGTCTGCGCTCGCTGGAGATCCTGATCGCCGCCTACCGCAGCGCGCGCGACGGCCAGCGCGTGGGCCTGCCCCTGGTCTTCTGAGCCCCGCCGCATGAGCTACTGGAAACACGAATCCGCCATCGTCGACGAGGGCGCCCAGCTGGGCGAGGGCACCAAGGTCTGGCACTTCGCCCATGTGAGCCCGGGCGCGCGCATCGGCGCGGGCTGCTCGCTGGGGCAGGGCGTCTATGTGGGCAACGATGTGCTGATCGGCAAGGGCTGCAAGGTGCAGAACCATGTCTCGATCTATGACGCCGTGACCCTGGAGGACGAGGTCTTCTGCGGCCCCAGCATGGTGTTCACCAATGTCTACAACCCGCGTGCGGCCGTGGTGCGCAAACACGAGTACCGTCGCACCCTGGTGAAGAAGGGCGCGACCCTGGGCGCCAACTGCACCATCGTCTGCGGCAGCACCATCGGCGAATACGCCTTCATCGGCGCCGGCGCCGTGGTGCAGAAGGATGTGGCGCCGCATGCCCTGATGGTGGGCGTGCCCGCGCGGCGCATCGGCTGGATGAGCCGCCACGGCGAGCGCCTGCAATTCGATGCCGCGGGCCTGGCGAGCTGCCCGGCCACCGGCGAACGCTACCGCCTCAACGGCGAGCATGTGGAGCTGATCTCTTGAGCCTGCCCTTCATCGATCTGAAATCGCAGTACGCCGCGCTGAAGTCCAGCGTGGACGCGCGCATCCAGCGCGTGCTGGACCATGGCCAGTACATCATGGGCCCCGAGGTCAAGGAGCTGGAGGAGAAGCTGGCCGCCCATGTGGGCGTGCAGCACTGCATCACCGTCTCCAGCGGCACCGAGGCCCTGCTGATCGCGCTGATGGCCCTGGACATCAAGCCCGGCGACGAGGTCATTACCACCCCCTTCACCTTTGCCTCCACGGTGGAGGTGATCGCCCTGCTGGGCGCGGTACCGGTCTATGCCGATATCGAGCCCGACACCTGCAATATCGACGCCTCGCGCATTGCCGCCCTGATCACGCCGCGCACCCGCGCCATCATGCCGGTGAGCCTCTATGGCCAGGTCTGCGATATGGACGAGATCCGCGCCGTGGCCGGCAGCATCCCGGTGATCGAGGACGCGGCCCAGAGCTTTGGCGCCACGTACAAGGACCGTAAGAGCTGCGGCCTCAGCACCTTCGGCGCCACCAGCTTCTTCCCCAGCAAGCCGCTGGGCTGCTATGGCGACGGCGGCGCGCTCTTCACCGATGACGCAGCCCTGGCCCAGGCGGCGCGTGAGATCCGCGTACACGGCCAGAGCCAGCGCTACACCCACACCCGTGTGGGCGTGGGCGGCCGCATGGACACGCTGCAATGCGCCGTGGTGCTGGCCAAGCTGGAGCGTTTCGACTGGGAAATTGAGCGCCGCCTGGCCCTGGGCGAGCGCTACCAGCAGGCCCTGGCGGCGCTGCCCCTGCAGCGCCTGGCCGTGCGGCCGGATCGCGACTGCGTCTGGGCCCAGTTCACCGTGATGGTGGAGAACCGCGCCGCGGTGCAGCAGGCCCTGCAGGCCCAGGGCATTCCCACCGCCATCCACTATCCCAAGCCCCTGCATCGCCAGCCGGCCTATGCGCAGCTCGAGCTGAGCCTGCCGCATGCCGAGGCCGCGGCCGAGCGGGTGCTGAGCCTGCCCATGAGCCCCGATCTGAGCGAGGCCCAGCAGGATGAGGTGATCGCGGCCCTGCGCCGTGCCCTGGAGGCCTGAGCTTCATGCGTGCCGGGGGGCTGTGGCGCTCCACCCTCACCCTGCTGGCCGGTGGTGCCCTGGCCCAGGCCCTGCCCCTGCTGCTGGGGCCCTGGCTCACGCGCCTGTATTCGCCCACCGAGTTCGGCCAGTTCGCCCTGCTCTGGGCCCTGGCCACCAATGTGGCGGTGGTGGGCTGCGCGCGCTATGAATTTGCCCTGCCGCTGGAGCGGGAGGAGGGGCCGGCCGCCCTGCTGATGGGCCTGTGCCTGCGGGTGCTGCTGGGCGTGACGGCGGCCAGCGCCGTGGCCGGCGTGGTGCTGCTGGCCTGGCAGGACTATGACCTGGCCCTGGGTCTGCCCCTGGCCGTGCTGGCCGGTGCCGCGGCCCAGTGGCTCACGCTCTGGGCCACGCGCGCCCAGCGCTATGCCCAGCTGGCCGTGGCCCGCGTGCTGCAATACGGCGGCGGCGCGGTGGCACAGCTGGCCCTGGGCCTGGCGGGCCTGGGCGCCTGGGGTCTGCTGCGGGGCGCCAGCCTGGGGGGCCGGGGCGCGGCCGCGCGGCGGGCGCGGCCGGCGCCGCAGGGCGGCTGGCTGGGCCTGCTGGCCCAGCCGCGCGCGGCGCTGCAGACCCTGGCGCGCAAGCACCGCGACTTCCCCCTGCTCAACACCCCGCATGCCTTTGCCGGCGCCCTGCAGGACAGCCTGGCCCTGCTCATCATCACCAGCCTGGCCGGCGACGCCGCGGCGGGCTACTGGGCCCTGGCCCTGCGCTATCTGAAGGCGCCGGCCGGCCTGGTGGGTGGTGCCCTGTCCCAGACCCTGTATCCGCGTCTGGTGAACGCCCGCGATCCGGCCGAGGCCCTGGCCCTGGTGCGCCAGGCCCTGGCCGCCCTGGCCGTGCTGGCCCTGCCCCTGCTGCTGGTGCTGCTGCTCTGGGGCGGGCCGCTCTTTGCCTGGGCTTTTGGCGAGCGCTGGGTGGATGCCGGCCACCTGGCCCAGGCTCTGGCGCCCTATATCGCGCTGCACTTCATCGCCTCGCCGCTGTCGGTGGCCACCATGGCCTGGCAGGCCCAGGGCTGGGCCTTGCGCCTGGCCCTGGTGGGGCAGCTGCTCTTCGTGGCCGGCCTGGCCCTGGGCCTCAAGCTGGGTGGCCTGATCGGCGCGGCCTGGGGCGTGTCCGCCGCCATGGCCCTGTACTTCGGTTTCTTCTTCTGGTCGCTGGCGACCTGGAAGCGTTTTCCCGCCTTCACCCCCGCCACCCCCGCCCGAGGGCCTGCCGATGAGAGCTTGGCTTAACCGCGTGCGCCGCGCCCTGTGGCGCCAGCTCTTCTTCCGCATGGTCTTCGGTGAGCGTGGGGCGCCCCACAGCCGCATCGCGCCCAGCACCTGCATCGAGGGCGAGGCCGGCCTGCGCCTGGCCGACCATGTCTTCATCGGTCAGTTCAACTTTCTCGATGCCACGGCCGGGCTCACGATTGGCGAAGGTGTGCAGATCACCAATTTCTGCAGCATCGTCACCCACAGCTCGCACCGCGCCATCCGCCTGCTGGGGCGTGCCTATGCCAGCCACAGCGGGCCGGCGCCGGGTTATATCCAGGGGCCTATCGAGATCGGCCCCTATGTCTTCGTGGGCCCGCACAGCCTGATCGAGGCCAACACCCGCATCGGCCGCGGTGCCCTGATCTGCGCCTATGCGCAGCTGCGCGGCGAGGTGCCGGCCTTTGCCATCATGGCCGGCCAGCCCGCGCGCCAGGTGGGTGATGTGCGTGAGCGCGATGCGGCCCTGCTGGCCCAGTATCCCGAGCTCGCTGCTCACTACCAGGCCTGGGCCCACGAGGTTCCCCGATGAGACTGGTCCTGCTGGGCGATGGCGAAAGCCCGCATCTGCTGAAGTGGGCGCGGGCCCTGGCGCCGCGGGTGGAGCTCTGGGCGGCGTCCAGCCGCGGCTTTCTGCCCGAGTTCGAGAGCCTGTTGCCGCCCCAGCGCCGCCTGGCCCTGGGCCACGCCAGCGCGCATGGCGGCGGCAATATCGCGGTGATCAAGACCCTGCCGGCCCTGGGCGCCTGGCTGTCCAAGGTGGATGCCGACTGGATCAATGCCCATTACCTCACCTCGCACGGCACCCTGGCCTGGGCGGCGCGCACCGGCTGGCGTCTGCGCGCCCAGATCGCGGCCTCGGCCTGGGGCAGCGACATCCTGGTGACGCCCCGCCAGGGCGCGGCCTACCGCTGGCTGACCCGGCGCGCGCTGCGTGAGGCGCGGCTGTGCACCTCGGACTCGCGTCATATGACGGCGGTGATGCAGGGCGAGCTGGGCGCGGGCGAGGTGATGACCTTTCCCTTTGGCCTGGAGGCCCTGCCCAAACAGGGGGCCAAGAAGCAGCCCTGGCTCTTCTTTGCCAACCGCGGCCTGGAGCCCCTCTACCGGCCCGAGCGGGTGATCACCGCCTTTGCCGCCGTGGCGCGCGAGCAGCCCGAGGCGCGCCTGGCCGTGGCCAATGACGGCTCGCTGCGCCCGGCCCTGGAGGCCCAGGTGCGCACGCTGGGC
>NZ_JBKCLH010000211.1:0-13473 GCF_046300915.1 Roseateles sp. | reverse complement strand
CCTGCTGCACGCGTGCCGGTGCCGCCGCCCGCCGCCCCGGCAGTTCCAGCTGCCCCAGCCGCTCCTGCCGCTCCAGCGGCGCCGGCCCATCTGCTGCTGGTCGATGACTCGGCCGTGGTGCGGGCCAAGCTGGCCAAGCTCTTCGAGGGCGCCGGTTACCGCATCAGCCTGGCCAAGGACGGGGTCGAGGCGCTGGACGTGTTGCAGCGCGAGCGCTTTGCCGTGCTGATCACCGATCTGGAAATGCCCAATCTGGACGGCTTTGGCCTCATCGCCGCGGTGCAGGGCGATATGAACACCGAGGACCTGCCCATCATCGCCATCACCGGCCATGAGGAGCTGCACACCCGGGTGCATGAGATCCAGGGCCTGTTCGGCCTGTTCAAGAAGCCCTGGAACGACCGCGAGCTGCTCAAGCGCGTGGAGACCCTGGCCGCCATGCGGCGCTGAGTCCCGGGGGCGGCGGTTCAGCCGCCCATGCGCAAGAGCAGCAGCAGGGCCAGCACGGCGCTACTCAGACCCAGGGCCATCAGCCAGCGGCTGCGCTGGCGCAGCTGCTCCATGGCGGCCACCAGCTGTGCGTTCTGTTCCGCCAGGCTCTGCAGCAGTGCCGCGCTCTCGGCCTGCTGTTCGCTGAGCCCGGCCAGTTCCTGCTCCAGGCGCTGCAGCCGGGCGAGCGCCTCGGCCAGGGTCTGCGGGGCCGCCTGCGGTGCCTCGGCGGCCGCCTCGGCCTCCTGGCTGCGCTTGAAGAGCTTGCGCGCGCCCTTGACCAGCACCGGCGTGGCCTCGATCACATCGGCCCAGGGCACGGCCTTGAGGGCGCTGATCCAGCTGATGGCCATGGCGTGTCAGTCCTCCAGGCCCTGGAGATGGGCGTCGTCACCCCAGCTCATGATTTGCAGCCCGCCCTGGGCATCCATGCGCAGGCGATTCAGCCCGGCATTGGGAATGGCGCACTCGCGAGCGCCGTGCAAGGGCTTGTTGAGCGCCTCGCGCCAGACCATGTCCAGCACCCCGCCATGCGTGACCACGGCCAGCCTGCGCCCGCGATGCACCACCGCCAGCTCGCGCAGGGCCGCCAGCACCCGGGCATGGAAGTCGCGTCGGCTCTCGGCGCCCCCGGGCAGGGCGTAGTCCGGTTCATGCCGGGCCCAGAGCGCGAACTCCTCGGGGTGGCGCTGGCGGATGTCATCGAAGCTCAGGCCCTCCAGAATGCCGAAAGCCTGCTCGCGCAGGGCCGGCGCCAGCTGCGGGGCCAGGCCTTGCGCGCTGGCCAGCGGCTCGGCCGTCTGGCGAGCCCGTATCAGATCGCTGCTGACGAGCAGATCCAGGGCCTCGCCGGCCAGGCGCTCGCCCAGGCGGCGCGCCTGCTCCAGCCCGCGGGCATTGAGCGGCACATCGATCTGGCCCTGGAAGGTCTGGCGGCGGTTCCAGTCGGTCTCGCCGTGGCGTATCAGCAGCAGTTCGGTCATGGGGCGATTGTGCCGGCTCCGCCGGGCTGCCTCTGCAGCCAGGCCAGCAGCTCCAGCCCCAGCACGCGCCGGCGTGCGGTGTCCACCTGGCGGCGCTTGTAGGCCTCGTGACTGGCCGCGCCCTGCTGGCTCTTGGCCAGGCTGGCGGCATCCAGCAGCTGGATCTCGTAGGCGAAGAAAAAGCTCACATCGCCGTTCTCGGTGACCAGGGCCTCGCCGCCATCCTCGGCGCGCGGGGCCTGCTCGGGCCGGCCCAGGGCCGCCGCGGGCAGGTGGATCATCTTGCGCACGGTGAACTGCAGGCTCTGGAAGTCGGCCGCGCTGTGCGGGTTGTCGCGCTGGGTCTGGCGCTGGGAGATGGCGGCCAGCTCCTGGTCCATCTGCTGCAGCAGGGCGCTGGGGTAGCCGGGGCTGCGGTCGATCTCGGCACGGTGGCGGGTGAAGACCTCCTTGGCCGCCAACAGGTCCACCAGGGTGTTGCGCGTGCGGCTGACCTCCAGATTGGTGAGGGTGACCAGATGGGCCCGGCGCAGCAGGTCCAGGGCCAGCAGGCACTCGATGCGGGTGTTGAGCGTGAGACGCACGCCCAGATGGTCGTGGATGTCGGCCGCCACATACTCGGGCTTTTGCAGCAGCTTGAGCAGGATGCTGTGGCGGCCCTTGTTGCGCTTGCGGTCCACATGCACCAGGGGCAGGCAGATGCGGCCGTCGCTCAGGTACTGGCTACCGCCCTCGAACTGTATGACCTCGTCCAGGCCGGCAAAGACCTGCTGCCGGATGGCGGCAAAGTGGCGCAGCTTGAGGTTGTTGTCGATGTAGAACAGGCCGTGCATGACCTTGAGCAGGGCGCAGGCCCACAGGCGCAGGGGCTCGAAGCGGTGCGCGCGCTGCGAGGCCAGCACCAGCAGCTGCAGGGGATCGCCCTCATCGCAGACTTCGGCCGGCAGCAAGCACTGCTGCCCGGGCTCCAGGAACTGCTCCCGCACAAAGCCCAGGGCCTCGCGCTGGATGCGGCGCAGATAGTCCAGCACCCCGGGCTGCTCCACGTCGTAGCCGTACTCGCGCGCGAACTGGCGCGCATCGCGCAGATTGCGCAGGGCCAGCGCACCCAGATCGATCACGGAGACGCCCCGCGCGATCGCGTTCAGATAGGTCCAGTTCAGCGAGAAGCGCTGCTCTGTTTTCAGCGAGGCCTGCAGAAGTTCGTCCATGGGCATGGCGTGCGTGGCTGTGCCCAGCATAGCGCTGCGCACGCCCGCAGGCCATGGGGCCCGCCAGACACCCTGCTCAGACCCAGGGCGGCGCCAGCCCTTCGGCCGCCAGGGTCTGCTGCACGGCCGGCCGCTCCAGCATGCGCTGCAGATAGGCCGCTATGGCTGGGCGGCTGCGCGCCGGCCGGGCCAAGCCGCGCGTCCAGCGGCAGAGCATGAAGGCCAGGGCATCGGCCGCGCTGTAGCGCTGGCCCAGCAGCCAGGGGCCGCTCGTGTTTTGCAGCTGCTGCTCCAGCTGTTCCAGCAGCTCCACCACCCGCGCCTCGGCACAGGTTTTCACCTCGGCCGCGCCGGTCTCATGGCCCGGCGCCACCCAGCGCTCGGGGTAGAAGTAGGCCATCAGCGCGGGCTGCAAGGTGTTGGTGAGCCAGATCAGCCATTTGTAGAACTGCGCCCGCTCCGGCGTGCCCAGGGCCGGGGCCAGCTCGGCCTGCGGATGGGTGTCGGCCAGATGCAGCAGGATGGCGGCCGTCTCGTAGAGCACCAGATCGCCGTCCTGCAGCACCGGGATCAGGCCATTGGGATTGAGCTTCAGGTAGTCCGGCGACTTGTGCGCATTGCGCTGTCGGTCCACCAGCAGCAGCTCGAAGGCCGCGCCCAGCTCGCGCAGCAGGATATGGGGCGCCATGCTGGCGTTGCCGGGGTGGTAGTGCAGATGGATCATGGGCGCCATCATCCCAGAGCTGGCCCTAGCTCGGGTCATAGGGCCCGTAGCCGGGCAGGGCCCACAGCAGCCCCTGGGTGAAGAAGCCGGGGCCCATGGTTCTGTGGTCTTCGCCCACCAGGGTCTCGCTGCTGATCTCCAGGCCCGGATAGCCGCGGGAGCGCAGCAGGGCCTCGAATTCCTTCATGTCCCCGAGCAGGTTCCAGCCGGGGGTGTAGCGCGGCTCGGGTCGGTCGGTCTCGAAGGAGCCGGCGTACAAGCGCACCCGGGCCTTCAGATCGCGGTGCCGGGCCGCGTAGCGCGATTCGATCTCCCAGATGGCGCGCTCATCAAACCACAGCGAGGGACTGCCCAGCAGATAGGTCTGGAAGAGCTCGGGCCGGGTCAGCAGCACATAGGTGCCGAACAGACCGCCGTAGGACTGGCCGACAAAGGTGCTGCGGCTCAGGTCCGCCCGGTAGTGCTCGCGCACAAAGGGCAAGACCTGGCGCTCCAGATAGTCGCGGTAGCGGGCGGCCTCGCCATAGACCGCGGCCCGGTACACATCGCGCCGGTAGTCCGGCTTGCGCAGCGGATTGCTGGGGGTGTAGTCGCGGCTGCGGCTGCCGCTCTGGGGCAGG
This sequence comes from Roseateles sp., assembly GCF_046300915.1. Taxonomy (GTDB): domain Bacteria; phylum Pseudomonadota; class Gammaproteobacteria; order Burkholderiales; family Burkholderiaceae_C; genus Kinneretia. Next base: position 9,446 of record NZ_JBKCLH010000211.1, on the reverse strand, counting down.
CCCGGCTCGTAGCCCAGGCCCACCAGGATGAAGGGCTCGATATTGCGGCCCTGATTACCGACCATGGCATGGATGCCGCGCATCAGGGGCAGGGTGTAGGGCGCGTCCGTGGCGAAGACCACCGGCAGCTTCCTGTCCTTGAGCTGCTCATAGTCGCGGGGCACCGAGACCCAGAGCCAGTACGGGCGGCCGCTGTCGCTGGCCGGCAGCTGGTGCACAAAGGTGTGGCTCAGGGTGACCGCTTCGGGCGTGGCCGGCTGCGCCTGGGTGAGCGGCGCATGACCACAGCTGACCAGCGCCAGGCTCAGGGCCAGCAGGCCCCCGAGCAGAAAGCGGCGGGCGCGGCAGGGGCTGGGGATGGGGCTTCTCATGAATGCTTTCCAGGGGGCGGCGCGCGAACGGGCGACCGGTTTGCTGTGGCTCGTGGCACTGTAGAAGCCCGGCGATTACAGTTCAATGCCCATGAGTTGCATTGAGCTTGTGAAAGAAATTCATGAATAGACTGACCGTGGATTCGCGCCGGCAGATGGCCGATCTGGCGGCCTTTGCCGTGGTGGCCGAGGAGCGAAGCTTCACCCGCGCGGCGGCGCGCCTGGGGGTGTCGCAGTCCGCGCTCAGCCATGCGCTCAAGGCGCTGGAGGAGCGGCTGGGGCTGCGCCTGCTCAGCCGCTCCACGCGCAGTGTCTCGACCACCGAGGCCGGCGAGCGCCTGCTGACCCAGCTCCGCCCGGCCCTGCAGAGCATTGACGAGGCCGTGGCCTCGGCCTTGCAGCAGCGCGAGTCTCCGGTGGGCAAGATCAGGCTGACCACCTTCAAGCTGGCCGCGATGACGGTGCTCTGGCCCATGCTGCCGCGCTTTCTGGAGCAGCACCCGGGCATCGAAGTCGAGCTGCATGTGAGCGACGCCCTGGTGGACATCGTGGCCGAGGGCTTCGACGCCGGCATCCGCCTGGCCGACACGGTGGAGAAGGACATGATTGCCGTGCCCGTGGGGCCGGCCTTTCGCATCATCACCGTGGCCGCCCCGGCCTATCTGCAAAAGCATGGCAGCCCGCGTGAACCCGACGACCTTCTGAGCCAGCGCTGCCTGCGCTACCGGCTCAGCAGCTCGGGCCGGCTCTCGGGCTGGAGGCTCAGCCGCGGCCGCCGCTCGGCCCAGCTGGGCGTGGAGGGGCCGCTCACCTCCAACGACAACGACACCCTGGTGCAGGCGGCACTGGCCGGCCTGGGCGTGGTGCGCGTGCTGGACGGCCTGGTGGCCGAGCATCTGCAAAGCGGCCGTCTGGTCCAGGTGCTGCCGCAATGGGTCAGCCCCCTGCCGCGCCTGACGCTCTACCACCCCAGCCGGCGCCAGATGCCGCCGGCCCTGCAGGTCCTCATCACGGCGCTGAAGGCGGAAGCGGCCGTGGCGGCTGCATCGGCCTGAGCGGCGTTCTCGGCCGAACGCGCCTAGCGCGCGCTGCGCAGCGCCGCCTGCCCCTGCGCCACAGCCGTTCGCACTTGATCGGCCAGGAGGTGACCGCGCCGGATGCCCATGTCCATGACCTTGCCGCCGGCCTGGGGCTTCTGCAGGATGATTTCGCCACTCCAGGCGATATCGGGCCGGCCATCCTTGTTGAGGTCGCCGACGGCAAGCAATCCTCGTGAGGATCCAACGTAGGGCGCTCGATAGAGGGCCTCGGGGTTGAGCGAGCCGCTGCCGTTTTGCAGATACACGCCAACACGATGCCAGCCCGGGTGTGCCACCAAGACGTCCAAGCGCCCATCACCGTTCATATCGAACAGCGCCACGGGTCCAGGGATGTCGAATGAGGCCAGCTTTGTTACCGGGCCCGGAACGCCGGCACTGCCTTGGTAGAAGACGGCGATGTATGTCGGTGAATTGCCGCCGGCGGTCGCGACGATGTCATGGCGCCCGTCCCCATTGAGATCACCCACGGCCAGGGAAGAGGCCCCCCAACTTGACTCTGTCGACAAGAAGCTCGGGCTCCCGAAGCCGCCGCCGGCCAGCCTCGGAATGAGGGCGATATGCTGTCCCGACAGTCCGCTGACTGCCGCCACCAAATCAGACAGACCGTCGCCATTGATGTCGCCGACCGCCACATCCAGCGCCAGGCTGGTACCCGTGGCAACGGACTGGCTGAAGCGCAGTGTGCCGCCCGCGTCCTGACGCCATATGCTGATCTGGCCCGTGCTGCCGCCAACGCCAATTAGCGCATTCCGGCCGTTGCGGTCCAGATCCGCGATCTTGATGTAGTTGGCGGCGCTAGAGCTGAGGTACTCGCCCACGGTGAGCGAACCGGTTGTCGTCTGGTGCAGCACCTGGGCACCGCAGGAGCCGGAGCCAATCACGAGGTCAACTCGCCCATCTGTGTTGACATCCCCAATCGCGAGGCTGCTCAGGCTGGCGCATCCCTGGGCGGCACCGATGTCCAGCCTGAAAGGTGGCGCCAGCGACCCGTCAGCCTGGCCCTTGAGGATGTAGACGGTGCTGCCGGGCCCGCCGATCTCAAAGCCACTGATGACCAGATCAGGCAGACCATCGCTATTCAGGTCGCCGATTGCTTTGGCTTCCAGTCGGAAGTTGCTGGGCAGGCCTGTGATCGAGCGTGGGTAGGCAAACATGCCCTGGGTGGTCTCGAACTGCGAAAAGAAGCTGAGTGCCATCGGGTTGCCGACCATGTCAGACACGCCCCAGGCGGACACGCTGTAGAGCTTTCCACCTTGCAGCGGTGTCTTGGGCTGCAGTGTGATCGTATTGCCGGTCACCGCGATGGTGGCATCGACGCTGGTGTAACCATCGCTGATCTTGACGTAGCTGGCGTGAACCGACTTCGGGTCCACAGGCTTGGAGAAGCTCAGGGCCACGGCTGTGCCGGTCTCTACCTCTTGCGCGCCGTTTGCCGGCGACACGGACACCAGCGTGGGCGCCGTGGCGTCGACCGTGAAGGTCCAGGACTTGGGCTCCGGCAAGGAATTTCCCAGCATGTCCTTGATGTCGGTGTTCAGCCGCGCTGTGTAAGTTCCTGTTGCCCAGGACTGGCTTGCCTTGAACGTCAGCAGCTTGCCGTTCACCTGAACCGAGCCAGGAATCAGCGTGTTGGCGCTATCGGTTACCGTGAAGCTGTTGGTGAGCACGGAGCCCGGGTCTACCGGCTTGCTAAGGGTTGCAGCCACGGATACGGCTGCGCTTGGCAAAGGTCCTGCATCGGGCGTGACGCCGGCGACTGTGGGCGAGGAGTGGTCGCTCTTCAGGCTGCCCACTCGGTAGGCTGAGAGTTTGGAGCGTCTGGTTTCGTCGTAGCCCTGACCCCAGAAGCGCTCGACTCGTTGCACGAGGCCAATACTGTCGGCATACCAGCTGTCGATCTGGATATTGATCTGCTGAGTGGCTCCGCTGCTGCTCAGCGTGATGGTGCCGGTGATGGTCTGGGTCAGGTGCGCAGCGTCCTTGAAGCTGGATGCTTCGGTCGTCACGGTCTGCTGTCCAGCGACGAGGACGCTAGCCTGCAGGCGCATCTTGTCCGTCTTGCCGTCGCGGTCAAAATCGGCGCCGCTGTCGAAGCTGAGGTCGGCCTGCTGCACACGCTCGCCGACGGTCAACGGCAGTCGCATCAGCGGGATACCGCTGAGCGCCCGTTCCATGGGGTCCGATGCATCTGGGGCAAGGAGGCGCACACTGCTTGCATCCACCGCATAGAAGTCTTGGCTGGTGCTGCCATCGGAGGACTTGGTGACGAAGTTGTAGGCGGTCTGCCCGTCTACATTCGTCGTACTGGCAAGCCGCACCAGCTCAGTCTCGGTGCCGTCACCGATGGTGTAGATCCAGCGTGCATCCGCGGGCGTGGGAAAGAAGTTGCCAACAAGCGTATTCGGCCCTGAACCCGCACCTTGGCCGCCTGCGCTTGTTTCACCGCCACCGCCGCAGCCCAGCAGCGATAGGGACACACACAAGAGCACGGCTGCCCCGTGGCAGCGTTTGATGCGAATTGGCTTCAAATTCCCCCCTCTGCCCAGCTGTCGCGGGCCGTCTGAATGCTTGCGTTCTTTGAACTGCCGTGTTGGCAAGGCTTGAGTCTTGTTTTTTGCGCGGGAGGTATGCCTTAGCCCTTGGTGATGAGCACGCATAGGCATTGGCCAAAGTGCAGCGCCGCAAGGTCCGTGTCCGCCGAGACTTGATGCGGCGCAATTGGCTCGGCGCCCGGTGCGGCATGCTCGGTCTGTCGTGGATCATGCCCGCAGGTCGTACAGCTGGGAGGAGCTTGTGCCGGATCGTCGTACCTTCAATGCAGGGCTGGCCTTGGCTGGCCTCTCGGGCCTGCCCGGCTGTACCGGCGCCGAGGACGAGTACCTGGCGGTCAGCCGCCAGCTCTGGCGGCACGGGCCCCTGCAGGGCCTGAGCGGGCGGGCCCTGGGGCTGGAGCTGCTGCGCTACGCCAGCCTGGCGCCCTCCAGCCACAACACCCAGTGCTGGCGCTTTGAGCTGGGCGCCGAGGCCATCACCGTGTTGCCGGATTTCGATCGTCGCTGCCCGGTGGTGGATCCGGACGACCACCACCTCTATGTCTCCCTGGGCTGTGCGGCCGAGAACCTGATCCAGGCCGCGGCGGCTCTGGGCTTGCGGGCCGAGCCCGAGTTCGATGCGGCCCGCAAGGCGCTGCGCATCGGCCTGCAAGCGGCCCCGGCGCGGCCCACGGAGCTGTTCCAGGCCATTCCCCAGCGGCAGTCCACCCGCGCGGAGTACGACGGCCAAGCCCTCAGCCCGACCGAGCTGGCCCGCCTGGAAGCCGCCGCCCGCTCTGAACAGGTGCGCCTGCTCCTGCTCACCGACAAACCGGCCCTGGAGACGGTGCTGGACTTCGTGGTCCAGGGCAACACCCTGCAGATGAACGATCCGGCCTTTATGGCGGAGCTGCGGCAGTGGATCCGCTTCAATGCGCGCGAGGCCCTGCGCCAGGGCGACGGCCTGCTGAGCCTGTGCTCCGGCAACCCCGAGCTGCCCAGCTGGCTGGGGCCGCGGCTGTTTGACCTCGTCGTGCGTGCCGGCTCCGAGAACGACAAGTACCGTCGCCAGCTGCGCAGCTCGGCCGGTGTGGCGGTGTTTGTGGCCGCGCGCGAGGATGTGGAGCACTGGATGGCGGTGGGCCGCGCCTATGAGCGCTTCGCCCTGCAGGCCTGTGCCATGGGCGTGCGCTGCGCGCATCTGAACATGCCGGTGGAGGTGGCGAGCCTGCGGCCGGCCTTTGGCGCGGCCCTGGGCCTGGGGGCCCAGCGTGCCGATCTGGTCATTCGCTTCGGGCGCGGCCTGCTCCTGCCGCCCTCACCCCGGCGGCCCGTGAGCGCGCTGCTGGCCTGAGCCGGGGCGGCACAATGCCTCTCCCCGACGCAGCGTGCTGCTCCTAGCCATCACCATGAGGCGATTACTCCCGTTTCTGTCCGAGGCCGGCTCCGCCCTGAGCCTGGGGACCGTCTTGCTCGCCTTCGCGATCCCTGTCCGCGCCCAGACCCCGGACACTGTCTACTTCCCCAGCGCCGACGGCCAGACCGAGCTGGTGGCCTACCGCGCCAGCCCCGCGCGCCTGCCGGCGCCGGCCATCGTGCTGCTGCATGGGCGCGGCGGCCCCTATACCGGGCCGGTGGCCGAGCAGTGCAAGACCGTGGCGCGCGGGCAGGACTCGCCCTGCGGGGCCGGCAGCCTCTCGGCCCGGCACCGCCAGTGGCTGGCACATTGGGCGGCCCAGGGCTATATCGCCCTGCTGGTGGACAGCTTCGGCCCGCGTGGCCGGGCCCATGGCTATGGGCGCAACACCCACGGCATTCCCGAGCGCGAGGCCGTCAACGAACGCACGGTGCGCCCCCTGGATGCCGAGGGCGCGCTGCGCTGGCTGTCCGAGCAGCCCGAGGTGCAGGCCGGGCGCATCCTGGTCCAGGGCTGGAGCAATGGCGGCAGCACCGTGCTCAATGTGCTGCAGCGCCAGAGCGAGCGTGCCGCCAGCGCCGAGGCCGGCACCCCGCGCTTTGCCGCGGCGCTGGCCTTCTATCCCGGCTGCGGCGAGCGTGCCCTGCGCAGCCTGTGGCCGCAATGGGAGGTGCCGCTGCTGATGCTGCTGGCCGGGGCCGACGAGGAGGTCTCGCCCCGCCAATGCGAGGCCCTGGTGGCCCGTGCCCAGGCCCGGGTGCCGCCCCAGCTCAGGACCTATGCGGGCGCGGCCCATGGCTTTGACAGCCCGGTGGCCAGCCTGCAGCGGGAGCCGGACAATGCCGCCGCGCGCGAGGATGCGCTGCGGCGCGCCACCGCCTTTGTGCGCGCCCAGCTGCCCTAGCGAAAACCGGCCCTAGCGCATGCCGGCCCTAGCGCAGCCAGCCGCGCAGCAGGGCCAGCACCTCGGGGCTGGAGAGCAGCTCCAGATGTCCCGCGCGGTACACCACGGCCTGGCGCTCGGGCGCAAAGTCCAGGCCGCGCGCCGGGTCGCGGTGCCGGCCCAGGGCGCTGGCCACCGGCACCAGGCCGTCGCCCAGTAGGCGCGATTTGAGGCTGTGCGGCGCGGGGCCCAGGCTGGCGGCCACGGCGTAGCAGCGGGTGTTGCCGGGCAGGGGCACCTGGTTCCAGTGGCGCCGGCCTTGCGCATCTGACGCCGCCTCGGTGATATGGCCCAGGCGCAGGTCCGTGATGCCCGCGCTGCGGATCTGGCCCAGGCGGGCCAGCGGCGCCGCATAGGGCAGGGCCGCCAGCAGGCGCTCCAGACCGTGGCCGGCACGCTCCAGCGGCGCGCCCAGATGCGGCGAGCCCAGGCAGACCAGATCATCCAGGCGTTGCGGCCAGCTCAGGCTGGCGTCGCCCTCGCCGCGCCGCTGCGCCGCGTGGTGGATGGCACTGCGCGCCACCAGTCCGCCCATGCTGTGACCCAGCAGCACCAGGCGCTCCAGGGGCTGGGGCCAGGCCTCGCACAGGGTTTGCAGCCGCTCGGCCAGCAGCCGGCCGTTGCGGGCAATGCCCAGGCCGCTGTTGTAGTGCAGATAGACGGGCGTGTAGCCCAGCTCGCGGGCCAGCACCTGGCCATGGTCCTCGGCCGTGCCCAGGCGCCACTGCAGATCGTTCATGCACAGGCCGTGCAGCAGGACCAGCAGGCGCGGTGTGCTGGTCTGGGCCGCCAGGCTCGCGCGCAGGGCCTCGGCCTGCAGTGGCAAGGCCTGACCCTGCCGGCGAAAGCGCATGGCGATGGCCAGGGGGTTGCCGCTGTCCGCCAGATGGTCGCCCAGCACGCCGTTGAGCGCGGCGAGCAGGGCCTCGCGCCGGGCATGTGGTGCGGCCGCGCTGCTCGCGGGCAGCAGCTGCCGGGCCAGGCTGCCCAGCAGCAGCTCCGTCGCGCTGCCCACGCCGCCGCTGATGCCGCGCACACCGCGGTAGACCAGGCCGGTCAGGCCCCGGGCGCGCCGCAGCCCGTCCTCGGGGTCGGCTGCAGTGGAGCGCCCCAGCACCCTGTCGGCAATGCCGGCGTGCATGGACTCCACCAGATCGATCAGCCCGCCCAGCGCCTCGTGGCTCAGGCGCAGCGCGCCGCGCACATCCTCGGCCCGCAGGGCGGGCGGCTTGGGCAGGGGTTCTTGCACTGGCTTGGGCATGGGCCAGTGTGGCACGGAAGGGGCGTCGGATCAGGCCCGGGCGAAGCGCAACACCGCAAAGAACAGCAGCATGCTCAGCGCGATATCGCCAAAGGTGGTGTAGGCCAGCCAGACATCGGTGCTGAAGAATGCCGCCACGCCCCAGTTCAGCGAGGCCATCAGGGCGCCCAGCAGGCCCAGACCTATGGCCAGGCGCTGCTCCACCACCGGCTCCATCACATAGCGGGCCAGGCGGCGGCCAAAGTAGCGGCCGCGGTTGATCAGGCCATCACCCAGAAACAGCGTGGCCGTGAGCAGGCCCAGGATGGTGCCCTTCATCTTGACGGCCCAGTCATCCTGGAACAGCCAGGAAAAGCCCGCCGACACCAGCAGCATGGCCACGCCGAACATGGCCAGGCCGCCCAGCAGGTCCACCTTCACATAGCGCTGCACCAGATAGACGCTCAGCCCGGCCGCCGCACCCAGCAGGGCGGCCGTGGTCAGGTCGGTGAACTTGGCGCAGACAAAGAAGAACAGGCCCAGGCCCAGATCCACATAGATGCTGGGCTTGTTGCGTTCCCATTGCGCGGCCTGGCGGGCCTGGGTGACGGCGTCGAGCGAGCCGCCCGAGGAGGGGGAAGAGGAACCTTGGTGCTTCATGGTGGGCGCTATTGTGGGGCCAGCCGGCGCAGCGCCCGTCACGCTCATCAGGCCCTGCCGTCTTGCTCCAGGGCCTGCAGCCAGCGCTGGGCGGCCTCCAGCTCGTGTTCGCTGAAGACCTGGATGCCGGCCTGTGTCAGCCGCTCGGCCGTGAGCCCGCGGCCCGGCACGCGGCGGCGGCTGAAGCTGCCGTCGTAGATGTAGCCCGAACCGCAGGAGGGGCTGCCCTCCTTGAGCACCGCCATGCGTACGCCCCGGGCACGGGCCAGGCTCAGGGCCTGCTCGGCCCCGGCCACAAAGGCGGCCGTCACATCCCGGCCGTGCACATCCAGCACCCGCTCGCAACCTTCGGCATCTCGCACCCGCTCGGCCGGCGGCCGCGGCACCGGCAGACCGCCCGCCAGCTCGGGGCACAGCGCCAGCACCCGCCCGGCGGCCAGCCAGGCGGCCAGCACCGGATGCTGTGAAACGCCGTTGGCGCCGCCGTCATAGCGCACCGGCTGGCCCAGCAGGCAGGCGCTGATGAGGATGGGGGAGGGGCGAGGTTGTTCCATGTCCTTGGGGGGCGCCGCTCAGGCCGGGGCGCCCAAGAGCTCGACCGCCGCCGCCGGCACGGCGCGCACGCGCGGCCCGAAGCTGGTGATCTGGCTCAGGGTGAGGTTGTGATGCTCGCGGATCTGGGTGGCGCTGAGCGCGCCGCTGTCCGTGGTGCTGTGGCCGTCCGCTACCAGCTGCACCGGATAGCCCAGGGCCAGAGCGCGGCGAGTGGTGGTGTCCACGCAGAACTGGCTCTGCAGGCCGCAGATCACCAGGCTCTGCACGCCATGGGCCTGCAGCAGGGCCTGCAACTCGGTGTCGTGGAATGAATCGGGGCTGCGCTTGCGCAGGCACAGATCGCCGGCCTCGGTGTGCAGGCCCTGGGCCAGCTGCCAACCCGGCGAGCCATGGGCCAGCAGGCCTTGCGGGTCGGCGGACTCGTGCTGGATCAGGATCACCGGCTGGCCGGCGGCGCGGCAGCGGGCCGCGAGCCCGTTGATCCGTTCGATCAGGGCCGGTGCCTCATGCGCCGCGTACTCGCCGCTGCACAGGGCTTGCTGGACGTCGATGATGAGAAGGGCCGTGGTGCTCATGGTGCTCATGGGCGAGCATTCTCCGCGAGGGGCTTTGCCGCTCCCGCCCCACCC
>NZ_JBKCLH010000210.1:0-13900 GCF_046300915.1 Roseateles sp. | reverse complement strand
GAGCCTGGCGCTGGGCCTGGCCGGTCTGGCTTTGGGACGCCGCGCGCCCAAGCCCTAAGACTCAGGCCGATAAAACTCAGGCCGCCTGGAGCTGGCTGCGTGCCCGCCCCTGGCGCTTGGCCTCTTGCAGCTGGGCCTCGGCTGCCGCCATCAGCCCGGCGCCGTGATGGCGTGCTCCGGGCACGCAGACCACGCCGCCCACGCTCAGGCTCAAGCCGCCGCCCGGCACGCTGCTGTGCTCATGCGGGATGCGCAGGGAGCGCACCGCCTCCTCGAAGCGCTGGGCCACGCGCTCGGCGCCCGCCATCTCGGTCTCGGGCAGCAGCACGGCAAAGCGTGCCCCGCCCGCGCGGCAGACCAGATCGCCGGGACGCTTGAGCGAGCTGTGCAGGGCCACCGCCAGCCCGAGCAGGGCGTTGTCGCCGGCCTGGTGGCCCTGGTAGTGGTTGTAGAGCTTGAAGCAGTCCACATCGGCCAGCAGCAGGCCCAGCGGCGTGCCATTGCGCCGGCCGCGGTTGAGCTCGCACTCCAGCCGCTCATCGAAGTAGCGCCGGTTGTGCAGTCCGGTCAGCCCGTCCACAAAAGCCAGCTCGTGCAGCAGCTCGCCCTGCAGCTTGTGAGTCAGGTGGTTGCGCACCCGCCGTCGCAAGAGCACGGCCTGCCAGGGCGGACTCAGCAGATCCGCCGCCCCCGCTTCCAGGGCGCGGCGCTCGCCCGCCTCGTCCAGCGGCTGCTCGCACAAGAGCAGCACGGGCAGGGTCGCCAGGGCCGGGTCGCTCTTGAGCAAGCGGCACAGGGCCTCACCGCCCAGGTCGGGCAGGCCGGCGTGCAGCAGGGCCAGATCCGGCCACTGCGCCCGGGCCAGATCCAGGGCCTCGGCGCCGGAGCCGGCCCCGAACACCTCGCAGTCGTGCGCAAACAGGCTTTGCAGACGCTCCAGCTCCTGCGGCGCATCGTGTGCCAGCAACAGGCGCGGCGGGCGCCCCAGCAGCTCTCTGAAGTCCTGGGTCAGATCGTCCATGGTGACTCCTCTTGATCCAAGTCCCTCAGCCTACAGGCAGGGGCGAAGCCTCGCTACTTGTTGATGTCCCCCAAACAGAGGTACTTGAGCTCCACATAGTCCTCGATGCCATGCCGCGAGCCCTCACGCCCCAAGCCGCTTTGCTTGACGCCGCCAAAGGGCACCTCGGCCACCGAGATCAGGCCGGTGTTGATGCCCACCATGCCGTACTCCAGGGCTTCGCCCACCCGGAAGATGCGGCCGATATCGCGGCTGTAAAAGTAGCTGGCGAGACCGAACTCGGTGGCATTGGCCAGCTGCACCGCGTCGGCCTCGGTCTTGAAGCGGAAGACCGGGGCCACGGGGCCGAAGGTCTCCTCGCGCGAGCACAGCATCTGGGGCGAGGCATCGGCCAGCAGGGTGGGCTCGTAGAAGCGCTCGCCCAGGTCCGGCAGGCGGCGCCCGCCCGTCACCAGGCGCGCGCCCAGGGCCAGGGCATCGGCCACATGGGTCTCCACCTTGGCCACGGCCTGGTCGTCGATCAGCGGGCCCTGGTTGACGCCGGCCTCGAAGCCATTGCCCACCTTGATGCCCGCCACCTTGGCCGCCAGCTTCTCCACAAAGGCCTCGTAGACGCCCTCCTGCACATAGAAGCGGTTGGCGCAGACGCAGGTCTGGCCGGCATTGCGGTACTTGCTGGCCAGGGCGCCCTCGACGGCGCTGTCCAGATCGGCATCGTCAAAGACGATGAAGGGCGCATTGCCGCCCAGCTCCAGCGAAAGCTTCTTGATGGTGGGCGCGCATTGCGCCATCAGGATGCGGCCCACCTCGGTGGAGCCGGTGAAGGAGAGATGGCGCACCACATCGCTGGCGCAAAGCAGCTTGCCGATCTCCACCGAGGCCTCGGCGTCGCCGGTCAGCACATTCAGCACGCCCGAGGGCATGCCGGCGCGCTGGGCCAGCTCGGCCACGGCCAGGGCCGAGAGCGGCGTGGCCTCGGCCGGCTTGATGATGACCGAGCAGCCCGCGGCCAGGGCCGGCGCCACCTTGCGCGTGATCATGGCCACCGGGAAGTTCCAGGGCGTGATGGCCGCGCACACGCCCATGGGCTGCTTGAGCACCAGATAGCGCTTGCTGGGGTCGGTGGTGGGGATGGTCTCGCCATAGATGCGCTTGCCTTCCTCGGCAAACCAGTCGATGAAGCTGGCGCCGTAGATCACCTCGCCGCGCGCCTCGGCCAGGGGCTTGCCCTGCTCGGCCGTCATGATGCGGGCCAGGTCGTCGGCATGCTTGACCAGCAGTTGCTGCCAGCGCAAGAGGATGGCGGCGCGCTCCTTGGCCGTCTTGGCCCGCCACACGGCGAAGGCATTGTTGGCGGCGGCGATGGCGGCCTCCACCTCGGCCTGGCCCATGCTGGCCACATCGGCCAGATGCGCGCCGGTGGCGGGGTCGCTCACGGCAAAGGTGGCGCCGTTGCGCCCGGACACCCATTCGCCATTGATCAGGGCCTGGGTGCGAAGCAGGCTGGCGTCCTCCAGGGCGGCCAGGGGGCTGGTCTTGCTGCTGTCCATGCGGGGATCTCCTTGAGCGTGCACTCTACCGCGGCCAGGAGCCTGTCGCGGCGAAGGCCGCCCCTATAATCCAAAGCCCCGAAAAATCAAGCAGTTAGCTTGTCCTAAAGCGGAAAGCCCCGGAATGAAAGCAGCCGAGATTCGCCAGACATTTCTGAAGTTCTTCGAGTCCAAGGGACACCAGATCGTGGCCTCCAGCCCGGTCGTGCCCGGTGACGACCCGACGCTGCTCTTCACCAATGCGGGCATGAACCAGTTCAAGGACGTGTTCCTGGGCTTCGACAAGCGCGCCTACACCCGCGCCACCACCAGCCAGAAGTGCATCCGCGCCGGCGGCAAGCACAACGACCTGGACAACGTCGGCTACACCGCCCGCCACCACACCTTCTTCGAGATGCTGGGCAACTTCAGCTTCGGGGACTACTTCAAGCATGACGCCATTCAGTACGCCTGGGAGCTGCTGACCCAGCATTTCATGCTGCCGGCCGAGAAGCTCTGGGTCACGGTCTACGCCGAGGACGACGAGGCTTACGAGATCTGGAACAAGGTGGTGGGCGTGCCCGCCGAGCGCATCGTGCGCATCGGCGACAACAAGGGCGGCCGCTACATGTCCGACAACTTCTGGATGATGGGCGACACCGGCCCCTGCGGCCCCTGCACCGAGATCTTCTACGACCACGGCCCCGAGGTCGCTGGCGGCCCCCCGGGCAGCCCCAACGAGGACGGCGACCGCTATATCGAGATCTGGAACAACGTCTTCATGCAGTTCAACCGGACTGAAGACGGCGTGATGCATCGCCTGCCCAAGCCCAGCGTGGACACCGGCATGGGCCTGGAGCGCCTGGCCGCGGTGCTGCAGCATGTGCACTCGAACTACGAGATCGACACCTTTGTGGGCCTGATCGCGAGCGCAAAGCGGAGTGTAGAGAACGCATGCTCTACCGTGTCTGTTCCGCGGCTTCCCGGCGAATCCAATCAAGATTGGGACGCCAGAATCGCAAAGGAAACAGAAGGGGCACACGCCCGAGTGGACGCTAACTCGCCCTCGCTGAAGGTCATCGCCGACCATATCCGCGCCTGCTCCTTCACCATCGTGGACGGCGTGATCCCCGGCAACGAAGGCCGCGGCTATGTGCTGCGCCGCATCGCCCGCCGCGCCATCCGCCACGGCTACAAGCTGGGTGCGCGCAAGCCCTTCTTCCACCAGATCGTGGCCGAGCTGGTGAACCAGATGGGCGACGCCTACCCCGAGCTGCGCCAGGCCCAGACCCGCGTGACCGAGGTGCTCAAGCAGGAAGAGGAACGCTTCTTCCAGACCATCGCCAATGGCATGGAAATCCTGGAAGCCGCCCTGGCCCAGGGCCACAGCCAGGTGGACGGCGAGACCGCCTTCAAGCTGCACGACACCTACGGCTTCCCGGTGGACCTGACCGCCGACGTCTGCCGCGAGCGCGGCGTCACGGTGGACCAGGCCGGCTTCGAGGCCGCCATGAACCGCCAGCGCGAGCAGGCCCGTGCGGCCGGCAAGTTCAAGATGGCCGCCGGCCTGGAATACCAGGGCACGCCCACCGCCTTCCACGGCTATGAGCACCTGGTCTGCGAGACCAGCAAGGTCACGGCCGTCTATGTGGACGGCGCCCTGGTGGCCGAGGCCCGGGCCGGTGATGACGCCGTGGTGGTGCTGGACCACACCCCCTTCTACGCCGAGAGCGGCGGCCAGGTGGGCGACCAGGGCGAGCTGCGCAACAACACGAGCCGCTTCGTGGTGGAAGACACCGTGAAGATCCAGGCCGATGTCTTCGGCCACCATGGCCGCGTGCTGGAAGGCACGATCAAGGCGGGTGATGTGTTCGCGGCCAAGGTCAATGCCGAGGCCCGCGCCAAGACCGTTCGCAACCACAGTGCCACCCACCTGATGCACAAGGCCCTGCGCGAGGTGCTGGGCGCCCATGTGCAGCAAAAGGGTTCGCTGGTGAATGCCGAGCGCACCCGCTTCGACTTCGCGCACAACGCGCCGATGAGCCCCGAGGAGATCAAGAAGGTCGAGGCCATCGTCAACGCCGAGATCCTGGCCAATGCCGGTGCCAAGGCCGAGGTGATGGCTCTGGACGACGCACAGAAGAGCGGCGCGATGATGCTCTTCGGCGAGAAGTACGGCGAGACCGTGCGCGTGCTCTCCATCGGTTCCTCCAAGGAACTCTGCGGCGGCACCCATGTCAAGGCCACCGGTGATATCGGCCTGTTCAAGATCGTGGCCGAAGGCGGCGTGGCCGCCGGCGTGCGCCGCGTGGAAGCCGTGACGGGTGACAACGCCCTGGCCTATCTGCAGCAGCTGGAAAGCACGGTCAATGCCGTGGCGGGCACGCTCAAGACAGCGCCTGCCGAGCTGGAGCCCCGCATCCATGCCGTGCTGGACCAGGTCAAGGCCCTGGAGAAGGAATTGGCCGCCGCCAAGAGCAAGCTGGCCTCGGCCCAGGGCGACGAGCTGCTGAGTCAGGCCGTGGACGTCAAGGGTCTGAAGGTGCTGGCCGCCACCCTGGTGGGCGCCGATGCCAAGACCCTGCGCGAGACCATGGACAAGCTCAAGGACAAGCTCAAGACCGCGGCAATAGTGCTGGCCGCGGTGGATGGCGACAAGGTCCAGCTGGCCGCCGGCGTCACCGCCGACAGCGTGGCCAAGGTCAAGGCCGGCGAGCTGGTCAACTTTGTGGCCCAGCAGGTGGGCGGCAAGGGCGGCGGCAAGCCCGATATGGCCATGGCCGGCGGCACCGACGCCAAGGCCCTGCCCGCGGCCCTGGCCAGCGTGCAGGCCTGGGTTGGCGAACGCCTCTGAGGTCATAGAGAGAAATCACCAGCGAGGGCCCCGCACGGGCCCTTGTTTTTTTCTGGAGTAGCGCATGAACATGAACGACAACACCGACGGTTCGCAGGACGATCTGCCCGAGCTGGACCACGAGAACGCGGAGCGCCTCGCCGCCCTGCTGCATGTGCTGGCCGCCGCGGCCGATGAAGACGCCCCCGCCGTCACCATCGACACCCTGGACGGCTATCTGCACGCCCTGCAGGTGGGCCCCTTCGAGGCCGCGCCGGCCGATGCCATGGACGCCCTGTTTGGCGAGGACTGGCCCGCGCCCCTGGCCGAGCAGGAACAGCTGGACGCCTTCATGGACGCCCTGCACCTGCGCTGGAACGAGATCGGCGAGAGCCTGGCCCCCCAGGGCCTGATCGAGGATCCCGAGGCCATGCGCCTGAGCCCGCTGATCACCGAGTTCGACGAGGACACCAAGGCCGCACTGCTGGCCCAGGGCGTGCTCAAGCCCGAGCTGCTGGAGCGCCTGCCGGCCGCCGGCCAGATGTGGGTGGAGGGCTTTATGCAGGCCGTGCAGGACGGCGAGGCCGACTGGCAGGTCTTCGAGGAAGGCAGCGAGCCGGCCCAGATGCTGGACGCCATGCTGATGTCGGTGGCCGCCGTGGCCCTGCCCGAGGGCCCGCAGCGCCAGGCTTATATCGCCGAGGCCTATGACGAGGACGTGCAGGTGGACCAGCATGTGCTGATCGACGACGCCCTGTTCTCCGTGCAGGACCTGCGCCTGTTCTGGCTGCAGGAAGGCGCGCCGCCGGACGAAGACGAGTCCGACGAGCAGGCCTGATTACCCTGCCCTCTAGAGCCGCCTCTAGAGCCGCCCCGAGCAGTTCGGGGCGCCGCAGCGGCAGCGCAGCCGCCCCTCGTGGTGGCTGTCGCCGTAGTGGCAGGTGATCTCCTCGCCCGGCGCGATCTCGCGCAGGGCATAGAACTCCACCCGCCCCTGGCGGATGCGCAGCACCGCATTGGGCCCGCAGCTGTGGTTGATATTGCGCAGGGGCTCGGGAGAGTCGGTCGCATCCACGGCCCGGGTCTCCGAGACCTCCACGATATGCACCCGCGCCCGCCCCTTGGCGCGGCGCCGCGCCTCGCGCACCGAGATGGATTCGCCACGCATCTCGCCGATCTTGCGCCGCGCGGGAATGGTCTCCTCGGCGAACACCCCCAGGCCGTCGATGCGGCTGGGCCCGGCCCGCAGCGCAAAGCGCAGCGCCGGCTGGGGCTGGCCGCGCGCGGCGGCAGGCACCACCGGCTCGGGCTGGGATGCGGGATGATCGAGGGCAGTCAGTCGGGGCATGGACCACATTTTCGCCCCGCTTGATGCTGTTGCGCGGTCCGCCCCAATATCCAAGGAGAGAAGAAGATGCACAAGCCCCCCAACGGCCTCGAGATCCGCCGCAGCCAGGTTGGCGACGCCGCCGCCATGGCCCAGCTGATGAGCCATCCCGAGGTGCTGCCGGGCCTGCTGCAAATGCCTTATGGCAGCGAGGAGCAGTGGAAGCAGCGCCTCACGGACAATCTGGCGCCAGCACGCAGCCAGGATCTGCAGCTGGTGGCCCTGCTCGACGGCCGGGTGGTAGGCAGCGCTGGCCTGATGCTGGCCAATCCCTCACCCAGGCGCCGCCATGTGATGCATCTGGGCATGGCCGTGCTGCCCGAAGCCCAGGGCCGCGGCGTGGGCGGCGCCCTGATGAGCGCCTTGCTGGACTACGCCGACCACTGGGCCCATGTGCTGCGGGTGGAGCTGGGCGTGTTCGTGGACAACGAGCGCGCCATCCGGCTCTACCAGCGCCACGGTTTCGAGATCGAGGGCCGCCAGCGCGCCTATGCCCTGGTGAACGGCCGCTATGTGGACAGCTATTGCATGGCGCGCCTGCACCCGCAGCCGCCGCAGTGGCCGGGGCCGGCGGATTCACCCTCGGCCTGAGTAGAGGGCCTGGAGCCCCTTGAGGCCCGGGTCCACGCGGCCCGGGCCGCAGGGCTCAGCCGTAGTGCAGCTCGCCCGCCTTGCCCCAGAACACCCGGTAGGCAAAGGCCGTGTAGGCCAGGATCACCGGCACGCTGATCGCACAGCCCACCAGAATGAAGCGCAGCGAGGCCGGCGCGGCGGCGGCCTCCCAGGCCGTCATGCGGTCCACCATCACATAGGGGTAGAGGCTGTAGGCCAGGCCGAAGAAGCCCAGCACCATCACCGCCACCGTCAGCGCAAAGGGCAGCCAGCACAGCTTGCCCAGCACCCGGCTGGAGTTGAGCTGGGCGCGCAGCACCAGCAGGGCCAAGCCGCACATCAGGGGGATGGGCATCAGGGCGATCAGGCCCGGCATCTGGAACCAGCGCTCGCGCACCGTGGGGCTGACCCAGGGCGTGGCCACCGAGATCAGGGCCAGGCCCAGCACCACGGCCGGCCAGGCCTGCTTGGCCCGCGCCAGGGCCAGGCGCTGCAGCGCGCCCTCGGTCTTCATCAGCAGCCAGCCCGCACCCAGCAGGGCATAGGCCGACGCCAGGGCCAGGGCGATAGCCGCGGCGAAGAGATCAAAAGCCCAGCCGCTCTGCAGCCCCGTGATGTAACGCCCCAGCATCCAGCCCTGGGCCAGGGCCGCCAAGAGGGAGCCGGCCATGAAGGCCCGGTTCCACAGCGGCTTCCACTGCGCGTCTACCTTCACCCGGAAGTCAAAGGCCACGCCGCGCAGGATCAGGCCCAGCAGCATCAGGCACACCGGCAGGTAGAGCGCATTGAGGATGAGCCCTTGGGCCTTTGGGAAGGCGATCAGCAGCGTGCCCACGCCCAGCACCAGCCAGGTCTCGTTGGCGTCCCAGAAGGGGCCGATGGAGGCCACCATGCGGTCCTTGTGCGCATCGCTGGCGCCCACCATCAGCAGGCCCACGCCCAGGTCATAGCCGTCCAGCACCACATAGATCAGCATGGCCAGGCCCATCAGGCCCAGGAAGATCAGGGGCATGGCATGGTCGAGGTTCATCATGCACGACTCCCGGCGTTCAGGACGGGCCTTGCCACCGCGGCGCCGCCGTACTCCGCGGCGGGCTGCTCCGCCAGGCGCTTGACCACGGCCACATAGGCCAGCAGCAGGGCTAGATACAGGCTCAGATAGCCAGCCAGGCTGGCGGCAATGGTGCTGCCGGGCGTGGTGGAGGCCACCTCGGCGGTGCGCAGCAGGCCGTAGACGATGAAGGGCTGGCGGCCGATCTCGGTCACATACCAGCCGGCCAGCGTGGCGCCCCAGCCCGAGAAGCTCATCAGGGCCAGGCCCCAGAGCCAGGGCCGTGGCAGACCCAGGGCGCCGCGGCGGCGCAGCAGCCACAGCCCGCCCCAGCTGAAGACCAGCATGAGAATGCCCAGGCCCACCATCAGGCGAAAGCCGTAGAACAGCGGCGCCACCGGCGGGTGCGCGCCGCGGAACTCGTCCAGGCCACGGATCTCGCCCTCGGCCTCGTGGGTGAGGATCAGGCTGGCCAGCTTGGGGATGCCCAGGGCGTAGTCATTGCGGCGCTCGGCCTCATTGGGCACCGCAAAGAGCAGCAGGGGCGCACCGCGCTCGGTCTGCCACACGCCCTCCATGGCGGCGATCTTGGCCGGCTGGTGCTTGAGTGTGTTCAGGCCGTGCAGATCGCCCACCAGGATCTGCAGCGGGATCAGCACGGCCCCCAGGACCAGACCCAGGCGCAGCACCGGCACGGTGTGGGCCTGCACCCGGCCCTTGAGCAGTTGCCAGGCGCTCACGCCGGCCAGGAAGAAGGCCACCGTCAGGCCCGAGGCCAGCAGCTTGTGCGTGAGCCGGTAGGGCAGCGAGGGATTGAAGATCACGGCCCACCAGCTCAGGGCGTGGAACTCGCCGTTGATGATCTCGTAGCCCTGGGGCGTCTGCATCCAGGAGTTCAGGCTCAGGATCCAGAAGGCGCTGAGCGTGGTGCCGAAGGCCACCAGAAAGGTGGCCCACAGATGCACCCGCTCACTGACCCTCCCATGGCCGAAGAGCATCACGCCCAGAAAGCCCGCCTCCAGAAAGAAGGCGGTGAGCACCTCGTAGCCCAGCAGGGGGCCGGCGATATTGCCGGCCCGCTCCATGAAGCCCGGCCAGTTGGTGCCGAACTGGAAGCTCATGGTGATGCCGCTGACCACGCCCAGCGCAAAGCTCAGCGCGAAGACCTTGGTCCAGAAGCGGTAGGCCGTGAGCCAGTGCGCCTGGCCGCTGCGCAGCCAGCGCCAGCGCATGAAGAGCAGCACCCAGCCCAGGGCGATGGTGATGGTGGGGAAGAGGATGTGGAAGCTGATGTTGGCAGCGAACTGCATCCGGGCGAGCATCAGCGCATCCATGGACGAGCCTCCGATGGATGGACATATGCCGCGGTGGCGGCGAAACGGTTCAGGGCGGCTCGGGCCCAGCGCCTCTTCTGCACAAACAACTCCTTGCGCTGACTCAATAGCTCATCATTCTTCGCAAGCAAGCGCCTTTGCGCGATTGGACAAATTGCCTTTGGACAAACTGTCCTGGGTCAATTTGCCGCAGGCGCGCTGGCCCCGCACCCGCCACAAAGCGGCGCCGGGGTGCGCGCCATAATCGCCGCCCAGACCTCAACAAAGCGCCGCAGCCATGAGCACCAGTCCCCGCATCGACCGCCCCGAATTCGCCGCCCTCACCCCGGGCGTGAGCGAAGCCCTGCTGGCCCTGGGCAAGGCCCTCAAGGCCTCGGGCTTGGGAGACGATCTTCTGGAGCTGATCAAGCTGCGCGCTTCCCAGCTCAATGGCTGCGCCTTCTGCCTGCAGTTCCATCTGAATGTGGCGCGACAGCTGGGCATGGACGCGCCGCGCCTGGACCTGCTGTCGGCCTGGCGCGAGGCCCCCGTCTACAGCGAGCGCGAGCGCATCGCCCTGGAATGGACCGAGGCCCTGACCCTGGCTGCGCAGGGAGGCCCGGACGACACGCTGTACGCCAAGGCCCTGGCCGAGTTTGGCGCGGCCGGCCTGAGCTATCTGACCGCCGCCATTGCCAATATCAACGCCTGGAACCGTATCGCCCTGGGCTTGCGTTTCGCACCGCCCATCCCCAAGACAGCGGCCTGAGCGCGTGAACGCTGTCCCGCCCCTGGAACTGCGGACCCAGCGTCTGCTGCTGCGTGCCCCCTCGGTGGCACTGGCTGCGGCGGTGTGCGACTACCAGCGCCGCAACAGCGCCCACTTCGCGCCTTGGGACCCGCCCTACCCGCCGGACTTCCTGGAGCTGGAGGCCACGGCCCTGCGTCTGGCACAGGGCGAGGCCGCGTTTGCAGCGGGCACGACCTGGCGCTACTGGTTCAGTCTGAAGGAAGAACCGGAGCGCATCGTCGGCCAGGCCCAGCTCAGCCAGCCCTCACGCGGCCCCTTCCAGAATGTGGTCCTGGGCTACAGCCTGGATCAGGCGGCCCAGGGCCAGGGCCTGATGCGCGAGGCGCTGCGCGCCCTGCTGGATTTGGCGTTTGGGCCGGTGCTGGACCTGCACCGCGTGCAGGCCGCGGTACGCCCCGACAACCACCGCAGCCGCGCCGTGCTCCAGGCCCTGGGCTTTGTGCAGGAAGGCCTGTCGCGGCGCTATCTCTTCATCGACGGCGCCTGGCGCGACCACGAGGTCTGGGCCCTGCTCAACCCGCACTGGCCCGACGGGCGCGCGCCACGCGGCTGATGGCCACGCTGGGGGCGCGTTAGCATGCGCCCCATGGGGATAGAGATCGAACGCAAATTCCTGGTGCGCGGCCAAGGCTGGCGCCAGGGCCAGGCCCAGCGCTACAGCCAGGGCTATCTGAACCGCGCCGCCGAGCGCACGGTGCGGGTGCGCATCGCCGGCGAGCAGGCCTTTCTGACCATCAAGGGGCGCAGCCAGGGCGCGAGCCGGCTGGAGTTCGAATACGCCGTGCCGCTGGCCGATGCCCAGGCCCTGCTCCAGCTCTGCGAGGGCCCGCTGATCGAGAAGACGCGCTACACCCTGGAGCAGGACGGGCTGCGCTGGGAGGTGGACGAGTTCCACGGCGAGAACGCCGGCCTGGTGCTGGCCGAGGTGGAACTGGCCAGCGAAGACCAGGCCATCACCCGCCCGGACTGGCTGGGCGAGGAAGTCACCGGCGACGAGCGCTACTACAACAGCCGCCTGAGCGAGCAGCCCTTCGGCCGCTGGCCGCGCTAAAGCCGCGCCGGCTCAGTCCAGCCGTACCCAGCGCAGCTCCAGCATGCCGTTGGGCCATTGCACGGCCTGCACCTGGGGCTTCATCACCCAGCTGTGCTTGATGCGGTAGAGCGGCAGGAGGGGCAGGTCTTGCTGCATCAGCTGCAGGGCCTCGCCCACGCGGCGGCGGCGCTGGGCCAGATCGGGCTCGGTGGCGATGGCGTCGATGATTTCGTCCAGGCGCGCATTGCTGTAGCGCCCGGCATTGAAGGCGCCGCTCACCCGGGCGTCATAGGTCCGCACCAGGGCATTGAGCACATTCCAGGCATCCACGCCGGGCGACCATCCAAACTCCAGCAGGCTGCCCGTGGCCTGGCTCAGCTTGGGAAAGAAGCTGCTGCTGGGCAGGGCGCTGAAATTAGCGCGTATGCCCACCTTCTGCAGCATGGCCGCCATGGCCTGGCAGGCCGCCTGACGGTAGGACACATTCACGCAGTCAAAGGCCACCGAGAAGCCCTGCGGATAGCCGGCCTCGGCCAGCAGGCGCCGCGCCAGCGCGGGGTCGTGGGGCAGGCGCTTGTCCAGCTCAGGCAGGGCCCCATCCACCAGGGATGAGAGATGGGCGCCCGTGGGCACGGCCTGACCGCGCAGCACCTGGCGCACGAGCAGGTCCATGTCCAGGGCGTGATAGACGGCGCGGCGCACGCGCAGGTCCTTGAAGGGGTTGCGGCCCTTGATATCGCTGCCCGGCAGCTCATCGCGGTGCTGGTCAAAGGCCAGGTACTGGGTGCCGATATCGGCCGTCTCCATCAGCTTGAGGCTGCCCTCCTGGCGCAGCCGCCCCACGTCCTGGAAGGGCGGGTCGATCACGAAGTCCACCTGGCCGGAGCGCAGGGCTGCCAGGCGGGTGGCATCGGACTGGATCACCTGGTAGTGGGCCTCGTCCAGATTGCCGCGGTGGCTGGCGCGGCCCCACCAGTCCGGGTGGGCCTGCAGCTGGGTCTGCACATCGGCCTCGTAGCGCTTGAGCATGAAGGGGCCGGTGCCCATGGCCTGGCGCACGGCCGGCGTCTCCTGCTTGGCGTTGTAGTCCTGCGGCTTGGCCACACCCAGCTTCTCGCTCCAGGCCTTGCTCATCATCGCGATCAGCCAGAACTTCTCGGGCAGCAGGGCGTCGGGCGCGGCCAGCAGCACGTCCACGGTGAGCGCATCCACCTTGCGCGCGCCCAGCACGCCACGCAGCTGGGTGGCGCGCTGCGACTCGCGCTGCAGGGCCCGCTCGATGGAGAAGACCACATCGTCGGCGGTGAAGGCGCTGCCGTCGTGGAACTTCACGCCCGGGCGCAGCTTGAAGCGCCAGGTCCTGGCACCCTGCTGGGACCAGGAGAGGGCCAGCGCGGGCGCGAGGCGAAACTGCTCGTCGCGGTTGACCAGGCCCTCGTAGATCTGCGTCACCACCCGCGAGTGGTAGACCAGGGCCAGGGCATGCGGGTCCATGGTCTGCGGATCGAAGGCGCTGGCAAAGCGCAGCAGCTTCTGAGCCTGGGCGCCCAGGGCGGTGCCACCCAGGGCCAGCAGCAGCATCAGGACGCGAGCATGCCGCCGGCCGCTCATGGAAATGCGCATCAAGCCTCTCCCCTGCCCCGTCCAACGGGGTCGTGAACGGCAGTATGCGCGCCGCGCCGGCTCAGCGAACCTGCTTCAAACCCGCACCCCGCACCTCGAAGCGCACGCTCTGCAAGATCTGACCCCGCGGGTCCAGCAACTGCAGCTGGTGCCGCCCCGGCCAGGGCGACCAGGCCAGGCGGGCGCCCTGTCCCAGGCGCCGGCCATTGAGCATCCAGGTGCCGGCCTGGCCCTCGAAGAGCAGACGTTGGGCGGCGGGCGGGATGTCCGGGTCGAGCGCGTAGATGGTGCCGTCCACCGGGTTGGCAATGCCCGCCAGCACCGGCGCGCGGGTCTGGGCGCCAGCACGCATCACCGCCTGCTCGGTGCCGCGCACAAACCACTCGGGCCTCCCTGGCTCGCCCACGCCCTCGAAGCGCACCGGCAGGCGCAGCAGGCCCGGCGGCGCTTTAGGCGCGCGGGCCGGTCGGCCCTCGTGCAGGGCGGCCATCAGCGTGGCCCAGACGGGCGCGGCCCCGCTCACGCCGCTCACGCCATGCATGGGCTCGCCGCTGGCCTTGCCCACCCAGACGCCCACGGTGTAGCGGTCGCTGAAGCCCAGGCACCAGTTGTCGCGCAGGTCCTTGCTGGTGCCGGTCTTGACCGCCGCCCAGCCGCGCGTGGCCAGATCGCTGCCCAGGCCGAAGG
>NZ_JBKCLH010000209.1:0-5489 GCF_046300915.1 Roseateles sp. | reverse complement strand
GATGCGCTCCGTGCCCACGCAGGCGGCCAGCAGGCCTTCGGCCCGCTCATGGGCAAAAGGCTCCAGTTCGCCGCGGTTGCTGCGCGGGCCCAGCATGGCAACGAGGTCTGCGGCGTGGCCGCCATCCAGCGCGTGATGGCCGAGCTGGACAGCGGCGCCCTGCAGCTGCGCGGCGGCACGCTGAGCTTCATTCCCATCGTCAACCCCCTGGCCCACCAGCTGGGCCGGCGCGAGGGCGATCGCAACCTCAATCGCAATCTGCGCCCGCCCGTGGTCCCGCAGGACTTCGAGGACCGCATCGCCGGACCGCTGTGCCGCTGGCTGGCGGACCACGAGGTGCTGCTGGACCTGCACAGCTTCCAGGGCCAGGGCAAGCCCTTTGCCATGCTGGGCCCGCGCAGCAACCGCGGCGAACTGGAGCCTTTTGCCCATGAGCGGGCCGAAGGCCTGCTGGCCGCCTGCGTGGGCACGGAGCGCATCGTGGAGGGCTGGCTCTCCACCTATGCCCTGGGCCTGCAGCGCCGGGCCGAACGCTCGGGCGACGGCAGCCGGCGCGCCACGCTGCAGCAAGACCCGCATTACGGCGTGGGCACCACCGAGTTCATGCGCTCGCGCGGCGGCTACGGCATCACCCTGGAATGCGGCCAGCATGCCGACCCCGAGGCGCCGGAATTCGCCTACAAGGCCATCCTGCGGGTGCTGGTGCTGCTGGGCATGGTGGACGCAGAGGTGGTGACGCCCCGCCCCGCCGCCGCGCCCGAGCTGCTGCAGCTCTACGAGGTGGTGGACCGCGAACACGAGGGCGACCGCTTCGAGCGCGCCTGGGCCAGCTTCGATCCGGTGAGCCAGGGCGAGCGCATCGGCACCCGCCACGACGGCCGGCCGGTGCTGGCCCCGGCCGACGGACGCATCGTCTTCCCGGCCGTGAATGCCCAGCCCGGCAGTGAGTGGTTCTACCTGGCGCGGGCAAGCTCGCGCCAGCTGGGCTAGATTGCCGGCCTTATGAAGATCGATTTCGTCTCCGACGTCTCCTGCCCCTGGTGCGCCATCGGCCTCAAGTCCCTGGAACAGGCCCTGGCCCGCATGCCGGAGCTTGAGGTGCAGCTGCACTTCCAGCCCTTCGAGCTCAACCCCGGCATGGCGCCCGAGGGCGAGGACATCGACGAGCACCTGGCCCGCAAGTACGGCCTGCCGCCGGCCCAGCTGGCCGCCAACCGCGAGCGCATCCGCGAGCGCGGTGCGGCCCTGGGCTTTGACTTCGCCCAGGGCGCACGCAGCCGCATCTACAACACCTTCGACGCCCACCGCCTGCTGCACTGGGCCGGCGAGCAGAGCGCGCGCGCCCAGCGCGATCTCAAGCTCTCGCTGTTCACGGCCTATTTCACCGAGGGCCGCGACCCGAGCGACCATGCCCTGCTGCTGGAGCGCGCCGTGGCCGTGGGGCTGGACGCCGAGCAAGCCCGCGCCGTGCTGGCCTCCGAGCGCTATGCCGACGCCGTGCGCGATGCCGAGTCGCTCTACCACTCCCTGGGTGTCAGCTCGGTGCCCGCCGTCATCATCAACGAACGGCATCTGATCTCCGGCGGCCAGCCGCCCGAGGTCTTCGAGCAGGCCCTGCGCCAGATTGCGGCCGAATCCGGCCGCTGAGCCGGACTGCTGCCATTTCGGCAGGCCCCACAGCCCGGGGCTGAGCGACAATGACGCTCACCCGTTTCGCACACACTCAGCGCGCCCCGGTCCTGCCGGGGCGCTCGCATTTCCGACGACGCATCCGATGTTCAAGAACCTGACGATTTACCGCGTGGGCGCCAGCTGGCAGCCCAGCCGCCAAGAAGTCGAGGAGGCCCTGGCCAAGGGCCAGTTCCAGCCCTGCGGCGCCACCGAGCCCCTGTCCCTGGGCTGGGTGCCGCCGCGCGGCATCGAGCACGGCCCCCTGGTCGAGGTGATCGACGGCCATCTGCACCTCAAGCTGCAGTTGGAGTCGCGCGTGCTGCCCGGCTCGGTGGTCAAGGAGCGGGTGGACGAGATTGCCGCCCAGATCGAGGAGCAGACCGGCCGCAAGCCCGGCAAGAAGGCGCTCAAGGACCTCAAGGAGCAGGCTACCCAGGAGCTGCTGCCCCTGTGCTTCAAAAAGCGCAGCAGCATCCGCATCTGGATCGCCCCCGAGCAGCGCCTCCTGATGATCGACGCCTCCAGCCCGGCACGCTGCGAGGAGGTGGTGAGCCTCCTGATCAAGACGCTTGAGGGCCTGACCCTGCACCTGGTGCAGAGCGCCGAAGCCCCCGCCACCTGCATGGCCGCCTGGCTGATGGATGGCGTGGCGCCCGAGGGCTTCACGATCGACCGCGAGTGCGAGCTCAAGAGCGAGGACGAGATGAAGTCCGTGGTGCGCTATGCCCGCCACGCCCTGGACATCGACGAGGTGCGCCAGCACCTGGAAGCCGGCAAGCGCCCCACCCGCCTGGCCATGAGCTACAAGGACCGCGTGTCCTTCCTGCTCACCGACACGCTGCAGATCAAGAAGATCAGCTTCCTGGACCTGGTGTTCGAGGGCCATGACAAGCCCGAGAAGGACGAGCAGTTCGACGCCGACGCCACCATCGCCGCGGGCGAGCTGGGCGAGTTGATTCCGGCCCTGATCGAGGGCCTGGGCGGCGAGCACGACTTCCTGGGCTCGGCCCCCAGCGGCTTCGTGGCCGACAGCCAGCTGGTGGCGCCCGACAAGACCGTGCTGGACCTGGACCAGACGCCTGCGGCCGTGACGGCCGCCATAGCCGCCGCGTCCGCAGCCGCCGGCCCGGACGACAAGGCGCCCTGGGACTGAACGGTCAGGCCTTGGGCTTGGGCTGGGGGGCCTGAGCTGCGGCAGCAGCGGCCTCCCGCAGCTTGTCCTTCTTGCTCTTGCGGGTCAGGCTTTTGATGCCGCCCGCGCCGGGCTCTTGCACCGGCTGCTCCTTGGGCTCGAAGCCCGCGATCTGCTCACGCGGCACGCGCTGGCCCTGGCGCTTCTCGATCAGGCGGAAATGCGCCTCGGCCGCCGCCGTCACAAAGCTCAGCGCCACGCCGCGCGCGCCGGCCCGGCCGGTGCGGCCGATGCGGTGGGTGTAGTCCGCCGGGGAGCGCGGCAGGTCGTAGTTCAGCACCGCCGGCAACTCTGGAATGTCCAGGCCGCGCGCCGCCACATCGGTGGCCACCAGCACCTGTACCGTGCCGGCCTTCAGCGCCGCCAGCACCTCGCGCCGCGTGCCCTGGCTCAGCTCGCCATGCAGGGCCGCGGCCTTGATGCCGGCCTTCCAGAGTTTGTCCGAGACCAGCTCGGTGGCGTACTGGGTGGCCACGAAGACCAGCAGGCGCGACCAGCCCTCGGTCTGCAGCAGATGGCGCAGCAAGGGCGTGCGCTGGGCCTCGTCCACGCGGATGGCGCGCTGCAGGATGTCCGGCGGCGCCTCGGCCGGGGCCTCCACGCGCAGGGGCTCGCGCAGCAGGCCGTCCGCCAGGCCCTGCACCGCCGCCGGGAAAGTGGCGGAGAAGAAGAGGTTCTGGCGCCGCACCGGCAGCAGGGCCAGGATGCGCTGCAGCTCCTCGGCAAAGCCCATGTCCAGCAGGCGGTCCGCCTCGTCCAGCACCAGCAGCTCCAGCGCCTCGAAGCCGAGGGCATTGTGTTCGTGCAGATCGAGCAGGCGGCCCGGCGTGGCCACCATCACATCACAACCGCCGCGCAGGCCCATGAGCTGCGGGTTGATCGAGACCCCGCCAAAGGCCACCGCAATCTTCAGCCGCGCCGGCAGCAGGCGCGCGAGATCGCGCAGGGCTTCGGCCGTCTGCGCCGCCAGCTCGCGCGTGGGCGCCAGCACCAGGGCTTTCAGGCGTCGACCCTCGCCAGCTTGCAGCACCCGCTGCAAGAGCGGCAGGCCAAAGGCCAGGGTCTTGCCCGAGCCGGTGGCGGCCTGGCCCAACAGGTCGCGGCCGGCGAGTGCCGGGGGAATGGCCGCCGCCTGGATGGGGGTCGGGTCTTGATAGTCCAGCTCGGCCAGGGCCTTCAGCAGCGCAGGCTCTAGGCCCAGGGAAGCAAACGACATGAATTGAAGAAAAGTAGAAGAGGTGAGGCTCAGGCGCCGAACAGGCTGCCCTGCTCGCCGCCGAGCTGGCCGGTGGCACGCGCCTCGATCAGCAGCAGGCGCTGCTTGGTGGCCAGGCCGCCATGGGCGGAAAAGCCACCCGGGCTGCCACTGCCGCTGCTGGGCAGCACGCGGTGGCAGGGCACGATGGGGGCGAAAGGATTGTGACCCTCGGCCTGGCCCACGGCGCGCGCCGCACCGGGCTGGCCTAGGCGCGTGGCGATCTCGCCATAGCTGAGGGTCTGGCCCACGGGAATGTGCCGGGTCAGGGCCAGCACCTGGCGGTGGAACTCGGGCAGCGCGCTGTCGTCCAGCTCCAGCTCGAGCAATACCCCGGCGTCGGTGCTCTGCCCCGCCAGCAGGGCGCGCACACCCGCCATGGCCCGCTGGATCAGGGCCGGCAGCTCGGGCTCCAGCGGCAGCTCGCGCGCGGCGGGAAAGCGGGCGCGCATGCGGTCGCGGGTGGCGCCGGCGTTCTCCTCGGGCAGCTGCGAGCCGATCAGGGCCAGGCGTTCGTTCCAGGCGATGCCGCAGCAGCCCAGCGCGGTCTCGTAGCAGTGGAAGAACTGGCGCGGCGGCATGAGGGAGTTCAGGCGTTCAGGGCCGCAGCATGGCGGGCCTGATGCTCGTCCACATGGCGGGCTACGCCGGAGCGGGCCTCGGTGGCCAGGGCAGCGACCTCGGCCGGGCTCAGGCTCTTGAGCTTGTGGTCAGACCAGATCTGGCGCCAGCGGCGCGAGCCGGCCGCGCCGTTCCACAGGCCCAGGGCGTGGCGCATGGCCGTGGCCCAGGGGCGGCCAAGTGCTTGCTGAGCGCTCAGGTACTGGACCCAGGCGGCTTCCACCGCCTCACGGCCGGCCTGGGCGGTGTCCGGGTCGGCCTGGCCAAAGAAGCGCGAATCCCAGTGCGCCATCTGCCAGGGCTCGTGATAGGCCTGGCGGCCCACCATCACGCCGTCCACATGCTGGAGCTGCTCGGCGATCTCGGCGTCGGTCTTGAGGCCGCCATTGATCACGATGGTGAGCTGAGGGAACTCGCGCTTGAGCCGGTGCACCAGCTCGTAGCGCAGCGGCGGGATCTCGCGGTTGTCCTTGGGGGACAGGCCTTGCAGCCAGGCGTTACGGGCGTGCACGATGAAGACCTCGCAGCCGGCCTCGGCGATGGTGCCCACGAAGTCGCGCACAAAGTCGTAGCGCTCGATCTTGTCGATACCGATACGGTGCTTCACCGTCACCGGGATGCTCACCGCATCGCGCATGGCCTTCACGCCATCGGCCACCAGCCTGGGCTCGGCCATCAGGCAGGCGCCAAAGGCGCCGCGCTGCACCCGCTCGCTGGGGCAGCCGCAGTTCAGATTGACCTCGTCATAGC
>NZ_JBKCLH010000208.1:0-6172 GCF_046300915.1 Roseateles sp. | reverse complement strand
GGCCCAGATCCTGGACCTGCTGGCCGAGCTGGTGGAGGAGGGCGGCATGGCCCTGCTGCTGATTTCGCACGATCTGGGCGTGATCGCCGAGAACGTGCAGCGCATGCTGGTCATGTACGGCGGCCTGGTGCTGGAGCAGGGCCCCAGCGCCGCCCTGTTCGAGCGCATGGCCCACCCCTATACCCGCGGCCTGCTGGCGGCGCGGCCGCGCCTGGGCGCTTCCCGGGGCCAGGCCTTGCGCGCCATTCCCGGCACGGTGCCGGGCCTGCACGAGATGCCGCCGGGCTGCCCCTTCGCGCCGCGCTGCGAGCTGGCCACGCCGGCCTGCGAGGCGGCGCGGCCCGCGACCATGGCCCTGGCGCCCGATCACCAGCTGCGCTGCATTCATGTGCGAGCTCAGGAGGGTGCGGCCCATGGCTGATCGCGCGCCGCTGCTGGAGCTGCGCGGCCTGCAGCGCCACTACACCTTGCCGCGCGAGCGCCTGTTCGCGCCCGCGCCGCGGGTGCCGGCCCTGCAGGGCGTGGACCTGCGCCTGGAGGCCGGCCGGGCCCTGGGCATCGTGGGCGAATCGGGCTCGGGCAAGAGCACCCTGGCGCGCGCGGTGCTGGCCCTGGACGAGCCGGCGCAGCGCGGCGGTGGTCAGGTCTTGCTGGACGGCCAGGACCTGCTGGCCCTGCCGCCCGAGGCCCTGCGCCGGGCCCGCGCGCGCATGCAGATGGTCTTCCAGGACCCTTATGGCTCGCTGGACCCGCGCCGCCGCGTGGGCCGCATCGTGGCCGAGCCCTTGGCCGCGCTCACCCGCCTGAGCCCGGCCGAGCAGGCGGCGCGCGTGCTCGAAACGGTGCAGGCCGTGGGCCTGCGCGAGGCGGATCTGCAGAAGTACCCGCATGAGTTCTCGGGCGGCCAGCGCCAGCGCATCGCCATCGCCCGCGCCCTGGTCACACGCCCGGCCCTGATCGTGGCGGACGAGCCGGTCAGCGCCCTGGATGTCTCGGTGCAGGCCCAGGTGCTGAACCTGCTGGCCGAGCTGCGCGAGCGCTTCGGCCTGGCCTATCTGCTGATCAGCCACGATCTGGCCGTGGTCAACCATGTCTGCGACGAGATCCTGGTGCTCTACCGCGGCCGCGTGGTGGAGCAGGGCAGCCCCCTGACCCTGTTCCGCCTGGCCGCCCACCCCTACACCCAGGCTCTGCTGCAGGCCGTGCCAAGGCTGCGGCCGGGCTCGCCACGCCGCCGTGCTGCGGTCGTGTCCGTGGAGCGCCCCGCGGGCGCCTGCGACTACGCCCAGCGCTGTCCCCATGCCACGCCGCGCTGTCTGGCGGAGCGGCCCCTGCTGCGCAATCTGGATGGCGCGCAGCGCGTGGCCTGCCATCATGCCGAGGCGATACTGCGCCTGCACACCCAGACCGAGGAGAGCCTGCCATGAAGATCACCCGCCGCTCCGCCGCCGCCGGCCTGATGGGCCTGAGTGCCCTGGGCAGCCTGCCGGCCTGGGCCCAGGCCCGCCGCGACGGCAGCCTGGTGCTGGGCATGACCCTGGAGCCGCCGGGCCTGGACCCCACGGCCGGCGCGGCCTCGGCGATTGCCGAGATCGTGCTCTACAACATCTTCGAGACCCTCACCAAGATTGGCCCCGACGGCAAGGTCAAGCCCCTGCTGGCCGAGAGCTGGGAGGTCTCGCCCGATCTCAAGACCTGGACCTTCCGCCTGCGCAAGGGCATCAAGTTCCAGAACGGCGAGCCCTTTGATGCGACCGCGGTGAAGTTCAGCTTCGAGCGCGCGGCCGGCGAGAAGAGCAGCAACAAGGACAAGCGCCTGTTCGCCAGCATGGGCTTCATCAGCGCCCCCGATGCGCACACCGTGGTGATCGGCCTCAAGACCATCGAGCCGGATTTTCTGTTCCTGATCGGCCAGGCCACGGCCATCATCGTGGAGCCCAAGAGCGCCGAGAAGAACGCCAGCCAGCCCGTGGGCACCGGCCCCTACAAGCTGGAGGCCTGGAACAAGGGCGCCAGCATCACGCTGGGCGCGTGGGCCGGCTACCGCGCCGCGGCGGCCATCAAGATCCGCCGTGCCACCTTCCGCTTCATCAGCGATCCGGCGGCCCAGGTGGCGTCCCTGCTCTCGGGCGATGTGGACGCCTTCCCGCGCGTGGCCGCGGCGCGCAGCCTGGGCCAGTTCCGCAACAACCCGCGTTTCCAGGTCATCCAGGCGGGCTCGCGGGCCAAGACCATCGTGGCCATCAACAACAAGAAAAAGCCCCTGGACGATGTGCGGGTGCGTCGCGCCATTGCCATGGCCATCGACCGCAAGGCCGTGATCGAGGCGGCGGCGGACGGCTTTGGCGTGCCGATCGGCAGCCACTACCCGCCCAGCGCGCCCGGCTATGTGGACCTGACCGCGGTCAATGCCTTCGACCCCGCCAAGGCCCGCGCCCTGCTCAAGGAGGCCGGGGTCAGCACGCCGCTGGAGCTGAGCCTCAAGCTGCCGCCCACGCCCTATGCGCGCCAGGGCGGCGAGGTGGTGGCGGCCCAGCTGGCCAAGGTGGGCATCACGGCCAAGATCGAGAACGTGGAGTGGGCGCAGTGGCTCTCGGGCGTGTACACCAACCGCAACTACGACCTGTCCATCATTGCCCACGTCGAGCCCTTCGACCTGGGCAACTACGCCAAGCCCGGCTACTACTGGGGCTATGAGAACCCCGAGTTCGCCAAGCTGCTGGAGCGCATCAACAACACGCCGCGCGAGGCGGACCGCCTCAAGCTGCTGGGCGATGCCCAGCGCCTGATCGCCCAGGATGCGGCCAATGTCTTTCTCTACCAGCCCCTGTGGCTGACCGTGGCCAAGCGCTCGCTCAAGGGCCTGTGGACGGACATGCCCGTCTTCGTCAACGACCTCTCCGGCCTGAGCTGGGAGTGAGGCCCATGAGCCTGGCCCTGCACGAGCTTGGCGCCCTGGCCCTGGTCGAGGGCTACCGCCGTCGCGACTTTTCGCCGCTGGAGGTGGCGCAAAGCCTGCTGGACCATGTGGCGCGCTGGGAGCCCCGGCTCTGCGCGCTCTATGCGTTTGAGCCCGAGGCCGTGCTGGACCAGGCCCGCGCGTCCGAGGCGCGCTGGCTGCGCGGTGAGCCGCTCACGAACGCGCGAGGCCTGAGCCTGGACGGCGTGCCCGCCACGCTCAAGGAAAACATCGCCACCCGCGGCACGCCCGTGCCCCTGGGCACGGCGGCGACCGAGCTGCGGCCCGCCGCCGAGGACGCGCCGCCCGCCGCCCGTCTGCGCGAGCTGGGCGCCGTGCTGCTGGCCAAGACCACCATGCCGGACTACGGCATGCTGAGCTCGGGCCTCTCGAGCTTCCATGCCCTGAGCCGCAACCCCTGGGACCTGAGCAAGAACCCCGGCGGCTCCAGCGCCGGGGCGGCCGCCGCGGCCGCGACCGGCTATGGCCCGCTGCACCTGGGCACGGACATCGGCGGCTCGGTGCGCCTGCCCGCGGCCTGGTGCGGGCTCTTCACGCTCAAGCCCAGCCTGGGCCGCATTCCCATCAAGCCACCCTATGCCGGCCGGGTGGCCGGGCCCATGACGCGCACGGTGGAAGACGCCACGGTGATGATGGCGGCCCTGGCCCAGCCCGACTGGCGCGACACCACCAGCCTGCCGGCCCAGGACATTGCCTGGCTGCAGGCGGGCGAGGGCCAGGACTTGCGTGGCTTGCGCCTGGGCCTGATGCTGGACGCCGGCTGGGGCCTGCCCGTCACGCCCGAGATCCGCGCCGCCGTGGAGGCGGCCGCCCAGGCCTTCGAGCGTGCGGGCGCGAGTGTGGAGCGGATGCCCGGCTTTTCCACCCGCGCCATGATCGACGGCCTGGACCGCTTCTGGCGCATGCGTTCCTGGCTGGACATCTCGGCCCTGCCGGCCGAGCGCCAGGCCCGGGTCCTGCCCTATATCCGCGCCTGGGTGGCCAGCGGCGCCCAGCTCAGCGCGCCCGAGCTCTTTGAGGGCTACAGCCAGATGGCGGCGCTGCGCGAGGCCGCGGTGGCGGCCTGCCAGCCTTACGACTATGTGCTCTCGCCCACCTCGCCAGTGGGCGCCTTTCCAGCGGACTGGGCCAGCCCGATCAACGACCCGCTGCGGCCCTTCGAGCACATCGCTTTCACCCTGCCCTTCAATATGAGCGAGCAGCCCGCCGCCAGCATCAATTGCGGCTACGACGCGGCCGGCCTGCCCATAGGCCTGCAGATCGCGGGCCGGCGCTTCGATGATCTGGGCGTGCTGCGCCTGGCGCGCGCCTACGAGCTGCTGCGCGGCCCCCAGCGGCCCTGGCCCCAGCCGCCCCAAGAGGAGCCCGAGGAGGAAGACAGCGGCCCCGCGCTGATCCGCCGCTCCAACCCCCTGGCCAACCGCGGGCGCGCCGGCTATCGCTGAAGCAGGGCGTCCAGCAGGGGCTGGATGAATACCGCCATGAACACGGTGCTGGGCGCCATGCCGATCAGGGTGCCCAGCACCATCTGCCAGAGCCGGATATGGGTGGCCCCAGCCACCATATTCACCACCGCAAAGGGGGCGATGGGCAGCAGGCGCAGGATCACCACCGAGCGCAGGCCGCGGCGGCCCAGGCTCTCGCTGAGCAGCTGCACCTTGGGCCCGGCCAGGCGCAGCAGCAGCTCATGACCCAGGGCATGGCCCAGGCCATGGCTCACGCAGGCCGAGAGCGCCGCCGCGCCAAAGCACAGGGCCAGACCGGGCCAGGGGCCCAGGGCGGCCAGCACCAGCAGACACAGCAGGCTCAGGGGCATGGCCAGCACCAGGGCCAGCACCATCAGGCCCAGCATCAAGAGCGGCCCCAGGGCCTGGGCGCCCTCTTGCAGGGCCGTGAGCAGCTTGAGCGGCGAGAGCCAGGGCGCCAGGGCCTCGCTGCGCCAGGCCAGGCTCAGGGCGATCAGGGCCAGCAGGGCCAGGCCCAGCAGCAGCAGGCGCCAGCGCAGGGCGGCTGAAATCCGGGGGGGTGGCCTGGGGCTCATGGGCTAGTGCTGGGGCGGTGTGTCGGGTGTCGAGTCCGCCATGTTCGCCGCCACTGATGGCAGTTTGGTGAGCAGCTCGGCCAGGGCCTGCACATGCTCGCTGTCGAACA
The DNA here is from genome assembly GCF_046300915.1 of Roseateles sp. Lineage (GTDB taxonomy): Bacteria > Pseudomonadota > Gammaproteobacteria > Burkholderiales > Burkholderiaceae_C > Kinneretia. The sequence goes on along the minus strand of NZ_JBKCLH010000208.1, from coordinate 1,041 downwards.
TGCTGCCGTGCAGGCCGGGCACCTCGGCCAGGCTCAGGCGCTGGCCCAGCAGGCGCTCCCAGGGCTGGAACAGCATGCGCTTCCAGCGCAGCAGGCCGCTGCTGCGCACCAGCAGCACCGAGCAGGCGCAGGCGGCGCTGCGATGCCGGCGCAGGGCCGCCACCTGGGCCACCAGGCCCGGATCGCTGAACATGGCGCCCAGGCGGCGGCCGTTCAGGCTCAGGTCCTGCAGATGCAGATGGCGCACCAGCCAGCTGGCCAGGCGCCAGGAACTGCCGCCGCCCAGGGCGGCGTCCGGGTAGAGCGTGTCCAGCAGCAGCAGGCGCTGCGGGCCGTGGCCCTGGGCCGCCAGCTGCGCGCAGCTGGCCCGGGCCGCCACCCCGCCCACCGAGAAGCCGGCCAGTAGATAGGGCCGGCCGGCGGTCTCGCGCGCAATTTCGCTGGCATAGAGCGCGGCCAGGGCCTCCATGCTGGCAGGCGCCGGCGCCAGCGGCGGCTGCAGCATGCGCAGGGCATAGCGGCCCTGCAGGGCCTCGGCCAGGCGGCGCAGGCGCAGCAGATCGCCATGGCCCGAGGCCGCGATGAACAGCAGCGTGCCCCCCTCGCTCAGGGGCAGCAGCAGACCGGTGTCGGGCGCAGGCGCTTCCAGGGCGGCGGCCAGACGCCGGGGGCTGGGGTGCTCCACCAGCCATTGCAGGGGCAGGCTGCGCTGCAGCGCCTCTTCCAGCGCACCCAGCAGGCTCAGGGCGCTCAGCGAGTCGCCACCATGTTCGAAGAAGTCGTCATCCAGACCGATGTCCTGGCGCTGCAGATGCTCCCGCCACAGGGCCAGCAGCCGGGCTTGCAGCGCGCTGCCGGGCGCCTCGGCACCGGCCCTGCGCTCCGGCGCCTGGGGCGCGGGCATGGCCTGCAGATCGATCTTGCCGGTGGCGCTCAGCGGCAGCTCGCTCATCAGGCTCAGGCCCGCGGGCACCATATAGCCGGGCAGGCGGCCGCGCAGGGCGGCCAGCGCATGTATCTGAGCGGGGACCGCGGCTGGCT
>NZ_JBKCLH010000207.1:0-7842 GCF_046300915.1 Roseateles sp. | reverse complement strand
CCGGTCGGCCGCCGCCGGGGCCGCGCCACCCGCCAGCGCCGGTCCTGCTGGGCGGCCCGGCGCGCGACGGCGCACCCGACCCACATGCCGAGGTTTTTCTGGGTAGCTGGGTCGCCAGCTGGGCCGCGCTCAGCACGCCCGGTGAGGTGCAGGAAGCGGCTCGCCAGCAGCTGGTGCAGGACCTGCTGGATGTGGCGCGGCGCCTGCGCGCGCCGGCCCTGGAAGGCGTGACCCTGGTGCTGGCACAGGCCCTGGCCGCTGGCGCCCCCGAGGCCGCCCTGGCTCCGCTGGAGGCGGCGGTGGCACGCGAGGTGGCCAGTGCCCTGGCCGCGCTCACGGCCCGGCCGGCAAGCCCGGCCGCTTCGGCCTAGGCTCCACGCCCTCAGGCTGCGGCCGGCGCCTCCGGATAGCCGGCTTCGGCCAGGGCGGCGGCCAGCTGCTCGCGACCCAGGCTGGAGGCCTGCACCTCCAGGCGGCGCCCCGGGCGGTCAAAGCTCAGCAGGGCGCCGGGGTCGACCTCGCTCACAGCGCTGGTGATGGCGGCCACACAGTGACCGCAGCTCATATCGGGCAGATGGAACTGGTAATTCGCGGGGCTGCTGCTCATCTCGTGTCTCCAGATCTGTGATGGAACAATGGGGCCAGCTTAATCCTTGCCACGATGGCAAGGTCAAGCGCCGGCTCGCCGAGCCCGATCTGGCTCGGAGGGCTTGAGCTTGACACCATGGCAAGGTCCAGACTGCGCACATGAACAACGCACCCCCTCCTCTGCAGCTCCCGATCTCCGGCATGACTTGCGCCTCCTGCGTCAAGCGGGTGGAGAAGGCCTTGCGCCAGGTCCCCGGCGTCGACGAGGCCACGGTCAATCTGGCCACCGAGACCGCCACGGTCCACACCCTGGGCGCGGCGCCGCTGCAAGCGCTGCACGCCGCGGTCGAGAAAGCCGGCTTCAGCCTGCGCGAGAAGTCGCTGAGCCTGCAGATCATCGGCATGAGCTGCGCCTCCTGCGTCGGCCGGGTCGAACGCGCCTTGCTCAAGGTGCCGGGCGTGCTCGCGGCCGGTGTCAACCTCGCCAGCGAGACCGCCACACTGCGACTGCTGGAGGGCGTGGATCTGCAGACCCTGATCGCCGCCGTCGCCAAGGCCGGCTACGAAGCCCGCGTGAGTGCCGACAGCGAGGCCCCCGCGCCCACGCCCTGGCAGCACAGCGGCTGGCCGGTGCTGATGGCCACGCTGCTGTCGGCGCCGCTGGTCTTGCCCATGCTGGGTCTGCTGGTGGGCATCGAATGGATGCTGCCGGGCTGGTGGCAGCTGGCACTGAGTGCGCCGGTGCAGTTCTGGCTGGGCGCGCGCTTTTACAAGGCCGGCTGGGCCGCGCTGCGCAGCGGCAGCGGCAATATGGACCTGCTGGTCGCCCTGGGCACCAGCGCGGCCTTCGGCCTGAGCGTCTACCAGCTGCTGCGCCATGGCGAGCATGCCGGGCATGCGCTGTACTTCGAGTCCGCCGCCGTGGTGATCACCCTGGTGCTGCTGGGCAAATGGCTGGAGGCCCGCGCCAAGCGCCAGACCACCGAGGCGATCCGCGCGCTCAAGGCGCTGCGGCCGGACGTCGCCCGGGTGCGCCGCAAGGGCCAGGAGCAGGAGCTGCCGCTGGCGCAGCTGGTCCGCGGCGACGAGGTGATCGTGCGACCGGGCGAACGCATTCCCGTGGACGGTACGGTGCTGCAAGGCGCGAGCCAGGTGGATGAATCGCTGATCACCGGCGAGAGCCTGCCCGTGGCCAAGCATGAGGGGGACAGCGTCGTCGGCGGCGCGGTCAACGGCGAAGGCCTGCTGCTGCTGAAGGCCACGGCGCTGGGCGCGGAATCGACGCTGTCGCGCATCGTGCGCCTGGTCGAGTCGGCCCAGGCGGCCAAGGCGCCGATCCAGCGCCTAGTGGACCAGGTCAGCGCGGTCTTCGTGCCGGTGGTGGTGGGCATCGCCCTGCTCACGCTGCTGGGCTGGGGGCTCTACAACGGCGACTGGGAACATGCGCTGCTGAACGCGGTGGCGGTGCTGGTGATCGCCTGCCCCTGCGCCCTGGGTCTGGCCACACCCACCGCCATCAGGGCCGGCACCGGCGTGGCAGCGCGCCATGGCCTGCTGATCAAGGATGCCGAGGCCTTGGAACTGGCCGCCCGGCTCGATGTCGTCGCCTTCGACAAGACCGGCACGCTGACGGTGGGCAAGCCCGAGCTGGTGCTGCTGCAGGCGGCTGCGGGTGAAGATGAAGCGCTGCAGCTGGCGCTGGCCGCTGCGCTGCAGTCGGGCAGCGAGCATCCGCTGGCACGCGCCGTGCAGGCCGCGGCGGCGGCGCGATCACTGAGCCCACCCGCCGTGCGCGAGCTGCGCGCCGTGGCCGGCCGCGGCGTGGCCGCACAGGTGGACGGCACCGAGCTGCGCCTGGGCAGCAGCCGCTTCATGGCCGAGCTGGGCGTGGAGCTTGGCGCGCTGCAGCAGCAGGCCCTGACCCTGCAGAACCAGGGCCGCACCGTGTCCTGGCTGGCCAGCCTGGGCCCCACGCCACGCGTGCTGGCCCTGCTGGCCTTTGGCGACACGCTCAAGCCCAGCGCCGCCGAAGCCATCCACGCGCTCAGCCGCCTGGGCGTGAAGAGCGTGATGCTCAGCGGTGACAACCGCGGCGCGGCCGAAGCCATAGGCCGCGAGCTGGGCATCGACGAGCTGCGCGCCGAGATCCTGCCCGAGGACAAGGCGCGCATCGTCGGCGAGCTCAAGGCCGGCGGCACGCGGCGCGTGGCCATGGTGGGCGACGGCATCAACGACGCGCCCGCCCTGGCCGCGGCCGATGTCGGCATGGCCATGTCCACCGGCACCGATGTGGCCATGCATGCGGCCGGCATCACGCTGATGCGCGGCGACCCGGCCCTGGTGGCCCAGGCCATCTCGCTGTCGCGCCGCACGCTCGCCAAGATCCGCCAGAACCTGTTCTGGGCCTTCGCCTACAACGTGGTGGGCATCCCCCTGGCGGCGCTGGGCTATCTCAACCCCGTGATCGCCGGCGCCGCGATGGCCTTCTCCAGCGTCTCGGTGGTCGGCAACGCGCTCCTTCTGAAACGCTGGAAGCCATGACCCACCCCCTACGCGCTACGCGCGCCCCCTCAAGGGGGCACGCCCGCAGGCCCGGCAGAGCCGGATCCTCGGGCGTCGCTCGGTTCCGCTCCAGCGGCCGCCACGAAAGGCGAAAAGATGAAGGCTGAAGAGGTCATGCTCACCATCGGCGAAGCCTCCGCACGCTCGGGCGTGTCGGCCAAGATGCTGCGCCACTACGAGTCCCTGGGCCTGCTGCCGCGGGTGGCACGCACCGAGGCCGGCTACCGGCTCTACGGCGAGCGCGAGGTCCACACCCTGCGCTTCATACGCCGGGCGCGCGATCTGGGGTTCTCAATTGCCGAGATCACCGAGCTGCTCAAGCTCTGGCAAAACCGTCGCCGCGCCAGCAGCGAGGTCAAGCGCATTGCCCGCGCGCACATCGCCGACCTGGACCGCCGCCTGGCCGAGATGCAGGCCATGAAGCGCAGCCTGGAGGTCCTGACCAGCTGCTGCCATGGCGACGAGCGACCGGACTGCCCCATCCTGGAGCAGCTCGCGGGCGAGGGCCCAAAAGCAAACCCGGCCAAAGCCGGCTTGCGGGACTGAGTCGGGCGCTGCAGCGGGCGCCGGCCGCGACGCAAGCGAAGTCGCGCAGGCCCCCGTTTCAGGCATGATCGCCCCAACCCAGCCGCCAAAGCGCCCGCCATGACCGCCACGATTGAAAGACTCAGCGCCCACCGCGGCGAGGTGGGCGGCCTGCCCATCGCCCGCGCCCTTCCCGTGCCGCAGCGCCGCGCCATCGGCGCCTGGTGCTTTCTGGACCATGCTGGTCCCGCCCGCAGCGCAAAGGGCCAGGGCATGCGCGTGGCGCCGCATCCCCACACCGGCCTGCAGACCTTCAGCTGGATGATGGAGGGCGCGGTGCTGCACCGCGACAGCCTGGGCACGGTGCAATTGCTGCAGCCCGGCCAGGTGAACCTGATGACAGCCGGCCGCGGCATCTGTCACTCCGAGGAGGCGCAGACGCCCGAGATGCACCTGGCCCAGCTCTGGATAGCCCTGCCCAACAGCCGCCGCCACGACCCGGCCGCTTTCGAGCATCACCCGGTGCTGCCGCGCCTCGAGCGCGGCGGCTTTGCCTGCACCCTGCTGGTGGGCGAGCTGGAGGGGCTGCGCTCGCCCTGCACCGTCCACTCCCCCCTGATGGGGCTGGACCTGCTGAGCGAGGTTGAAGACACGGCCGAGATCCGCCTGGAACTGCGCCCGAGCTTTGAGTACGGCCTGATGGTCACCGAGGGCGAGGTCTTGCTGGAACCCGAGGGCGGTCCGGCCGAGGCCCTGCAGCCCGGCGGCCTGCTCTATCTGGCGCCCGGCGCCAGCACGGCCGCGCTGCGCGCCCGGGGCCGCGCCCGCGCCCTGCTGCTGGGCGGCGAACCGCTGGCGGACGAAGAGAAACCCCTGCTGTGGTGGAACTTTGTGGGCCGCAGCTCGGAAGAAATCCATCAGTACGCCGCCGACTGGAATGCCGGCGCCGGCCACTTCGGTGTGGTGCAGGGCTTCGAGGGCGAGCGCCTGCTGGCCCCGCCCGTGCCCCCACTGCGCGCGCCGCGCTGAGCGGGCGGCCGGGCTCGGCCGGCCCCGTCCGGGCCTCAGGCCGCGAAGCGCCCCGCCTGGAAGTCGCGCACCGCCTGCACCAGCTCGGCCTCGCTCTTCATCACGAAGGGGCCTTACGGGGCGATGGGCTCGCCCAGGGGCTGGCCGGCGATCAGGATCACGCGGGTGGGCTCGTCGCCCGCCTGCAGGCGCACGCCGTCGCTGCCCGTCTGGTTGGCGAAGATGGCCATGCGCTGCTGGGGCACGGTGCAGCCGCTCTCGAAGCGCAGGGCGCCGCGGTACACATAGACGAAAGCGTTGTGCGCCTCCGGCAGGGCCTGCTCGAAGCGGGCGCCGGCCGGCAGATGGATGTCCAGATAGAGCGGCTCGGTGTGCTCGCGCTGCACCGCGCCGGCCACGCCATGGCTTTCGCCCGCGATCACGCGCACGCTCACGCCGGCCTCGGTGCGGAACTCGGGAATCTCCTGGCTCTGGATGTCGCGGTACCAGGGCTCGCACATCTTGTCGCGGGCCGGCAGATTGAGCCAGAGCTGGAAGCCTTCCATGCGGCCCTCTTCCTGCTCGGGCAGCTCGCTGTGGATCACGCCGCGGCCGGCGGTCATCCACTGCACGCCGCCATTGCCCAGCAGGCCCTCGTGGCCGGCCGAGTCGCGGTGGCGCATGCGGCCTTCCAGCATATAGGTCACGGTCTCGAAGCCGCGGTGCGGATGGTCGGGGAAGCCGGCGATGTAGTCGTCGGCCTTGTCCGAGCCAAAAGCGTCCAGCATCAGGAAGGGGTCCAGGCGGCGCTGCAGATTCTGGGTCAGCACCCGGGTCAGCTTGACCCCGGCGCCATCGCTGGTCGCCTGGCCGGCGACCAGGCGCTCCACCGCCCGGGGCTGGCTCAGGGCGCGGGCCGGGCTGTTCAGGGTGCTCGTGCTCATGGTCGTGCTTCCTTGCTTGCTTGATTACACCGCGGCGACGGTCGTGCCGGTCAGCGCCGCGATCTGCTGGCGGGCCGAGGCCATGCCGGCCTCCACGGCTTCCGGGCCCATGCCCATGCCCTCGGCATAGACGAACTCCACATCGCTCATGCCCATGAAGCCCAGCACGGTGCGCAGATAGGGCGTGATGCCGTCGGTGGACTGACCGCGGTGCATGCCGCCGCTGGCCACCACCACATAGACCTTCTTGCCCTTGACCAGACCTTCGGGGCCGGTCGCGGTGTAGCGGAAGGTGACGCCGGCGCGGGCCACGGCATCGATCCAGTTCTTGAGCTGGGTGGGCACGCCAAAGTTGATCATGGGCACCGCCATCACGATCACGTCCTGGGCCATCAGCTCGCTCACCAGGGCATCGGCGGCGGCCACACGGGCAGCCTGCTCGGGCGAGCGCTGCTCGGCCGGGGTGAAGAGCGCGCCCAGGGCGGCTTCGTCCAGGGGCGCCACCGGGTCCAGGCCCAGATCACGCACCGTCAGGGCGGCGCCGGCCTGGCGCTCGCGCAGCGCGGCGACCAGTTCGTTCGCCAGACGGGTGGACACGGAACCCTGACCGTCCTGGACACGGCGGGCGCTGGAATTCAGTTGCAGGATGTTCATGCGGGATCTCCGGTGGGGGTGTTGCTGTGATCGTCGCTCGATCACCATGAGTCACACTGTATTGACGATCAATCCAGCCCAGAAGACGGTCAAATGGATAAGATTGTTCCACCCACGGAACAATCAAAGCCTGCCATGAGCCTGGATGCCGACGATCTGCTGCTCTTTGCCCGCGTGATGGAGGCCGGCAGCTTCAGCCGCGCCGCCGAGCGCCTGCAGCTGCCCAAGTCCACGCTCTCGCGCCGGCTCTCGGCCCTGGAGTCGCGCCTGGGCGAGAAGCTGCTGCTGCGCAGCACCCGGCGCCTGAGCCCGACCGAATTCGGCGAGGGCGTGCTGGAGCATGCGCGGGCCGTGGCCGCCGAGGTGGACAGCGCCCTGGCCCTGGCCCTGCACCGCCAGCAGCGCCCCACGGGGCGACTGCGCGTATCTATGCCGCATGACATGGCCAGCACGGCCCTGCAGGGCGTGATCAGCCAGTTCGCCCTGGACTACCCCGAGGTACAGCTGGAGATCGACCTCTCGCCGCGCCGGGTGGACCTGATTGCCGAGGGCTTTGATCTGGCCCTGCGCATGGGCGAGCTGCCCGAGGACAGCCAGCTCGCCGCGCGCCGCCTGGCCCTGTTCACCAGCGGGCTTTACGCCGCCCCAGCCTATCTGGCCCGCGAGGGCGAGCCCCAGCTGCCCCTGGGACTGAGCAGCATGCATGGGCTGATGATCCTCTCGCGCATGGGCGACGCCCTGCCCTGGCAGCTGTGGCGCGGCGAGGGCGAGGCGCGCGAAACCTGGAGCGGCGCGCCCGAAAAACGCAGCCTGGTCAACTCGCCTGATCTGCTGCTGCAGCTGGCGCGCGCGGGCGTGGGCATCACGGCCGTGGCCGACCATTTCGCCCGCGAGCTGGTGGCCAGCGGCGAGCTGCAGCGCGTGCTGCCCGACTGGTGCCTGAGCCCGGTGGCCTGCTGGGCCGTCTTTCCCGAGCGCCGCCTGATGCCACTGCGCAGCCGGCTCTTCATCGAGGCCATGGCGGCCCAGCTGGCCGCCTGCCCGGGGCAGTAGCGCGCCCGGGGGTGTCAAGCCCGAGCGCTACTCGGCCCGGAAGCCCACCTCGACCACGGCCACGCGCGTCTCGGGAATCGGCGCAAAGCGCCAGCGGCCCACGGCCTCCAGCACGGCGGGGACCAGGCGCTTGTTGCTGGCGTTGACGGCTTCCGCCGCCCGCACCGAGCCATCGGGCTGCACAGTGAATCGCACCATGACCGACCCCCCGACGCGCTCCCGGAGCAGACGCACCGGAAACTCGGGCTCCACCCGCTCCAGCAGCCGCAGCGGCACCTCGTCCGCAGGCGGCTCCGGCGCACGCGCGGCCTGAGCCGCGGGTGGCGGCAGCACCGGCTGGGCACTGGGGCTGGCGGCGGCCAGCAGCTGAGGCTGAGCCTGGGGCGTGGTGCTGGGCGCCGCCGTCGCCAGGGACTCGGACGGCGCCGAAGCCTCCGGCGCCGGTCGACCTGCCGGCGCCGCACCGGCAGCCGTCGCCGCGCGCACCGCGGCGGCGCGTTGGGCCGCC
>NZ_JBKCLH010000206.1:0-21750 GCF_046300915.1 Roseateles sp. | reverse complement strand
TGTGGCGGCCGCCCTCAAGCATCAGTTCCTGGACCGCGACCGCCTGCTGGCCCGCATGTGGCCGGGCCGCGGCGCCTGAACCCCGCCCTATTTCGACACAAGGACCGTTTGCCATGCGCCGTCTTGCCCTCACCGCCGCCCTGCTGCTTGCCGCCCTGGGCGTCCAGGCTCAGGCCCAGTTCCAGCCGGCCCAGAGCGAGCTGAGCTTCACCAGCCGCCAGATGGGCGTGCCGGTGGACGGCCGCTTCAAGCGCTTTGATGCCCAGCTGAACCTGGACCCCAAGAAGCCCGAGGCCGGCAAGGTGGCCTTCACCATCGATCTGGCCAGCGTCAGCCTGCCCGCGCCGGAGCTGGACGCCGAGCTGGCCAAGCCCAGCTGGTTCGACAGCAAGAAGCTGCCCCAGGCTCAGTTCCAGAGCACGGCCATCAAGGCCACGGGCCCGGGCAAGTTCGAGGTCAGCGGCAAGCTCAGCCTCAAGGGCCAGACCCGCGACATCAGCGTACCCGTGGCCCTGAGCCAGGCGGGCGGCCTGTCCACCGCCACCGGCGGCTTCGTGCTCAAGCGCCTGGAATTCAAGATCGGCGACGGCGAATGGGCCGACACCTCCATGGTGGCCAACGATGTGCAGGTCAAGTTCAAGCTGGTCTTCAAGGGCCTGGCCGCGCTCTGAGCCCGGCCCCGCCGCCGTTCCCCGCCTTCCCCTCCCGTTTTCCAACCACCCTTTCGCAGACAGGACCCCCCGATGAAGAAGACCCTGATCGCCGCCCTCACCCTGGCCGCGGCCTCCTTCGCCCAGGCGCAATCCGCCAGCTACGCGATCGACCCCACCCACACCTTCGTGACCTACGAGATCAGCCACTTTGGCACCTCGACCAACCGCGGCCGCTTCGACAAGAAGGAAGGCACCGTGACCCTGGACAAGGCCGCCAAGACCGGCAAGGTGGAGATCACCTTCGACATCGCCTCGGTCAACACCGGCGTGGGCCCGATGGACGCCCATCTGAAGGGCGACGATTTCTTTGCCGCCGCCAAGTTCCCCACCGCCAAGTTCGTGGGCGACAAGTTCGTCTTCAATGGCGACAAAGTGAGCGAGGTGAGCGGCCAGCTGACCCTGAAGGACAAGACCAACCCGGTCACCCTCAAGGCCACGCAGTTCAACTGCTACCAGAACCCCATGCTCAAGCGCGAGGTCTGCGGCGGCGACTTCGAGGCCACCATCGACCGCACCCAGTGGGGCATCGACTACGGCCTGGCCTGGGGCTTCCCCAAGAACGTCAAGCTGGTGATCCAGGTCGAGGCCGTTCGCCAGTAAGCCGGCACGCGAGCAATCGCTTACAAACCGGCCAACTTCCCTACAACGGAGGGCTGCGGAAACACTGGTAATCACCCTATGATGCAGCGCAATATAGGGAGGTCACCATGTTCCAACAACGCAGTGTCCAGCTCGCCATGGCGGCCGTGCTGCTGCTGATCCTGGTGGTCCAGGCGCTCGACTGAAGCTCGCCCTGGCCGGCACGCAAGCCCCGCAATGCGGGGCTTTTTTCCATCTGGGCCCGCCCCCGGCTCACCTGCCAGGATGTACGGACTGTCGCGGCCCGCTGCAGCTGGAGGCTTGGCGGGCGCAGCGCGTCGCAACGCGGTGCGCCGCGCTGCGGAGCTTGCGTACAGTGCGCAGCATCCAAGAGGTCCAGCTCAATGAGTCCCACAGCCCCCCAAAAACCGAGCTTCTACAGCCGCTGGCAGGCTTTCGGCAGTGAAGCCATGCGCCTGTTCCGGCTCTATGCCAACTGGCTGGTCAGCATCAGCTGGCGTCGCTTCATCGTGCTGTCCGTGCTGCTGCTGATTGGCACCAACATCCTTCAGGAACTGCCACCCTTTACTTGGCGAGTCACTGAACATGTCGAGGAAATTGCACCGCGCGAGCAGCCTGCCAAGCCGGCCCAACCGGCCCAACCGGCCAAGCCTGCACAGCCCGCCGAACCCATCAAGCCGAGCACCAGTGGCGAGGGCGTGCACTACGAGGTGACCATTGATGAGCGCGGCATACGCGTGATACCCCGCGACAAGCTGCGCAGCGCCAGCGCGGCCAGCACAGCCGAAGTGTCGGATGCAGCTTCACGACCGGGAACGGCCAGCTCCGGCCCCGAAGCCAGAGAGCCTGACCCCGCGAGCATTCCCGCCAAGCCGGGCGCCGAGGGGGATGAGCGCCTGCAGCCTCGCATCGATATCCGCTTTCCCGCGGGCGCAGACACCGACCAGGTGCGCGAAGCCATTACCGAGGCCAAGCAGGCCCTGGAAGAGGCGGCTCGGGACGCTGCCCAGGCGGTGCGCGATGCCGAGCAGGCCAAGCGCGATGCCGAGGCCGCTCTGCGCGAGGCCGAGAACGAGCCCAGGGTGCGGGTTCGGGTGGTGAAGCTGGGGGATTTCCTTGGGGATCTGGCGGTCGTCCTCATCCTGACCTCCGCCATCATCAAGATCAGCTACAAGGGCCGGATCCAGGCCGAGGTCAAGGCCGCCCAGGCCACCGAGACCGCCGAGGCCGAGTCGCTCAAGCGCCAGGTGGTGGAGGCGCGCATGGCCGCCATGCAGGCCCAGGTGGAGCCCCACTTCCTGTTCAACACCCTGGCGTCCATCGACCACCTGATCGAGGTGGACCCGCCGCGCGCCTCCCAGATGCAGAAGAACCTGATCGCCCTGCTGCGCGCCTCCATGCCGAGCATGCGCGAGGCCAATGCCAATGGCGGGCGCGATCTGGGCCGCGAGCTGGCGGTGATCCGGCCCTATCTGGAAATCCTCAAGGTCCGCATGGAAGAACGCTTGCAGACCGAGATCGATGTGCCCGAGGGCCTGCTCTCGGCCGAGTTCCCGCAGATGATGATCCAGAGCCTGGTGGAAAACGCCATCAAGCACGGCCTGGAGCCCAAGGCCGAGGGCGGCAGCCTCAAGGTCAAGGCCGAGATCGTGCATGGCAAGCTGGCCGTCACCGTGGCCGATACCGGCCTGGGCTTTGGCCGCGCCGCCACCGCCGGCACCGGCGTGGGCCTGGCGAATATCCGCGAGCGCCTGAGCCTGCTCTACGGCAACAAGGCCAGCGTGACCATCAAGGAGAACCAGCCCTGCGGCACCGCCGTCACCATCACCGTGCCCTATCGCAGCCGCGACGAAGAGGAGCCCCTCGTATGAAGAAGTTCTTCAAGACCCTGCTGATCCTGAGCCTGCTGCTGGCCGTGCTGGCCCTGGCGGGCGGCTTTGCCATCTGGCAAGAGCTGGCCAGCCACCCCGAGGTGCAGGTCAGCATCAATGGTGAGCACCTGCCCCTGCACGAGCTGCATGCCATGCACTGGAGTGGCCTGGTGCTGGGCGGGCTGATCACCGGCTTTGTGCTGCTCATCGTGCTGCCGCTGGCCCTGCTGCTCGGCCTGGGCCTGCCCATGCTGATCGTCGCCAGCGTGCTGGGCCTGGGCCTGCTGGCCTTGGTGGGCGTGGGCGGACTGCTGCTCTCGCCCCTGCTGCTGCTGGGTCTGCTGTTGTGGCTGCTGCTGCGCGACCGTCGCCCCGCCCCGGAGAAACCCCAGGCCGCCACGGCCACCCAGGCCTGAAGGCCCGACTAGCATTGCGCCCATGAACGACACCACCGCCCCCCGCTCCCAGCCCATCCGCGCCGTGCTGGCCGACGACGAACGCCTGATGCGCGAGCAGTTGCGCAGCCGCCTCACCGAGGTCTGGCCCGAGCTGCAGATCGTGGCCGAGGCCAAGAACGGGCTGGAGGCCGTGGACCTGGTGCGCGAACACAAGCCGGATCTGGTCTTCCTGGACATCCGCATGCCGGGCCTGACCGGCGTGGATGCGGCACGCCAGATCGCCCAGCTGCCCGGCGAGGGGGATGACGATGAATGGCTGGTGCCCGAGATCGTCTTCATCACCGCCTACGACCAGTACGCGGTGGAAGCCTTCGAGCAGGGCGTGGCCGACTATGTGCTCAAGCCCGCCGAACGCGAGCGTCTGCAGCTCACGGTCCAGCGTATCAAGAAGCGCCTGGCCCAAAGACAGGATGCCGATGCTGCACCCGAAGCCGGGGGCAGCGCCGCCGCGCCACTGCAGCAGCTGCTGCACAAGCTCTCGGCCCAGCTCAATCCCGGCGGCAAGCCGGACTATCTGCAGTGGATACAGGCCACGGTGGGCCAGGCCATCCAGATGATCCCGGTCGAGGACGTGCTTTTCTTCATCAGCGACGAGAAATACACCCGGGTGCAGACCGCCACGCTGGAAGCGCTGATCCGCAAACCCATCAAGGAACTGGTGGACGAGCTGGACCCCCAGCTCTTCTGGCAGATCCACCGCTCCACCCTGGTCAACGTCAAGGCCATCGCAGGTGTGACGCGCGATTTCCGCGGCCGACAGCTGGTGGGCGTGAAGGGCCTGAGCGAGAAGCTGGAAGTCAGCCGCAGCTACACGCACCTGTTCAAGGGCATGTAAGCGCCGTGCCGTGCTGCAGCGCCCGATAGTTGGCCCTTCGCACGATCAGGATCACTGATCCGCTTGATTGCGCCGCAGACGCCAGCCCCCGAGCACCAGGAGACCCAAGACCATCAGTGCCCAGCTTTCCGGCTCGGGAATCGGTGCAGCCACCGGCATCACACTGATGGCATCCAAGGAGCTGCCAGCCCCGTCAGACAGCCCCGTCGCCGAAAGCTTCAGCAGCGTGCTGTTCTCGGTGGCCTGAAAGCGCGTGGTGAATATCTTCCACACGTTCTCGCTCGTGGTGTTCAAGGGCAGCTGCGGCACGACACCCGCCACTGATCCGGCGCTCCAGTCCAGCTTCCAGTCCAGCCCGTTGCTGTTCACGCCCCAGCCGGGTCGATTTGCGTAGGCAAAGCTGAGCTCGTACCACTGCCCCGCCGTGGTGCTCAAACTCTGGGAAATCCAGCTGTTGCCACCGAAAGCATCCAGTTCAGCAAAGACCTTGCCGTCATAGGCAGAGCCCACAACCTTGTTGCGAAGCTCAAGACCATTGCTGCCTAGAGTCCAGGGCCCAAGCGTCGCTTGTCGAATGATCGTGTACGTGCCATCAGCCAGTACGGTGCTCTCAAAGCTGCCATCCTGGACAAGATTCATCGCTTGTGCCGCGTGCAGGGACGACAAACACAACACCGCGCCAATCAAAACACTCTTCATGATGTGAACTCCAACAGTGGAGCTCCGTCCAGCACAAGTACACCCAGGACAGAGCAGACGGGCCGGACTGCGGGCTGCAGCCGGTGCGCAAACTCATCCTAGGAATGCACTCAATCAGCAACTCTTAAACATTGTTAAATGCCCCCAGCAGCTGGGACAGTGGTCGATTTGCTGAGGCCTACGGCCTGCGCGGCGCGGCGCGGCGCGGCACGGCACGGATGAAGCCGACACGGCGCAGCACATGGCGCGGATACTGGCGCCGTCCTCGGCCCCGGGCACTGCAGCCCAAGAGGCCGCAGGCGCCTTGAGCCGTCGATCTCAGCGGGTTGGAGCTGATTCGCGCGGCAGCAGCCAGCTCGCAATGCACCACTGCGCCGCCCAGTAGCTGGCCAGCACCCAGAGCGGCGCCGCAGGCAGGGGGCCGGCGAACTTGTTGGTGGCCAGCAGCGCGTCCGAGAGCACGAAGAGCAGGCCGCCCAGGGCCAGGCGGCGGCCATGCGCCGCGCCGCCACGCCACAGCACGGCCGCCTGCGCGCCCATGGCGGCCAGGCACAGCACATAGGCGATCACCGGCAGGCGCAGCCCGGCCGGCACGCCGGGCCAGAGCTGGCTCAGCCCGGCACCGGCCCGCCGGGCGTAGAACACAAAGGCCGGCGGCCAGGCCGCCAGGCGGCGCAAGCGGGTGAAGGCGCGCAGATAGGCCAAGTGCGCCAGCAGAAAGCTCAGCAGGCCCGCGATGAAGAAGCCCTCGCCCGGCCACATCAGGGCCACATCCCCGGCCAGGGAGGCCAGCAGGCCGCCCAGCACCCAGGGCCGGGCGCGGGCCTGCTGCGCATCACCGCGGCCGCGTGGCCAGGCATAGGCCAGGATCAGCACCGTGGTCAGCGGCTTGCTGACCCACAGCAGCCAGGCCTGGCCCGTGAGGCTGGCAAAAATGGCAAAGGCCGCGCTGCAGAAGGTCAGCGCGGCCAGCAGGACGGTGGAGGGAGCAAAGGCCATGGCGGCGCATCTTGGCAGAAGCGCAGCCCCCGCCCCCCTAGCAATCACCCCAGGCCAGACCTAGCCCTCGGCTGTTCACCGAGCGGGCAGCGCCGATCCGGCTTTGCCGGGCGGACGCTGCCGCCCCCTTGAGGGGGCCGGCGCAGCCGGTAGGGGGTGGGCCCATCAGTCGATCCGGATCCAGCGCACATCGATGTGGTTGTTGGCGCGGTGCACAACTTGCACATTGCTGCGCGCAGCCCAGGGGATGACCTGGTGGTGCAGGGGGATCACGGCCACATCGTCCTGCACGATCTTCAGGGCCTCGCGCAGCTGGCCGCGGCGCTTGGCCACATCGCCCTCCACCTTGGCGGCGTCGATCAGGGCGTCCAGCTTGGGGTTGGCGTAGCGGCCATAGTTCCAGCTGCCATCGGCGCCCACCGGGCTGTGCACCAGGGCCTGCAGGGAGTAGAGCGCGTCAAAAGTAGCCACGCCCCAGCCCAGCAGATGCAGATTGCTTTCCTTGCGCTGCAGCTTGGGGAAGTAGACGCTGGAGCCCTGGCTCACCAGCTTGGCCTGCACGCCCAGCTTGGCCCACATCGAGGTCAGGGCCTTGCAGATTTCCTCGTCATTGACGTAGCGGTCATTCGGGCAGTCCAGCTGCACCGAGAAGCCCTCGGGGTAGCCGGCGTCCATCAGCAGGGCCTTGGCACGGGCCAGATCGAAGGGCAGGCGGCGGTCGCCCTCGGCGGTCCAGCCATCGGCCTGCGGCGCGACCAGGGAGCCGGCCGGCTGCGCGAGGCCGCGCATGGTCACGCGCTTGAGCGTCTCGATGTCGATGGCCTGGTACAGGGCCTGGCGCACGCGCAGGTCCTTGAAAGGATTGCGACCCTTGATATTGCTGCTGGAGAGTTCCTCGCTGGCCTGGTCCAGGCCCAGGAAGATGGTGCGAAACTCGGCGCCCTCGATGATCTTCACGCCCGGGGTGTTGCGCAGCTTGGGCACGTCCTGCGGCGCGGGGTCGAGCACAAAGTCCAGCTCGCCCGAGAGCAGGGCCGCCAGCCGGGTGGCGTCGGAGCCGATGGGCGTGTAGACGATCTGGCTCACATTGCCCTGCAGCTTGCCCCACCAGTTCGGGTTGGCCACCAGCTCGGTCTTGATGCCGGGCTGGCTGTTCTTGAGCACAAAGGGGCCGGTGCCATTGGCATTGCGCACCGCATAGGTCTCTTCCTTCTGTGCGAAGTTCTGCGGCTGCTCGATCTTGTGCTTGCTCGCCCAGGCCTTGGACATGATGCGCACGCCGGTGATCTGGCGCAGCAGCACCGGATTGGGCGCCGAGAGCTGGATCTCCACGCTGGAGGGCGAGAGCTTCTTCACGCCCGTCACGCCCTGCAGCAGCACCTTGAAGTTGGAGCTGGGGGCCAGGGCGCGCTCGAAGGAGAAGACCACATCGTCGGCCGTCAGCGGCGTGCCGTCATGGAA
This sequence comes from Roseateles sp., assembly GCF_046300915.1. Classification (GTDB taxonomy): domain Bacteria; phylum Pseudomonadota; class Gammaproteobacteria; order Burkholderiales; family Burkholderiaceae_C; genus Kinneretia. The sequence goes on along the minus strand of NZ_JBKCLH010000206.1, from coordinate 14,114 downwards.
CTTCACATGGGGCCGCAGCTCGAAGCGCCAGCGCGTGGGTTCCACCTGGGTCCATTTGGAGGCAAGGGCCGGCTCGATGGTGAAGGCCTGGTCGTAGGCCACCAAGCCCTCGTAGACAAAGGCATTGAACTGATTGTTCAGCGCGCTGTTGTAGGCATGGGGATCGAAGCTCTGCACATCGCCCTGGCTGGACCAGCGCAGGGGCTTGGCCTGCACGACGGCGGCCGTGCCCGACAGGGCCAGCAGGGCGGCGATGGCAAGGGTACGCAAGGGGCGTGGCATGGGGTGACCTGCTAGTGGAAAACCCTGAATACTGCCCGCTTACGGGGAGACGGGCAAATACCCAATCCCCATAAGCTTCTGCCGGGGCCGGGTCACACCCGGCCCGCTGGCCCTGCGGGGGTCAGGCCTTGATCAGCCCGTCCGCCTTGAACATGGCCTTGATGCCGCGCACCGCCTGGCGGATGCGCGACTCGTTCTCGATCAGGGCGAAGCGCACATGGCCGTCGCCATGGTCGCCAAAGCCGATGCCGGGCGAGACGCAGACCTTGGCTTTTTCCAGCAGCTGGCGCGCGAACTCCAGCGAACCCAGGGCGCGGTAGGGCTCGGGAATGGGCGCCCAGATGTACATGCTGGCCTTGGGCAGCTCGACCGCCCAGCCGGCCTCGTTGAGGCCCTTGTGCAGCACATCGCGTCGGCGCTGGTAGCTGGCCGCTATTTCGCCAACGCAGCCTTGATCGCCCTCCAGCGCGGCGATGGCCGCCACCTGCAGCGGCGTGAAGGTGCCGTAGTCGTGATAGCTCTTGATGCGGGCCAGTGCCGCCACCAGATCGGGATTGCCGACCATGAAGCCCACGCGCCAGCCGGCCATGTTGTAGCTCTTGCTCAGGGTGAAGAACTCGACCGCCACGTCCTTGGCGCCGCTCACCTGCATGATGGACGGGGCCTGGTAGCCATCGAACACGATGTCGGCATAGGCCAGGTCGTGCACCACCAGGATGTCGTGCTTCTTGGCCAGGGCGACCACGCGCTCGAAGAAGGCGAGGTCCACGCATTGCGCGGTCGGGTTCGACGGAAAGCCGAACACCATCATCTTGGGCTTGGGATAGCTGCCGCGTATGGTCTTCTCCAGCTCGGTGAAGAAGTCCACCTCGCTGCTCACCGGAATCGCGCGGATATCGGCCCCGGCGATCACCGCGCCGTAGATGTGGATGGGGTAGCTGGGGTCGGGCACCAGCACCGTGTCGCCGCGGTCCAGCGTGGCCAGCATCAGGTGGGCCAGGCCCTCCTTGGAGCCGATGGTGACGATGGCCTCGCTGTCCGGATCGATGGCCACGCCATAGCGGCGCTCGTACCAGTGCGAGATGGCGCGACGCAGGCGCGGAATGCCCTTGCTGGCGGAGTAGCCGTGGGTATCGGGCCGCAGCGCGACCTCGTTGAGCTTGGCGACGATGTGCGGCGGCGTGGCCCCATCGGGGTTGCCCATGCTCATGTCGATGATGTCCTCGCCGCGTCGCCGCGCCGCCAGCTTGAGCTCGGCGGTGATGTTGAAGACGTAGGGAGGCAGGCGATCGATGCGCGCGAAGCGGCGCTTGCTGCCGGAGGCAGAAGTCATGGTGGTGTGTCTCACGTAAGCGCCCGGAACCGTCCGAGCGACGTGGCCGGCAATAGCGCCGGACCGGGGACCATGCTAACCCAGGAGTTCAGTCGCCCAGCTTCTGCGCCGCAGCCGTCGCCGCCGCCTTGGCGGCCAACTGCTCGCGCATGCGCTTCAACTTCTCCCGCGGGTCTTCCTTGGGGCCGCCGCCCTCGCCCAGCTTCATCTCGTTGATGAAGCGGCTGGGCACGCCCATCACGGTCTCGCGGCCCTTCTTGCGGCGGCGCAGGGTGGAGACGGCCAGGGTCTTGCGCGCGCGGGTGATGCCCACGTACATCAGGCGGCGCTCCTCTTCCAGGCGCTGTGGCGTCATGTCCTCATCATCGGCCTTGAAGGGTAGCAGGCCCTCGTTGACGCCGGCCAGAAAGACATGGGGCCATTCCAGGCCCTTGCTGGCGTGCAGGGTGGTGAGCACCACCTGGTCCTGCTCATCGCCGCGCTCGGCCAGGGAGAGGATCACGCTGATGGTCTGGGCCACCTCCAGCACCGACTTCTTGGGCTCCTCGAAGGTGGCACCGCCGTCCTGCGTGATCTCGCCGCCGCAGCGCTTGGCCACCCAGTCGATGAAGTCCAGCACATTGCCCCAGCGGGCCGTGGCCACCTTCTCGTTTTCCTCGCTGTCCAGCAGGTGCTGCTCGTAGCCGATGTCCGAGAGCCACTCCACCAGCAAGGCCTTGGCCTCCTCGGCGCCCACGGCGTGGCGAGCGCGGTACTCCAGCTCGTTGAGGTAGCGGCCAAACTCGTGCAGGGAGCCGATGGCCTTGGCCGAGAGCGCGGTGCCCAGGCTCTCGGCGAACAGGGCCTCGAACATGCTGCACTTCCAGCGGCCCGAGAACTGGCTCAGCGCCGCCAGGGTCTGGTGGCCGATGCCGCGCTTGGGCGTGGTGACGGCGCGCAGGAAGGCGGGGTCATCATCCTGGTTCACCAAGAGGCGCAGCCAGGCACACAGGTCCTTGATCTCGGCGCGGTCGAAGAAGCTCTGGCCGCCCGAGACCTTGTAGGGGATCTGGGCGCGGCGCAGGGCCTGCTCGAACATGCGGGCCTGGTGGTTGGCGCGGTAGAGGATGGCGAAGTCGCTGAAGTTCACCGCCGCCACGCCCTCGCCGCCACCGCTGACGGTGCCGCCGTTGGCGCGTATGGCCTGGATGCGGGCCACGGCGCGCTCGGCCTCATGCTCCTCGCCGTCGCTCTCGATCAGGCTGACCGGCTCGCCCTCGCCGTACTCGCTCCACAAGGTCTTGGGAAAGAGCTTGGGGTTGGAGCCGATCACATTGTTGGCCGCGCGCAGGATGGCGCCGGTGGAGCGGTAGTTCTGCTCCAGCGGGATGACCTTCAGATTCGGATAGTCCAGCGGCAGGCGCTTGAGGTTCTCGATGGTGGCGCCCCGCCAGCCGTAGATGCTCTGGTCGTCATCGCCCACGGCGGTGAACATGCCGCGGTCCCCCACCAGTTGCTTGAGCAGCTCGTACTGCACGGCATTGGTGTCCTGGTACTCGTCCACCAGCACATAGCGCAGGATGTCCTGCCATTTGCCGCGCGCCTCGGCGTCGTCCTGGAAGAGGCGCAGGGGCAGGGAGATCAGGTCGTCGAAGTCCACCGCCTGGTAGGCGGCCAGGCGCTCCTGGTAGCGCTCCATCACGATGGCGGCGGCGCGTTCATCGTCGTCCTTGGCCATGGCCAGGGCCTGGCGGGGCGTGAGGTTCTGGTTCTTCCACAGCGAGATGGTCCACTGCCAGCGCTGGGCCTGCTTGGCGTCCACGGTGCCGCCGGCATCGCGCAGCACGCCCAGCACATCGTCGCTGTCCAGGATGGAGAACTGCTCCTTCAGCCCCACCCGCGAACCCTCGCTGCGCAGGATGCGCACGCCCAGGGAGTGGAAGGTGGCGATCACCAGGTCCTTGGCGGCGCGCGGGCCAATCAGGTTCTTGGCGCGCTCGCGCATCTCCTGCGCGGCCTTGTTGGTGAAGGTGATGGCCGCAATGTTCTTGGCCTGGTAGCCGGCCTGCAGCAGGCGCGCCAGCTTCTGCGTGATCACGCTGGTCTTGCCCGAGCCGGCTCCCGCGATCACCAGGCAGGGACCGTGCAGATGATGGACCGCCTCGGACTGGGCGGGATTCAGGGAGTGGGAGGCTTTGGCCATGGCACGGCGGGTCTGCGGGTCTGAGGTGCTGCGGGCCGCGCAGGATAGCAAAGCGGCTGGGGTGCTTGCGTACGAAGCCGGTGAACGCCATGGCTTCTGAGGCTCATGCGCGCGCGGCAGCTCCCGAACGCGGCCTGATCGAGGGATGCTGCCGCCGCCGTCCGGACAAACGCCAGGCCAGCAGCTGAAGCACGAGCAGCGCGCTGACGCCCGCGCCGAAGGCAAGGCCGTAGCGCAGCCACAAATCGCCCCCCGTCGCGTAATGCTCGCGGTTGCTGCTCAGCAGGAACTGCCAGGCAGAGAAGACTTTGCCGTACTTGACGATGACTTGCTCGCAGCCCATCCAGAACAGTGCAGCAGCCGCTGGTGCCGCCGTGGCGGCCAGGGCAAGCAGCATCATTCGCCGCTGAGGCAGTCGCACCGCGCCGGCCAGGCTGCTGGCACACAGTGCCATGCATAGCAGACCCAGGGCCAGCATCGTCGAGCTGCCGAAACTGCCACCACCCGACATGAGCTCCACCAGATTGTCTGTGGCGGCAGCCTCGACCACCACATAGTGCAGAGGCCAGGCGAGTAGCAAGCTGATGAACAGCCAGTAGAGCAGATGCTCCAGCTGGCTCAGCCCACCCAGCACTCTCACCAGCAGCAGCCCACCCAGCAGCTGCAACATGATGGCTGAATGCAGCGCGATATAGCGGCCCCACAGCTCTGGCAGCGCATAACCGCCCAGAACGGGCGCACCCAGAATGTCATGCAGGCTTTCCAGGGGAACCGCTGCCCAGAGCATAGCGAAGCAAAGCGTGCCGTGCAGTACCAGAACAAGGGGCAGGCCGAGCAGCCAGCGCCGCTGTCCGGGCTGAAGCAACCACTGTGGCAGGGCCATCATCAGGGCAATGCAGCCTCCGAGCGCCAAGGCCGAGGCCACCCCCGGCAGCCCCTCGGGCAACAACTCACGCAAGTTGTAGGGCAGCCGCGATGACTGCAAGCCAAGGAACAGCAGCAATGCCACGGCCAGGGCCACGCCCAGCACTTGAGCGCCCGACAGCATGCCGTCCTGCACCGCTTCGACGGTGCCGCTGTGGCGCGCCGGAGCCGCCCGCGCGGATGGCGCCGGGTGCTGCGCTGGCACGGGGCTTGTGTCGGAGGATGCCGTGGCCACCCAATGCGTCAGGCGCCAGCCCAGCCAGGCGCCCAGCAGATTGAGAGCCGCATCCGTGAGGTCGGCCACCTTGCCGGGCATACCCAGCTGGACCAGCTCGATCAGCAGCCCGACAGCCAAAGGCAAACACCACAGCAGACGCCAGCCCTGCTGGGGCAGAGCCAGGCGCAGCAAGATACCCGCAGGGACAAAGAAGCCCAGCTTGCGCAGCAGCTCATTCGTGGCGCCAAACTCGCTGCGCATGTAGTAGGTCGTCAAGGGCGGGCGGGTCAGCATGTCCTGCAGGGCTGCCCAGGTCCAGCGGGACGCGTCAAAGTCGAAGGGGAACCAGAAGGTAAACAGCACGACGACCAGCCATGGAACGAGGGCCAGGCCGGACAGCTTGCGGCGCTGCTCAGGGCTGAGGCGCGTTCGGCTCGAGCGCATCCTGCTGGCCATCCAGGCGCCTGCGCTAGCACCGCCCGCACTGAGCAGGATGTCCGTGATGTCGGTCACCCGCGAGAACACGAAGAGCTGCAGGAACTCGATGGCCGCGGCAGCGGCAAGCGTTCGCCCGCACACCTGAGCCAGGGTCAAGTTCCCGGACAGGCCCCACAACAAGCCCACCGGCACCCAGACCAGCACATCGGTCAGCAGTTCGTAGAGGATCTCAGCGCCGCTGCCGTGCGAACCCGCGAAGGGCAGCAGGATCAGGCGCCCGTCGGCCCACTTGCGGTAGAGCTCGACCGGGCTCAGGGTAAGGTCCAGCGGCAGCAGGCTGAATCCAAGCAGGACCAGCAGATAAGCCTGCAAAACGCGCTGGACCCGGGAGCTCGCCGAGAGCGCCGCGTCGAAGCGGCGCAGCCAGCCTATCAATTGCGGCCCCAGCACGACGAAGACCGTGGCCCCGATCAAGCCCCCGAGCGCCTCGGCAAAGATGTCGTTCTGGGAGACAGTGCGGCCGGGAAAGTACAGCTGTGTGAACTCGATGGCGACAGCCAGCAAGACCATCAGTGGCCAGACCCACATCATGTGCAGCAGCCGCCACCTCAGACGCGACGGATCGCGCAGCTGCAGGCCGGCGAGTATGGCCAGCGGGATGAACAGCAGCAGGTTCGCCACCCAGTCGGCGCGCGAGCCTATGCCCAGGTCGAGGAAGGGAATGCGCTGAAAGGCCTGCAGCGCATCGTCCCAGGGCCGCCACTGGTAGTGCAGCGGCACCAAGCTTCCGTACACGACGAATAGCAGATACAGCGCCAGCAGGACACCATGCCGGCGGGTGGAATGATCGTCTGGCATAGCGAGCGTATGAGCAGTTAACACATTATGACCAGGGCCAATGTAGCAAGCCCCTGGGTAAAGAGGAGCGCTGCACGGCCCCCGCCATCCAGGCTCGCTATGCTGCACGCATGCGCATCGACAGGCCTCTTGCCAACCCCCTCTCCCCCACCCGCCGCCGGCTGCTGCAGGCCGCCCTGGCCGCCGGTGCCGCACCGGCCTTCCTGCAGCGCCATGCCGACGCCAGCCCGGACGCGCTGTTCACGCTGGGCGTGGCCTCGGGCAGCCCCCTGCCCGAGAGCCTGGTGCTGTGGACCCGCTTGATAGGGCCGGCCCTGCCGGACGCGGTCGCGGTGCACTGGGAGATGGCCGAGGACGAGCAGTTCCAGCGCGTCGTAGCGCGCGGCAGCGAGATCGCCCGCGCATCCGAAGCCCATAGCGTGCACGCCGAACCGGCCGGGCTGAAGCCGGGGCGCTGGTACTGGTACCGCTTCATGGCCCTGGGGCAGCGCAGCCCCACAGGCCGCACCCGAACAGCCCCCTCGGCCTCCGCAGGCGCGGAGCGTCTGCACTTTGCCATTGCCTCCTGCCAGCGCTGGGACCATGGCGAGTACGCGGCCTGGCGCGAGATCGCCGCCCAGGAACTCGATCTGCTGCTCTTTCTGGGGGACTACATCTACGAGTACGCCACACCGGCCAGCAGCAAGGCCCGCCGCCGCCACACGGGCGGCCTGTGCCGCACGCTGGAGGACTACCGGCAGCGCTACGCCCAGTACAAGCAAGATCCCCATCTGCAGGCCGCCCACGCCAACGCCCCCTGGATCCTCACCTGGGACGACCACGAGGTCGACAACGACTGGGCAGGCAGTCAGTCACAAAGCCTGGATCCCGAGCCCGAATTCCTGCGGCGGCGTGCCGCGGCCGCCCAGGCCTACTGGGAGCACCAGCCCTTTCCCAAGGCCGCGCGCCCCCGGGGCCCGGACATGCGCATCCACGCCAGCTACGACTGGGGCGGACTGGCCCGCATCATCACCCTGGACAACCGGCAGTGGCGCTCTCCCCAGGCCTGCCCCAAGCCGGGCCGGGGTGGCTCCAATACGGTGGATCTGCAGGACTGCCCCGCCCTGCTGGACCCGCGACGCGGCCTGCTGGGCAGCGCCCAGGAACAATGGCTGCGCCGCACCTGGGATCGCGAGCGGCCCTGGAATCTGCTGGCCCAGCAGACCCTGATGGCCCGCATGAACTGGCAGGATCCCGCCGAGGGGCCGGGCCGACACTGGACCGATGGCTGGGACGGCTACCCGCTGGCGCGGGAGCGCCTGCTGCGCGATATGCAGGCCGCGGGCGCCCGCAATCCGGTGGTGCTGGGTGGCGACGTCCATGCCCACTACGTGGCCGACCTCAAGGCGGATTACAGCGACCCCAAGGCGCCGGTCCTGGCCAGTGAGTTCTGCGGCACCTCGATCAGCAGCCACGGCATGGCCCAGGAACGCCTGGATCAGGTCCTGCCCTGGAACCCCCATATCAAGCTGGGTCGCAGCGACCGGCGCGGCTATATGCGCTTCGAGCTGAGCGCCCAGCGTCTGGAGGCCGAGCTGCGCGCGGTCGACGAGCCCTGGGCCGACGCCAGCCCGCTGAGCAGCATGGCACGCTTTGTGGTGCAGGCCGGGCAGCCGGGCGCCCAGCCCGTCTGACGAGAACGGAGCGCACGCGCGTGAAGCGCGCTCAGAACAAGGGGGGCAGCACACCCTGATGTGCTGCGGCCCAGGCGCCCAAGGTCAGCAGGACCAGGCCGCCCATCAGGGCCAGGCCGCGCCAGGGCCGCCGCGACGCCGGCGCGCCAGCCCCCGTCTTGGGCAAGCTGGGGGGCGCCGGCTCCGGCATGGGAGCCAGGCTGAGCGCCGAGTGGTTGCGTCCGGCCAGCCAGGCGCGCAGATCCTCGCCCAGCTCCCGCGCCGAGGGGTGACGCACGGCCGGCTCGTCGGCCATGGCCTTGAGCAGCAAGGCCTCCAGGCTGAAACGCTCGGCCGTGCCCAGGGAGGCCAGGGCCGATGCCGAGGGGCGGACGACGCCATTGCTGTCAGGACGCGGCTGGCGGCCATTGATGAGCCAGCAGGCCAGCAGGCCCAGGGCCCAGGACTCGCTGGCCAGGGAGGCCGCCGCACCGTCACGCAGTTCGGGCGCCACAAAGGGCAGGGCCGCCGGCGTGTAGCGCGGCCTGGGCGTTTCGGGGGCCGCGCCCAGCTCGGCAAGACCCAGGCTGAGCAGCCGCAAGCGTTCACCGCCCAGGCGCCACAGCAGACCGGGATCCAGCTCGCGCAGCAGCAGCCCTTGTTCATGCGCGGCCTGCAGGGCATCGCACAGGGGCAGCAGCAGGGCCAGGCGCTGGCGCAGGGGCATGGCATAGGTGGCTGGCCCCAGCAGGGGTTCGCCCTCCTCGGGCCAGGCCATGACCAGATAGGGCTGGCCGGCCGGGGTCACGCCGCTGTCCAGCGGCACCGCGATCACCGGGTGGCACAGCTCGGCCGTCTGATTCACCTGCTCGGCCAGGCGAAGCAGCATGGCTTGACCGTCCTCGGCGCGGTGATAGACGAGCAAGGCGCCGACCTGCTGACCCGCCCGTTGGTGCTCGACCCGGTACCAACGACCCGTGTCCGCACTGTGCAAGGCCTGCACCACACGCCAAACGCCCAGCCGCTCGCCCACCACCAACTGGCCCGCGGGCGACGAGTCGACCCGGGCTGGGGCGGGGAAGGAGGCGGAAAAACGGGCAGCAGGCATCACACGCTCGAGATTGAACCCGGCAATGCTAGGGGTTCCCCGGGGGCCTGTCTGCGCGACGCCCCCCTCAAAACAGGGAGGGGCGCGCAATCGCTCACGCTCGGCGCCAACTTCCGCACACAAGCGCATCGAGACGCCGCCGGGGCCTGCTTGCGATACTGCGCCCCCATGCAAGCCATCCTGTCGGTCACCCTGCCCTTCTTTGCCCTGGTGCTGTGCGGCTATCTGGCCGCCCGCAGCGGTGTGCTGGCCGAGAGCGCCATTCCCGGGCTGAATGGCTTCGTGCTCTTCTTCGCCCTGCCCTGCATGCTGTTTCGCTTCGGCATGAACACCCCGGTGCTGGAACTTCTGGACCCGGTGGTGCTGGGGCTCTATGCGGTATGCGCCCTGCTGATCGTGGGCCTGAGCCTGTGGCTGACCCTGTCCGACCGGGTGCGGCTCAAGGACGCCGCCTTTGGCGCCCTGGTGGCAGCTTTTCCCAACACCGGCTTCATGGGCGTGCCCCTGCTCGTGGCCTTGCTGGGCCCGGCAGCGGCGGCGCCCGTGATCTGCACCATCCTGGCCGATCTCTTCCTCACCAGCTCCCTGTGCATAGGCCTGGCCCGCGCTCATGATGCGGGCGCCGGCAATGCCCGGCGTGCCGCCCTGCAGGCGCTGCGCGGCGCCCTGTCCAACCCACTGCCCTGGGCAATTGCCCTGGGTGCCATGGCCTCGATCACGGGCCTGCGCCCGCCCGGCCCGCTGGACACCGTGATCCGCATGCTGGCCGATGCCGCCAGCCCCGTGGCCCTGTTCACCATAGGCGCCGTCTTGTGGCGCGCCGGCCAGCATGCACACAGCCGCACCCCGCCTGAGCTCTACCTGCCGGTGGCCGGCATCAAGCTGCTGCTGCACCCCGCCCTGGTCTTCGGCCTGGGCCTGCTGGCCCAGAAGCTGGGGCTGGGCCTCAGCGACTTCCAGCTGCTGGTGCTGACCCTGGCGGCTGCTCTGCCCAGCGCCAGCAATGTGTCCCTGCTGGCCGAGCGTTACGGGGCCGACAACGGCCGGGTGGCCCGCATCATCATGGCCTCCACGACCCTGGCTTTTGTGAGTTTCAGCGGCCTGGCCTGGCTGTTCGGCATCGGCGCCCGGTCCTGATATGGTTGCGCTTTTCGGCCCGGCCATGCCGCCCCGAACTCCAAGCCCCTCAACCATGTCGCTGCCGTTTCCCCGCCGACGCGCCCTGCTGCCGGCCCTGCTGCTCGCGCTGCCCCTGCTGGCGAGCCTGCTGCCCATGGGCCGGGCCATGGCCATGGGCTATCAACAACCCGGCCCCGCCGTGCGCGAGGCCCTGGATGCGCCGGCGCTGCCGCGCCTGCTGGTCGCCCCGGATCGCCAGACCCTGGCCCTGCTGGAGCTGCGCCGCTTCAACAGCCTGGAGGAGCTGGCTCGCCCCACGCTGCGACTGGCCGGCCTGCGCTTCGATGCCGCGAGCGCCACGCCTCAGCCCCTGGCCACGGTGCAGCGCCTGCGTCTGCGCAGCCTCTTGCAGCCCGAGGCGCCGGAGCGTGTGGTGGAGCTGCCCGGCAGCGGTTTCCACAGCTTCAGCTGGGCGCCCGATGGCCAGCGCTTCGTGCTGGAACGGCGCGGACCGGCCAGCAACGAACTCTGGGTGGGCGAGACCGCCAGCGGCCAGATCCGTCAGATTCCCTTTCTGCGCCTGAACAATGCCCTGGGTCAGGGCGAGCAAGCCTGGCTCAACCCGCGCGAGCTGGTGGTGCTGGGCATTCCCAAGCGCCGCGGCGCACCGCCGCGCGCGATGCCCAGCCCCGCCGTGCAGGAAAGCCTGGGCAAGGCCTCGCCGGAACGCACCTATGCCGATCTGCTGAAGTCCCCGCAGGACGAGGCCGCTTTCGAATACCACGCCCGCTCCCAGCTGACCCTGGTGGACCTGGCCACCGGACAGACCCGCGAACTGGGTGAACCGGCCCTGTTCTCAGCCGTCAGCAGCGTGGGCGATCAGGGTCAGGTCTTGCTGACCGAGCGCCTGGTCCGCCCCTTCAGCTACCACCTGACCTGGGACGACTTTCCACAGGTCGTGGAGTTGCGCCAGCGCGATGGCCGCCTGCTGCGCGAACTGGCCAAGCTGCCCATGAAGAGCGGCGTGGCCATAGACGGCGCCCTGCCGGGTCCGCGCGTCTTCTACGCCTCACCCACCAAGGATGCGGCGGTCTATTGGGTGGAGGCGCTGGACGGTGGCAATCCGAACGCGCGCGTGGCCTTTCGCGACCGGGTGATGCGCCTGGACCCGCCCTACAGCGGCGAGGCGCTGGAGGTTCAGCGCATGCCGCACCGCTTCACGCGGCTGCGCTTTCTGGATGATGGTCAGCATGCCCTGCTGACCGAGACCGATCGCAACCGCGCCTGGACCCGCAGCTATCTGCTGCCCCTGCGCGGCAGCCAGAGCAAGCCGCTGTTCGAGCATTCGGTGCGCGAGCGCTACCGCCATCCGGGACAGCCCCTGATGCGCACCCTGCCCAATGGCCATCAGGTGGTGCAGACCACGGCCCAGGGCGAGATCTTCATGATTGGCGCCGGCGCCAGCCCGCGTGGCGAGCGCCCCTTCGTGGACCGGCTCTCCATCCGTGACCTGGGCGTGCAACGCCTGTTCCAGTCGGGTGAGGGCAGCTACGAGCTACCCCTGATGCCGCTGGACGAGAGGCGCTGGCTGATGCAGCGCGAGAGCCCCAGCGAGGCCCCCAATCTGCTGCTGCGCGAGTTGGGTCCGGCGGCTGGAGGCGCCCCCCAGCTGCTGACACGCATCAAGGATCCCAGCCCCCAGCTGCGCCGCATCAAGCGGGAGCTGGTCAGCTTCAAGCGCGCCGACGGCGTGGAACTCTCCTTCTGGCTGTACCTGCCGCCCGACTACCGGGAAGGTGAGCGCCGGCCAGCCCTGATCTGGGCCTACCCCCTGGAGTTCAATGACGCCTCCGTGGCGGGCCAGCTCAGCGGCGCGCCGAGCCGCTTTGCGGCCTACCCCGGCATCAGCCCCCAGCTGCTGGCCCTGGAGGGCTTTGTGGTGCTCAACGAGGCCACCATGCCCGTGGTGGGCGAGCAGCGCAGCATGAACGACGGCTTCATCGAACAGATCACGATGAATGCCCGCGCCATCATCGACAAGGCCGAGGAGCTGGGCGTGGTCGACCCCAAGCGCATGGCCATCGGTGGCCACAGCTACGGCGCCTTCATGGCCGCCAATCTGCTGGCCCACACCAAGCTCTTCAAGGCCGGCATTGCGCGCAGCGGCGCCTACAACCGCACGCTCACGCCCTTCGGTTTCCAGAGCGAGCGGCGCTCGCTCTGGGACGCGCGCGACACCTATCTCAAGCTCTCCCCCTTCCTCTACGCCGAGCGCATCAAGGAGCCCCTGCTGCTGATCCACGGCGAGGCCGATAGCAACTCCGGCACCTTCCCCATGCAGAGCGAGCGCCTGTTCCAGGCCCTGTCAGGCCTGGGCGGCACGGTGCGCTATGTGAATCTGCCCTACGAGGGCCATGGCTATACGGCCCGCGAGTCGGTGGGCCATGTGCAATGGGAGATGGCCCAGTGGCTGAAAACCCATCTAGGTGACCCGCGCGGAGCGGATTCGCGCCCTTGAGCGGCTGAGCTTGCTGGACCAGCCCGAGCTCAGAGCACGGTGCTGATCTGCGTGTCCCCTGCTCCGTGGCGCAACGGCAGCACGATATTGAAACAGGCTCCACCACCTGCGCGGTTCTCGGCGCTGATGCGGCCGCCATGGATCTCGACGATCTTGCGGCAGATGGCCAGGCCCAGGCCGGTGCCGCCCGAGCCGTCCTTGGTGCTGCTGCTCTGGATAAAGGCCTCGAAGATCTTGTCCAGTTCCTCGGGCGGAATGCCAGGGCCTGCGTCGGCCACGCTGAGGTGCACCTCGTGCTCGGGTGTGAGCCGAGCCTCCAGCTCGATGGTGCCGCCCTCGGGCGAGAACTTGATGGCATTGGCCAGCACATTGCGAATCACCTGCTGGAAGCGCAGGGGATCGACCTTGGCCATCAGAGGCCGCTCGCCCAGCCGGCTCTCCAGGCGCAGGTGGCGGCGCGCCAGCAGAGGCTCCAGCTCGTGGGCGACCGACTCCATCAGCTGGCGCAGCTCGCAGCGCTCCAGATCGAAGGTCCCCACCGCGCTCTCGATCTTGGAAACATCCAGCAAATCGTTCACCAGGGCCAGCATGCGCTGACCGGAGGCATGAATGTCGCCGAACATGCCGGCCAGCTTGGGCGTGTCGCGCCCCCGCATCTGGCCCAGCTCGGAGAAACCCAGAATGGACTGCAGCGGCGTGCGCAGTTCATGGCTGATGTTGGCGATGAACTCGGACTTGGCGCGCGAGGCCTCCTCAGCCGCATCGCGGGCCTCGCGGGTAGCGCGCTCGGCGGCGCGGAACTCGCTCACATCGGTCAGCGTGGCCAGAACACCCAGACCACCGTCACGTGGATCAGGCACCACCACCTTGGTCACCAGCATGTCGTGGATGGAGCCATCGCGGTGCAGCAGACGTGTCTCGTAGCTCAGGCGCCCGCCCCGCTGGCGCAACAGACGGTCACGTTCCTCATGCAGCCCACGCTCATGCGGCGGCATGAAGAAGCCCACGGTCTTGCCGATCACCTCCTCGCGACTGCGCCCGGTGAACTCCTCCCAGGCGCGGTTGACCGTGACATAACGGCTCTGGGCATCGAACATGGACACCGGTTGCGGGCTCAGCTCCAGCAGCTGTTCGCTGAACTGCAGCTGCAGTTGCACCCGCTCCTCGGCCTGACGGCGTTCGGTCACATCCACCGCGCTGCCGGCAAAGCCCAGCAGCGGCCCCTGCCCTGCCAGGGCCACGACGGCCACCTGGAAGTGGCGCAACTGGCCATCGCCCGTGCGCAGGGCCACCTCGGCACTGCGCACACCGGCACGATCGCTGGCGCTGAACAGTGCGAGCATCCGATCACGGTACTGGGGCTCCACCAGATCGGCCAGGATCTGACCCAGGGCGTTCTCGGCACGCTCGCGGTTGAGGACGCCCCAGCGCGCATTGATGAAGCTCAGGCGCCCCTGGGCATCGGTGCGGAAGATCAGCTCCT
>NZ_JBKCLH010000205.1:0-16668 GCF_046300915.1 Roseateles sp. | reverse complement strand
CCTTGAGTCCGTCCAGCATGCCGCCGCCGGCTTCGGCCTGGCCGGCCGGGCCTGAGCTGCCGGCGCTTCCAGCGGCCGGCGCGCCGGCCGCGCGGCCGCGCAGCGGCTCATAGGCCGACTCGCGGTCCACCGCCTGGTCATAGACCCCGGCCACCAGAGAGTTCTTCAGCAGGGCAGCGCGCTGCTCGGGCGTGATGGGGCCGATCTGGCTGCCGGGCGGCAGCACGAAGACCCGCTCGGTCACGCTGGGGCGGCCCTTCTCGTCCAGCAGGCTCACCAGGGCCTCGCCCACGGCCAGCTCGGTGATGGCGCTGGCGATGTCCAGCCCCGGCTTGGCCCGCATGGTTTCGGCCGCGGCCTTGACGGCCTTCTGGTCGCGCGGGGTGAAGGCGCGCAGCGCATGCTGCACCCGGTTGCCCAGCTGGCCCAGCACCGCGTCCGGAATGTCCAGCGGGTTCTGGGTCACGAAGTACACGCCCACGCCCTTGGAGCGCACCAGGCGCACCACCAGCTCGATGCGCTCCACCAGGGCGGCGGGAGCGTCCTTGAAGAGCAGGTGGGCCTCGTCGAAGAAGAAGACCAGCTTGGGTTTGTCCAGGTCGCCCACCTCGGGCAGGGTCTCGAAGAGCTCGGACAGCATCCACAGCAGGAAGGTGGCGTAGAGGCGGGGGGCGGCCAGCAGCTTGTCGGCCGCCAGGATGTTCACCACGCCCAGGCCACCCTCGGTCTGCATGAAGTCGGCGATATTGAGCATGGGCTCGCCGAAGAACTTGTCGCCGCCTTGCTCTTCCACCTGCAGCAGGCCGCGCTGGATGGCGCCTATGCTGGCGGCGCTGACATTGCCGTATTCGGTGGTGTACTGGCTCGCGTTGTCGCCCACATGCTGGAGCATGGCGCGCAGGTCCTTGAGGTCCAGCAGCAGCATGCCGCTGTCGTCGGCAATCTTGAACACCAGCTGCAGCACGCCGGCCTGGGTCTCGTTGAGCGCCAGCATGCGCGCCAGCAGCAGGGGGCCCATGTCCGAGACCGTGGCGCGCACCGGGTGGCCCTGCTCGCCGAACACATCCCACAAGGTGGTGGGGCAGGCCAGGGGCTGGGGCGGTTCGATACCGCGCTCCTTCAGCACCGCCAGCAGCTTGGCGCTGGGCGCGCCGGCCTGGCTGATGCCGGTCAGGTCGCCCTTCACATCGGCCATGAAGACCGGCACGCCAATCTTGCTCAGGCTTTCGGCCAGGGTCTGCAGGCTGATGGTCTTGCCGGTTCCGGTGGCCCCGGTGATCAGGCCGTGGCGGTTGGCCAGCGCAGGCAAGAGGTGGCACTCGGTCTGAGCGTGACGGGCCAGCGGGATGGGGTCGGACATGGGGTTTCCAGGGCTGACGGTTAAAGCGCCTTGCGCTTCAGAGGAGACTCGGATCGCGGAGGGATCTGATGTCGGAACTAAAATCGCAGTCTATCCAACAAATTTGAGCCGCCCGGACACCGGATGCATGGGCTGTGCTCGCCAGGAGAACGAGTCAATGGCTGGTCATTCCAAATGGGCCAATATTCAGCACCGCAAGGGGCGTCAGGATGAGAAGCGCGGCAAGATCTGGACGCGTCTGACGCGCGAAATCATCGTCGCGGCCCGCCAGGGCGGCGGCGATATCGCGATGAACCCGCGCCTGCGCCTGGCCATCGAGAAGGCCAAGGCCGCGAACATGCCGGCCGACAATATCAAGCGCAATGTGGACAAGGCCACGGGCAACCTCGACGGCGTGAGCTACGAGGAAATCCGCTACGAGGGCTATGGCATTGGCGGCGCGGCCATCATGATCGACACCATGACCGACAACCGCGTGCGCACCGTGGCCGAGGTGCGTCACGCCTTCAGCAAGTACGGCGGCAATATGGGCACCGACGGCTCGGTGTCTTTCCAGTTCAAGCACTGCGGCCAGCTCGTCTTCGCCCCCGGCACGTCGGAAGACAAGGTCATGGAAGTGGCCCTGGAAGCCGGTGCCGAGGACGTGATCACCGATGACGAGGGCGCCATCGAGGTGCTGACCGCGCCGGGCGACTTCGAGGCCGTCAAGAACGCGCTGGAGGCCGCTGGCCTCAAGCCCGAGGTGGCCGAGGTCACCATGCGCGCCGAGAATACGGTGAGCCTCTCGGGCGAGGACGCCGTCCGCATGCAGAAGCTGCTGGACGTGCTGGAGGACCTGGACGACACCCAGGAGATTTATCACAACGCGGAAATCCAGGAATGAAAGTTCTTGTTCTTGGCAATGGCGGCCGCGAGCACGCGCTGGCCTGGAAGCTGTCTCAGGCCGAGCGCGTCAGCCAGGTCTTTGTGGCGCCGGGCAATGGCGGCACGGCCCGCAACCCGCATCTGAAGAATATTGCCCTGAGCGATGTGAAGGCCCTGGCCGACTTCGCCGAGGCCGAGAAGATCGCGCTGACCGTGGTCGGTCCCGAGGCCTTTCTGGCGGCCGGGGTGGTGGACGAGTTCCGGGCCCGCGGCCTGCGCATCTTTGGTCCCACCAAGGCGGCGGCTCAGCTGGAGTCCAGCAAGGCCTTCGCCAAGGACTTCATGAAGCGCCACGCCATTCCCACGGCGGCCTACGAGACCTTCTCGGATGCGGCCCAGGCCCATGCCTATGTGGAAGCCCAGGGCGCGCCCATCGTGATCAAGGCCGACGGCCTGGCCGCGGGCAAGGGCGTGGTCGTGGCCATGACGCTGGCCGAGGCCCACGAGGCCATCGACTGGATCCTGGAAGACAACAAGCTGGGTGTGGTGCACAACCAGGGCGGCGCCCGCGTGGTGATCGAGGAGTTCATGAGCGGCGAGGAAGCGAGCTTCATCGTCGTGTGCGACGGCAAGAATGTGGTGTCCCTGGCCACCAGCCAGGACCACAAGCGCCTGCAGGACGGTGATGCCGGCCCCAATACCGGCGGCATGGGCGCCTACTCGCCGGCCCCGGTGGTCACGCCCAATGTGCATGCCAAGGCCATGCACGAGATCATCATGCCCACTATCCAGGGTATGGCCAAGGACGGCATCCCCTTCACCGGCTTCCTCTATGCCGGCCTGATGATCGACGACAAGGGTCAGCCGCGCACGGTGGAGTTCAACACCCGCATGGGCGACCCCGAGACCCAGCCCATCATGATGCGCCTGAAGAGCGATCTCTTCGAGTTGCTGATGCATGCCACCGACGGCACGCTGGATCAGGTGGAGCTGCAATGGGACCGTCGCGTGGCCCTGGGCGTGGTGATGGCGGCCGAGGGCTATCCGCTGCAGCCGCGCAAGGGTGATGCCATCAGCGGCCTGCCCGCCGATGCGGCCGATGTGATGGTCTTCCATGCCGGCACCACCGAGCAGGACGGCAAGCTGCTCACCTCGGGTGGCCGCGTGCTTTGCGTGACGGCCCTGGGCGAGTCGGTGCGCACCGCGCAGCAGCTGGCCTATGACACCCTGACGACCATTCATTTCGAGGGCAAGCAGTTCCGCCGCGATATCGGCCACCGGGCGGTGAGCCGGCGTTGAGCGAGTACCGGCCTAGCGCGCCCCAGCTGCTGGAGGCTGCGTCGCTCTCCTTGCACCCCCGCGGTAGCCTGCTGGCCCGGGCGCTGTTCCGCCTGGCGGGCTGGCGCCTGGACTGCCAGGGTCTGCCCGGCCGCCAGGGCGTGATGCTGGTCTATCCGCACACTTCCAACTGGGACTTCCCGGTGGGCCTGTTTGCCAAATGGACCCTGGGCCTGCCCCTGCGCTTCTGGGCCAAGGACAGCTTGTTTCGCGTGCCGCTCTTCGGCGCCTGGCTGCGCTGGCTGGGTGGTGTGGCGGTGCGGCGCGACAGTGCCCATGGCTTGGTGAGCGAGACCGCGGCGCAGTTGCGTGCCGCGCAGCAGCGCGACGAGATCTTCTGGTTGGTGGCGGCGCCCGAGGGCACGCGCTCGCTCAAGGGCGGCTGGCGCTCTGGCGCCTACCAGCTGGCCCTGCAGGCCGGGGTGCCGGTGGGCCTGGCCTCCTTCGACTTTCCGAGCAAGACCGTCACCCTGCGACAGTTTGTTCAACTCAGCGGCGACAAGGCCGCCGACTTCGCCCTGATGGCCGAGCTTTACGCCGGCAAGCAGGGCAAGCGGCCCGAGCTGGCCAGCCCCGTGCGACTCCTGGAGAAGCCATGACGATTCAAACCCTGGCGGTGCGCGAGTATCTGCTGGGTCTGCAACAGCGCATCGTGTCGGCGCTGGAGCAGGCCGACGGCCAGCCCTTCATCAGCGACGGTTGGGAACGCGAGCCCGGTGGTCGTCTGGAGGGCGATGGTCTGACCCGCCTGGTCGAGAACGGCGGCGTGTTTGAGCGCGGCGGCTGCAATTTCTCGCATGTGCGCGGCCGGGTGCTGCCGCCCTCGGCCACCCAGCACCGGCCCGAGCTGGCTGGCGCGCCCTTCGAGGCCATGGGCGTGTCCCTGGTGCTGCATCCGCACAACCCCTTCGTGCCCACGGTGCACATGAATGTGCGCATGTTCGCGGCCATGCCGGCGGATGCCGAGCCGGTGGTCTGGTTCGGCGGCGGCATGGACCTCACGCCCTACTATGGCTACGAGCGCGACGCCCAGCACTTCCACCGAACCTGCAAGGCGGCGCTGGATCCGCATGGCGAGGCCTATTACCCGCGCTTCAAGACCTGGTGCGACGAGTACTTCTTCCTGAAGCACCGCAGCGAGCCGCGCGGCATCGGCGGCGTGTTCTTCGATGACCACGCCGAGGGCGGCTTCGATGCGTCCTTTGCCCTGATGCGCTCGGTGGGCGATGCCTTCGTGCCCGCCTACCTGCCCATCGTGGAGCGCCGTCAGGGCTATGCCTATGGCGAGCGCGAGCGCGATTTCCAGGCCTACCGGCGCGGTCGCTACGTGGAGTTCAACCTGGTGTTTGACCGCGGCACCCTCTTCGGCCTGCAGTCGGGCGGCCGCACGGAATCCATCCTGATGTCCATGCCGCCGCTTGTGAAGTGGCGCTACGACTGGCAGCCCGAGGTGGGCACGCCCGAGGCGCGCCTGTACACCGACTTCCTGCGCCCGCGTGACTGGGCGCATGAGGCGCCCAGCGCGCTGTGGCTGTGAACCCGGCGCCCGAGGGGGCGCGGATCGGCCTCTTCGGCGGCAGCTTCGATCCGGTACATCTGGCCCATCTCTCGCTGGCGCGCAGCGCGCTGGCCCAGCTGAGCCTGGACCGGCTGCTGTGGCTGCCCGCCGGGCGGCCCTGGCAGAAGCTGCAGGGCGGCGCCGGCCGCGGCCTGGCCTCGCCCGCGCACCGGCGTGCCATGGTCGAGCTGATGATTGCCGGCGAGCCGCGCTTTGCGGTGGACGATAGCGAGCTGGAGCGCGACGGTGCCAGCTACACCATAGACACCGTGCGGGCGCGCCTGGTGGCCCATCCGGGCGAGCAGCTCTTCCTGCTGATCGGCCAGGACCAGTACGCCCGCCTGCACACCTGGCGCGAGTGGCCGGCCCTGCTGGAGCGGGTCACGCTGGCGGTGGCGGCGCGAGCCGGCACCCCGGTGCAGGCCCCGCCCGAGCTGGCCGGCACGCCGCACCGGGTTCAGATCATCGAGATGCCGGCATCGGCGATTTCTTCCACCGAGGTGCGCGACCGGGCGTCGCGTGGCGAGGACATCCGCCCCATGGTGGGCGATGCGGTAGCGGGGTATATTGCCCAACACCGCCTTTACGGGGCCCTTTGAGGCCCAGCGAGAACACAAGAATGGACATTCGTAAACTGCAGCGCGCCATCGTCGATGGCCTGGAAGACGTGAAGGCCCAGAACATCCAGGTCTTCAACACCGAGCACCTCTCGCCGCTGTTCGAGCGCGTGATCATCGCCTCGGGCACCAGCAACCGTCAGACCAAGGCGCTGGCCTCCAGCGTGCGCGAGACGGTCAAGGGGCGCGGCATGCAGGTCATGCGCACCGAGGGCGAGGACAACGGCGAATGGATCATCGTGGACTGCGGCGCCGCCGTGGTGCATGTGATGCAGCCGGCCATCCGCGAGTACTACCACCTGGAAGAGATCTGGGGCGGCAAGCCCGTCAAGCTCAAGCTGGGTGATGGCGAGGTCAAGCTGGTCAAGGCCTCCGAACCCATGGACGATGAGCCCAAGGTCGCCAAGAAGGCCAAGGCCCCGGCTGCCAAGAAGGCCGCAGCCCCGGCCAAGAAGGCAGCCGCCAAGAGCGCTGCCCCCGCCGCCAAGAAGGCGCCGGCCAAGAAGGGCACCGTGAGCAAGACCACCGGCGTGAAGAAGGCCGCTCCGGCCAAGACCGCCGCTCCGGTCAAGACCCTCAAGGTGGGCGCCGCCAAGCCGGCCGCCAAGAAGACCGTGGCCAAGAAAGCGGCACCCGTGGCCAAGCCGGCGGCCCGCAAGACCGTGGCGGCCAAGCCTGCAGCCAAGGCTGCGACCAAGCCGGCCGCCAAGAAGGCCGCCCCGGCCCGCGCCAAGAAGGCCTGATGCGCCTGCTGCTGATCGCGGTCGGTCAGCGCATGCCCGGCTGGGCGGATACCGCTTACGAAGACTTCGCCAAGCGTTTTCCGCCCGAGCTGCGCCTGGAGCTCAAGGCCGTCAAGGCCGAGCCGCGCACCACCGGCAAGACCGTGGAGCAGATGATGGCGGCCGAGGCCCAGCGCCTTGAAGTCGCCTGTCCCAAGGGCGCGCGTCGTGTGATCCTGGACGAGCGCGGCGAGCGTGTCACCACGGTGCAGCTGGCCAAGACCCTGACGCGCTGGAAGGACGATGGCCGCGACGTGGCCATCTTCATCGGCGGCCCCGACGGCCTGGATCCCGCGCTCAAGGCCACGGCCGACGAAATGCTACGCTTGTCCGACCTGACCCTGCCGCACGCCTTTGTGCGCGTGCTGCTGGCCGAAGGGCTCTACCGTGCTTGGTCGGTGCAGGCCGGCCACCCCTATCACCGGGAGTGACATCGTGAGACATCTCCTGGCGTGGTGTTCATGGGCAAGGATGGCCGGCACGCTTGCGCTGCTGTCCCTGTTCGGGCTGGCACATGCCCAAACCAGGCTCAGCGTCGCGGGCGACGTGGCATTCCCACCCTATTCCTATCTGGTGGAGGGGCAGCCCACCGGCATTGATGTGGATATCTTGGCTGAGCTATCGCGGCGCACGGGCATCGAGTTCGACATCCAGCTGATGCCGTTCAAGCGCGTCATCGAGACCCTCCGGGATGGGCGTGTCGATGCCGCCATGGCCGTGCTGCGTAGCGCCGAGCGCGAGAGCTTCGCCATTTTTACGGGGGTTCTGCATAACAGCACTTATGCGCTGTTCGTGGTGCAGGGCAGTAGCCTGAGCTTCGAGGGGCTGGAGAGCCTGCGCGGCCGGCAGGTCGGCAAGGTGCGGGGCTTTCTCATGGGGGAGGCTTTTGATGCCGAGGTGGCTGCGGGCAAGATCAGGCTCAGCGAGACGGCCACCGCGGAACAGACCCTTCGCATGCTGCTGGCGGGCCGGGTGGATGCGATCTCGGGGCAGGTCGTGGTGACCCGCTACATCGCGCGTGAGCTGGGGCTGGCCGATCGCATCAGCGCCTTGCCCCGCCCCTTGCTGCCGGACCGGCCCAGCTTTCTGGTCTTGTCACGTCAGGCGCCGGTGCCCGACAAGGAGGCGCTGGCGCAGCGCCTGAAGCTGGCTCTGGATGCCATGCACAAGGATGGATCGGTACAGCGGATCGAAGCCCGCTACGCACGTTGAGCCGCACGCGGCAGAGGCTTGCATGCCCCTGTTAGCATGAAGACATGAGCTTGATTTACCTCGCTTCGCAGAGTCCCCGCCGTCGTCAGTTGCTGGATCAGCTCGGTGTGGCGCATGATCTGCTGCTGCCCGGCGCGGATGAGGATGCCGAGGCCCTGGAGGCGGTTCAGGCGGGCGAACTGCCCGATCCCTACGTGCGCCGCGCCACGCTCAACAAGCTGGCGGCGGCCGTGGCGCGACGCGCTGCGAGGGGCTTGGTGCCACGCCCCATACTCTGCTCCGACACCACGGTCGCCCTGGGGACTTCCATCCTGGGCAAGCCTGCCAACGCCGAGGATGCCCTGCTCATGCTGCGTCGTCTTTCGGGCCATACGCATCGGGTGCTCACGGCCGTGGCGCTGGCTTGGGGGGAAGGGCAGCAGGCGCTGGCCCTGAGCGTGTCCCATGTGCGCTTTGCCGCCGTGCCAGAGGCCGCGCTGCGTCGCTATGTGGACAGCGGCGAGCCCATGGGCAAGGCCGGCGCTTATGCCATCCAGAGCCAGATCGCGGGCTGGATCGAGCACATCGAAGGTTCGTATTCGGGCATCATGGGTCTGCCTCTGTTTGAAACGGCTGGCTTGCTGCGCCAGGCTGGTCTTGATCTCTGAAGCCCCGGGGCGCGAGCCCTCTCGCCAGGCCTGCGCCTGACGAGAGTGCTTGGTCGGTTGGGCCCAGGTTCCACCCGGAGCCGCCCGTGCCGGCGAGGAGACACAAGCTATGGAAGACATACTGATCAACTGGTCTCCGCAGGAGACCCGCGTGGCCGTGGTTGAGAACGGCGCGGTGCAGGAGCTGCACATCGAACGCACCTTGGAGCGCGGCCTGGTGGGCAATATCTACTCGGGCAAAGTGGCACGCGTGCTGCCGGGCATGCAGTCGGCCTTCATCGACATCGGCCTGGAGCGCGCCGCCTTTTTGCATGTGGCGGATCTGCATGTGAATGGGGCCACCCCGCGCGCTCATCATGCCGAGAGCGGCGCGCCCGTGCCCATTGAGCGCCTGGTCTTCGAGGGTCAGACCTTGACCGTGCAGGTGATCAAGGACCCTATCGGCAGCAAGGGCGCACGCCTGTCCACCCAGATCAGCATTGCCGGACGCATGTTGGTCTTCCTGCCTCAGGACGACCATATCGGCATCTCCCAAAAGATCGGCTCGCCCGAAACCCGCGAGCAGCTGCGCGCGCGCATGCAGGCCCTGGTGGGCAAGCCGGAAGAGGGCGGCGGCGGGGGATTCATACTGCGGACCAATGCCGAGGATGCCAGCGACGAGGAGCTGGGCAATGATGTTGCCTATCTGCGCAAGACCTGGGGCCAGATTCGGGAACGCGCGCACCGTTCGCCGCCCGGCACGCTGCTGCATCAGGATCTGAGCCTGGTGGAGCGCGTGCTGCGCGATCTGACCACCGACCGCACCGGATCCATTCGCATCGATTCACGCATGCAGTACGAGGTGCTGCATGCCTTTGGCGAGATGTACATGCCCGCGGCCACGGCCAAGCTGGAGCACTACCGGGGTGAGCGCCCCATATTCGATCTGAACAATATCGATGCCGAGCTTGATCGTGCCCTGGCACGTCGCGTCGAGCTCAAGTCCGGCGGCTACCTGATCGTGGACCAGACCGAGGCCATGACGACCATCGATGTGAACACCGGTGGCTTTGTCGGTGCGCGCAATTTCGACGACACCATCTTCAAGACCAATCTGGAAGCCGCGGGCGCCATCGCGCGGCAGCTGCGCCTGCGCAATCTGGGCGGCATCATCATCGTCGACTTCATCGACATGACGCGCGAGGAGCACCGCAGCGCCGTGCTCAGCGAATTTCGCAAGCAGCTCAGCAAGGACCGCACCAAGGTCACGGTGGGGGGCTTCACCCAGCTGGGCCTGGTGGAGATGACGCGCAAGCGCACCCGCGAATCGCTGGCCCGCATGCTCTGCGAGCCCTGCCCGACCTGCGATGGCCGCGGCCAGATCAAGACCGCCCGCACCGTCTGCTACGACATCATGCGCGAGATCTTGAGAGAGGCGCGCCAGTTCTCGCCCAAGGAGTTCCGCGTGGTGGCGGCGGCCAATGTGGTGGAGATGCTGCTGGACGAGGAAAGCCAGCACCTGGCGGGCCTGTCGGACTTCATTGGCAAGCCCATTTCCTTGACCGCCGAGCCGACCAACCAGACCGAGCACTACGACATCGTGCTCATGTAGTTGGCCCCAAGGTTTGAGACCTAGATAGCCTGGTCGCGCTGCGGGGCTGTTGTGGGCTCAGGCAAAATACGGCCCCACGCAATGTCCGTGGGGGCATTGACGCAAGCAATGCCCATGTTTAGCGAGCGCATGACCGATCACAAGACCTTCCCTGCCGCCGCGCAAGCCCTTCCGTCGATGAATCGGCGTCACCTGATGGGCGCTGCAGCCGCCCTGTGCACCGGACCGGCGCTGGCGCAGTTCCGTGTTGAGATCTCGGGCGTGGGGGGCACCCAGCTGCCCATCGCCATCGGCGAGTTCCGCAGCGAGGCCAGCGCCGGCCAGCCCGTGGCCGCCATCATCCGTGCCGACCTGGAGCGTAGCGGCCAGTTCCGCGTGATCGATGCCGCCGCCGGCCTGAATGAGACGAGTCAGCCTGTCTGGACCGATTGGCGCGCTCGCCAGGCCGATGCTTTGGCGGCCGGCTCGGCGGCCCGCCTGGCCGACGGTCGCGTGGACCTGCGCTACAAGCTCTGGGATGTGGTCAAGGGCCAGGACCTGGGCGGCGAGGCCCATGCCGTGGCGCCCGATGATGTGCGTCTGGCCGCGCACCGCATTGCCGACACGATTTACCAGAAGCTCACCGGCGAGCGCGGCGTCTTTGCCACCCGCATGGCTTATGTGACCAAGGCGGGCGGGCGCTACAGCCTGCGCGTCACCGATGCCGATGGCGAGGGTGGTCAGATCGCCCTGGGCAGCCCCGACCCCATCATCTCGCCGGCTTGGTCGCCCGATGGCAAGGAACTGGCCTATGTGTCCTTCGAGACGCGCAAGGCCGTGGTCTGGCTGCAGAGCCTGGCGACCGGTCAGCGGCGTGCGCTGGCCGACTTCCGCGGCAGCAATAGTGCCCCGTCCTTCTCTCCCGACGGGCAGAGCCTGGTGATGACGCTCTCGCGCGAGGGGGGCTCACAGCTCTTCCTGATCCGTCGCGACGGCTCTGGCCTGCGTCGATTGACCCAGAGCTTGGCCATCGATACCGAGGCCGTGTTCTCGCCCGACGGGCAGCAGATTTTCTTCGTCAGCGATCGCGGCGGTGGTCCGCAGGTCTATCGCATGCCGGCCGCCGGTGGCGCGGCCGAGCGCGTGACCTTCAGCGGCAGCTACAACATCAGCCCGGCGATCAGCCCGGACGGCAAGACCCTGGCCTTCGTGACCCGCCAGGGCGGCGCTTTCAAGGTCTGCGTGCAGGATCTGGGCAGCGGTGCGGTGCAGCAGATCAGCGACACCAGCGAGGACGAGAGCCCCAGCTTTGCGCCCAATGGCCGCCTGCTGGTTTATGCCACCCGCGTTGGCGGCCGCGATGTGTTGATGACCAGCACGCTGGATGGCCGGATCAAGGCCAAGCTGGTGTCCACCACGGCCGATGTGCGTGAGCCCACCTGGGGGCCTTTCGGTCGCTGAGCTCTCGCCCCTTTTCAAGTCTTTTCGTGTCGCCCCGCACTTTCGGGGCATTTCCTGAGGAGTGATTGAGATGAAGATGCACAAGCTGGCGCTTTCCGTCCTGGCCGCTGCCGCCCTGGTGGGCTGCAGCTCCACCAAGCTGGACGAGCCGGCACCGGTCGAAACCCGTCCGACGGCCCCTGCGACCAATGCCAATGCCGGTAGCGGCGCACCCGTGGCCGAGTCGCGTGTCCAGACGGTGGATCTGGCGGCTCAGGCCGCTCAGGCCGTGTCCGACAAGCGCGTGGTCTATTTCGACTTCGACAGCTATGTGGTCAAGTCCGACTTCCAGAACGTGATCGATGCGCACGCCAAGCGCATGAGCGTGGACAACAAGGTCGCTCTGCGCCTGGAAGGTCACACCGACGAGCGCGGTGGCAGCGAGTACAACCTGGCCCTGGGCCAGAAGCGTGCCGAGGCCGTGGCCAAGTCCCTGAGCCTGCTGGGCGTGCCCGCCGCACGCGTGGAGCCGGTGAGCTTCGGCAAGGAGCGCCCGGCTGCGCAAGGCAGCGACGAGGCCGCCTGGGCCAAGAACCGTCGCGTCGAGCTGAAGGACAAGTGAGATGAGCATGGGCTTGAGATCCGCTCTGAGCAGCCTGGTGCTTCTGGGGGCGACCCTGTCCAGCCAGCCGGCTCAGGCATTGTTCTCGGATGACGAGGCACGCAAGGCCATCCTGGACTTGCGCGCGCGCCAGACGCAAAGCGAGGAGGCGCGCCGCAAGGAGCTGGAGCAGCTGCAGGAGCAGTTGACTCCGCTGCGCCGCAGCGTGCTGGATCTCAATGCCCAGATCGAGGCGCTGCGGGGTGAGGTGGCTCGTCTGCGCGGCCAGAACGAGCAGTTGGCGCGTGATCTCTCCGAGACCCAGCGCCGTCAGGCTGACCAGTCTCAGGCGCTGGAAACACGTCTGCGTCCGCTGGAGCCACAGAAGGTGGTCGTGGATGGCCGCGAGTTCCACGCTGCTCCCGAGGAGAAGGCTCAGTACGACGCGGCCATGGCCGCCGTCCGGCGAGG
This sequence comes from Roseateles sp., assembly GCF_046300915.1. GTDB lineage: Bacteria > Pseudomonadota > Gammaproteobacteria > Burkholderiales > Burkholderiaceae_C > Kinneretia. Next base: position 4,208 of record NZ_JBKCLH010000205.1, on the reverse strand, counting down.
CGAGTTCTCCGAGGCTGCGACTGCACTCACGGCCTTCCAGAAGCGCTACCCGACCAGTGGCTATGCCGACTCGGTGCGCTTCTGGCTGGGCAACGCCCTGTATGGCAAGCGCGACTACAAGGATGCGATCGCCACCTTCAAGGCTTTTGTGTCTGGCAATCCCGCGCATCCGCGCGCGGCCGAGGCCTTGCTGGCCCAGGCCAATTGCCAGATCGAGCTCAAGGAGGTGAAGGGCGCCCGCCGGACCCTGGAAGATCTGATCAAGGCTTATCCGGGCACCGAGGCGGCCCAGGCTGCCAAGGAACGGCTGAGCACGCTGCGCTGAGTCCCTAGGCTCAACAGCCCCAGGCCCCGGTGCCGCGTTCGCGTGGCCCGGGGCTTTTTGCTGCACGCGCGCTGGGCCGCAGGGTGCCGCCTAGAATCCCGCCCCATGCAAGAGATCGATATCAATAGCCTGACCCAGCAGGTGCTGTGGGCCGGCTTCGCCCTGGCTTTTGTCTTCGGAGCCCTGGCCCAGCGCACGCATTTCTGCACCATGGGCGCGATTGCCGACATCGTGAACATGGGCGACTGGGCACGCATGCGCATGTGGGTGCTGGCCATTGCCGTCGCCATCCTGGGCTTCAACACCATGGTCTATCTGGGCTGGGTGGAGGCGGGCAAAAGCATCTATGCCGCGCCTCGCCTGCTGTGGCTGTCCTATATCGTGGGCGGTCTGATGTTCGGTTTCGGCATGGTGCTGGCCTCGGGCTGTGGCAACAAGACCCTGGTGCGCATCGGCGCGGGCAATCTCAAGTCCCTGGTGGTCTTTGTGGTGATGGGCGTGGCCGCCTTCGCCACCCTGCGCGGCATCACGGGCGTGGCCCGGGTCAACACGGTGGATACCGTGGCCCTCGCGCTGCCAACCGGCCAGGATCTGCCCTCCCTGCTGGCCGGTGCCCTGGGCCAGAGCCCGCGTCAGGCGGCCTTGGTGCTGGGCCTGCTGCTGGGCGGAGCCCTGCTGGCCTGGGTGCTGGCGCGCGCCGAGGGACGTCGCGGCGAGGTGCTGGCAGGCGGCCTGGGCAGCGGCCTGGTGATCGTGGGCATCTGGTGGGTGTCGGGCGTGCTGGGCCATGTGGCCGAGCATCCCGAGACCCTGGAAGAAACCTTTCTGGGCGGCAGCGCGCCCCAGCGCATGGAGGCCCTGAGTTTTGTGGCGCCTTTTGCCGGCACCCTGGACTGGCTGATGTTCTTCAGCGACAAGAGCAAGGTGCTGACCCTGGGCGTGGTGGCCGTGCTGGGCGTGATCGCCGGCTCGGCCGTCTGTGCCCTGGCCACGCGCAGCTTTCGCTGGGAGGCCTTCCGCGGCGTGGAAGACACGGCCAACCATCTGGTGGGCGCGGTGCTGATGGGCGTGGGCGGCGTGGTGGCCCTGGGCTGCACCGTGGGCCAGGGCCTCTCGGGCGTCTCCACGCTCAGCCTGGGCAGCTTCATTGCCCTGGCCGCCATCGTGGCCGGCGCGGTGCTGGCCCTGCGCTACCAAGTGTGGCGCCTGGAGCGCATGGTCTGATGAGCGCTACCCTTGAGCTGAACGAAGCCGATCTGGAGCGGCGCTTCGGTGGCCTGCGCCGGCTTTATGGCGATGCTGACTACACGCGTCTGCGCGGCGCGCGCTTTGCGGTGGTCGGTCTGGGCGGCGTGGGTTCCTGGGCCGTCGAGGCTCTGGCCCGCTCGGGCGTGGCCTCGCTCACCCTGATCGATCTGGACCATGTGGCCGAGTCCAATATCAACCGCCAGGTGCAGGCCCTGGGCGCCACGGTGGGCATGGCCAAGGCCGAGGCCCTGCGCCAGCGCATTGCGGACATCCATCCCGGCTGTGCAGTGCGCAGCATCGAGGACTTCGTGGACGAGCAGAACTGGCCGGCCCTGCTGGGCCCGGACGAACCCGCCCTGGACGGCCTGATCGATGCCTGCGACCAGGTGCGCGCCAAGGCCGCCCTGGCCGCCTGGGCGCATGAGCGCGGCCTGCCCTTTGTGACGGTGGGCGCGGCCGGCGGCAAGCGCGCACCGCATCTGCTGGAGGTGGAGGACCTGGGGCGGGTCACGCATGACCCGCTGCTGGCCTCGCTGCGCCAGCGCCTGCGCAAGTTCCACGCCGCGCCGCGCGGCACGGGCGAGAAGATGGGCGTGTCTTGCGTGTTCTCGCGCGAGCCGGTGCTGCGTCCGAGCGAGGCTGGCTGCGATCTGGGCGAGGGCGCCGGCGTGGACGGCAGTCTCAACTGCCATGGCTATGGTTCCAGCGTCACCGTGACGGCCAGCTTCGGCATGGCAGCCGCCGCAGAACTTTTGAAAAAATTTCTTCACAAGTCCTTGCGCTGAGCGTTTTTTCACTCCTATAATGTGAGGCTCTGCTGAAGAGCAAGAAAACAAACAAGGGTTGTTAGCTCAGTCGGTAGAGCAGCGGACTTTTAATCCGTTGGTCGCAGGTTCGAATCCTGCACAACCCACCAGTTTTTGCTGGTACTGTTTTCGATGCGCTGCTGTCGGTCTAGGCCGGCAGGTGTTGTCAGGTTCGGGGGCTCTTAGCTCAGTTGGTAGAGCAGCGGACTCTTAATCCGTTGGTCGTAGGTTCGAATCCTACAGGGCCCACCAAGTTTTCTTGGATATCAAAAAGGACCTGGCGAAAGCCCGGTCCTTTTTGCATTTTGGCGCTCCAGCCGCGGCACATTCCCGCGGTGAAGGCTGTTTCAGACAGCCTGCTTGAGACTATTTCCAGGGGCCGCCGCGCAGCTTGCTGCCGGCCTTGATGGCGCGCTTGGCAAACCAGCCCTGATTCATCTCCAAGGCATAGCGTACCGGCTTGGTGGAGCAATGGGATGCCTCGGACATGGGCTGCATATCCGCAATGTTCACGATGCTGCCGTCATCGGCCACAAAGGCAATGGACAGCGGGAGCAGGGTGTTTTTCATCCAGAAGCACTGCACGCCCGCCTGCTCGAATACGAAGAGCATGCCGGCGTTGGTGGGCATGCTGGATCTGTGCATCAGGCCGATGGCGCGCTGCTCCTGGGTCTCGGCCACTTCGGCCTGGATCAGATGCATGCCGGCGCTGAGCTGGATGGCGGGGAGTTGCTGCGCTGCGCTTTGGGCCCAAGTGCTTGCGCCGAATACGGAAGCCAGAAGGGCCAAGGCCAGTGTCTTGATATAGATCATGTCTCAGGAGGGGGGTGATCTCTAGATTATGGGCCGAGCGACAGGCCCATGATGATCAGTGCTTCCCTTTCACCCGACGACTTGCCCGCCCTGGATGAGCCAGAGGCTCAGAGTGGCTTCACCGAATGGCGCGGCGAGGGCGAGGCCCTGTCCCGGCTGCGGCTTTCGGGTCTGCACTGCGCGGCTTGTGCCGGCATCATCGAGCGAGCCCTTGAAGGGCAGCCCGGGGTGCTGTCTGCCCGAGTCAATGCAGCGGCAGAGCGCCTGCAACTGCGCTGGGATCCTCGGCGCGCTCGGCTGAGCGAGTTGCTGGCCCGTGTGCGTGGCGTCGGCTATGGGGCCGAGCCTGATCTGACCGCCAGTGCGCGGGAGCTGCGCGAGCGCGAGCAGCGTCGAGCGGTCTGGCGCCTCTTTGTGGCCGCCTTCATGATGATGCAGGTCATGATGCTGGCCTGGCCCTCCTACGTGGCGGGTCCAGGTGAACTCAGCGATGACCTGCGCCGTCTGCTGAACTGGGGCTCCTGGGTGCTGTCCCTGCCGGTGCTGCTGTTCTCGGCCGGCCCCTTCTTCACCAATGCCTGGGCACAGCTGCGCCAGCGTCGCCTGGGCATGGACGTGCCGGTGGCCCTGGGCATTGCGGTGGCCTTCATTGCCAGCAGCGGCGCCACCTTCGATCCGGCGGGGCCTTTCGGGCACGAGGTCTATTTCGACTCGCTGACCATGTTCGTCAGCTTTCTGCTGGCCGGGCGCTGGCTGGAGCTGCGGGCCCGCCACCGGGTGGCTCAGGAGCTGGAGAGTGCCGTCTCTCGCCTGCCGGATCTGGTGGAGCGTGTGCTCGATTCCGATGATGGGCGCAGTGAGCGGGTGCTGCCCAGCCGCTTGCGTCCCGGAGATTTGATCCGAGTTCCGCTGGGCGCGGCCTTCGCGGCCGATGGCCGCGTGGAGCAGGGCAGCACGGCGGCCGACGAGGCCTTGCTCTCGGGGGAATCGGCCCTTGTGCCCAAGGCCGTGGGCAC
>NZ_JBKCLH010000204.1:0-6275 GCF_046300915.1 Roseateles sp. | reverse complement strand
GTGGCCGGGCTTGATGGTGCCGCCGTAGATGTAGATGGCCGGCACATTGGCGCGCAGCATGCCCATCATGCCGCCGGGCATGTTCTTGTCGCAGCCGCCGATCACCATCACGCCGTCCAGCCACTGGCCGCCCACGCAGGTTTCCACGCAGTCGGAAATCACCTCGCGCGAGACCAGGCTGTACTTCATGCCCTCGGTGCCCATGGCCATGCCATCCGAGATGGTGGGCGTGCCGAAGAGTTGGGCATTGGCGCCGGCGGCCTTGAGGCCGATCACGGCCGCGTCGGCCAGCTTCTGCAGGCCGGAGTTGCAGGGCGTGATGGTCGAGTGGCCGTTGGCCACGCCGATCATGGGCTTGCCGAAGTCGCTCTCCTGGTAGCCCATGCCGTAGTACATGGAGCGGTTGGGCGCGCGGGCCACGCCCTCGGTGATGTTCTTGGAGCGGCGGTTGTAGCTCATGGGCAAGGTCTCCTGGCGAGTCCGTTCATGCTGGGGAGGCGCCAGTATCCGGCGCGGCTGGCTAGCTTTCAAATATATTATTCATTCTTTATTGATATGGATTACATGAATGATTGAGCCGCGTAGCCTGCGCCAGTTCTTGGCCGTGGCCGAGGAACTGCACTTCGGCCGGGCGGCCGCGCGCCTGCACATGACCCAGCCCCCGCTCACCCAGGCGATCCAGAAGCTGGAGGCCCAGCTGGGGGCGTGAGCCTGTTCGAGCGCAGCAGCCGCTCGGTGGCCCTGAGCCCTGCCGGCGAGGCCCTGCTGCCCGAGGCGCGGCGCCTGCTGGCCGAGCTGGAAGCCCTGCCGGCCCGGGCCCGGGCCGCAGCCGAGGGGCGCCAGGGGCGGCTGCGCCTGGGCTTTGTCTCCACCGTGGGCTTTGGCGAGCTGCCGCGCTGGCTGCGGCGTTTTCGCGAGCAGCAGCCTGGCATCCAGCTCAGCCTGCGCGAGGCCACGCTGGACGTGCAGCTGCAGGACTTCGCGGCCGAGGCCCTGGATGCCGGCTTCGTGATCCACGCCCCCGAGGCCCTGCCCAGTGGCTTCGAGGCCCTGCCCATTGCCCGCGAGCCCCTGGTGCTGGCCCTGCCGGCCGAGCTGCCCCAGGCCGGGCAGGCCCAGCTTGCCGCGGCGGACATCCTGGATCTGCCCCTGGTGATCTTCCCCCGCGAGATCGCGCCCTCGCTCTTCGACGCGGTGCTGGGTTTCTACCGCGCGCATGGCCGCGCCCCGCAGATCGCCCAGGAGGCCATCCAGATGCAGACCATCGTCAACCTGGTCTCGGCCGGCATGGGCGTGGCCTGGGTGCCGGAATCGGTGATGGGCCTGCAGCGCAGCGGTGTGGTCTACCGGCCGGTGGAGGGGCCCGTGCCGGTGAGCGCCACCAGCCTGATCTGGCGGCCCGGCGCGCCGCCCGCGGTGCAGCGCTTTGTGGCCCATGTGCGCGAGGCCTTGGTGGCGACTTGAGGGCGGGGCGGGGCCCGGGGCATCACACGGCGCAGGGTGGCCGGCCCCGTATGATGCGCGACCTGTATCCCTTGAGCGAGAGACGCTGCCGCCATGCTGGTCCATCCCCAGTTCGACCCCATCGCCATCAGCCTGGGCCCCCTGGCCGTGCACTGGTACGGCCTGACTTATTTGGCGGCCTTCGGTCTCTTCCTCTGGCTGGCCACGCGCAAGATCGCTCAGCCCCAGTTCGCCAGCCGCGGCTGGACCCGGCGCGATGTGGACGATCTGCTCTTCTTCGGCGTGCTGGGCGTGGTGCTGGGCGGGCGCCTGGGCTATGTGCTCTTCTACAAGCCGGCCTACTACCTGAGCCACCCGGCCGAGATCCTGGCGGTGTGGAAGGGCGGCATGGCCTTTCACGGCGGATTGCTGGGCGTGATCGTGGCCATGTGGCTCTTTGCCAAGCTGCGCCAGCGCAGCTTCTTCGAGGTGACCGATCTGATCGCGCCCTGCGTGCCCACGGGTCTGGCCGCGGGCCGCTTGGGCAACTTCATCAACGGCGAGCTCTGGGGCCGCGCGGCCGATCCCTCGCTGCCCTGGGCCATGGTGTTTCCGCAGGCGCATGACGGTGGCATTGCCCGCCACCCCTCCCAGCTCTACCAGTTCCTGGGTGAGGGTCTGCTGCTCTTCGTGCTGCTCTGGCTCTATGCCAAGAAACCCCGTGCCACCGGCCAGGTCTCGGGCATGTTCCTGATCGGCTACGGTTTCTTCCGCTTCCTGGCCGAGTTCTTCCGCGAGCCCGACGACTTCCTGGGCCTGCGGGCTCTGAGCCTGAGTCAGGGACAATGGTTGTCCCTGCCCATGATTGCCGCCGGCATCGCCATCTGGCTCTGGGCCGGTCGCCGCGCCCGCGGCGCCAGCGCTGCTTCCTGAGTTCCCATGCGTCAAATCTTCTTCGATACCGAAACCACCGGCCTGTACGCCGAGGGCGGTGACCGTCTGGTCGAAATCGGCTGCGTGGAGATGGTCAACCGCCAGCTCACCGGCAACAACCTTCATATCTACATCAACCCCGAGCGCTCCAGCCATGAGGAAGCGCTCAAGGTGCACGGGCTGACGGACGAGTTCCTGTCCACCAAGCCCAAGTTCGCCGAGATTGCCGATCAATTCATCGAGTATGTGAGCGGCGCCGAGCTGGTGATCCACAACGCCCCCTTCGACCTGGGCTTTGTGAATGCGGAGATGAAGCGCCTGGGCCGCCCGCCCATCCACGATGTGGTGGCCGGCGTGCGCGACACCCTGCTGATGGCGCGCGACCAGTACCCGGGTAAGGCCAACTCGCTGGACGCGCTGTGCCGCCGCCTGGAGGTGGACAACTCCAACCGCAGCTTCCACGGCGCGCTGCTGGACGCGGAGCTGCTGGCCCAGGTCTATATCAATATGACCCGCGGCCAGGACTCCCTGGTCATCGACGAGTCCGGCGCCAGCAGCAATGGCGGCCAGGCGGCGGGGGATGCCCAGTTCGAGGCCGTGGACTTCAGCCGCTTCGCGCTGCCCGTGCTCGTGGCCAGCGAGGCCGAACTCCAGGCCCACGAGAAGGTGCTGGCCGAGCTGGACAAGGCCAGCGGCGGCAAGAGGATCTGGCAAGCTCACTGAATCACTTGCGGATATTCAAAAATCCATGGCATAATCATTGGCTTCCCGGTTGATGAATTTGTTTGGCAGCAATGCAGAGCAGATTTGTCGGGTGACCAGACCGGGCGGTTAGCTCAGCGGTAGAGCACTGCCTTCACACGGCAGGGGTCGCAGGTTCGAACCCTGCACCGCCCACCAAGCTTCAGGGCATCAGGATTGCAGTGGCACTCACCCGCCAGATACCGGGCGGTTAGCTCAGCGGTAGAGCACTGCCTTCACACGGCAGGGGTCGCAGGTTCGAACCCTGCACCGCCCACCAGGATCACCCCGCGCGTTCGCAAGAACCGCGGGGTTTTTCTTTGTGCGGCGCCTACACGGGCATGGCCTCTGCCGACCGGCTTCCAGCCTGCCCCATCCGGACCACGCCGGCCCCTGGTGGAGAATCCGGCCCATGCTCCACAGATGCGTCAAGAAGGCCCGTGGCCATGATTGAATCCTTGCCTGAGCAAGACTGGCCCCGGTTATGGCTCGATGAGCTGCCCATAGGCCGCCTGGCTCCCGGCCACCGCGAGGCTGTCCTGCCTTTGCTGGCCTCGCATGCTGCGCTGGTCGATGGCGAGCTGCGCTGGCGCCCACCCGAGGCCGAGCGCTCGCCGCTGATCCAGGCCGCGGCCCTGGCACTGCGCGATCGCGGTTTGATTCGCGGCTGGCGCGGTGAGGCCTATGCCTGCGAGGCGCCGATGGCTGATCCCTGCACCGAGCGCGGCGCCGAACTGTTCCGCCTGGAGCGCGCGGCCTTTCGCTTCTTCGGTCTGATGAGTCGGGCGGTGCACATCAATGGCTGGTGGCCCGACGCTCGCATGCTCTGTGGCCGCCGCGCCCTGAGCAAGGCGACCGACCCGGGCAAGCTGGACAATCTTGCCGCCGGCGGCCTGAGTGCGGGCGAGGCTCCGCTGGACTGCGCCCGGCGTGAGCTCTGGGAGGAAGCGGGTGTGCCCCCAGCGCTCAGCCGGGACTTGCAGTCAGCGGGCGTGCTACGCAGTTGCCGCGTGGTGCCGGGCGAGGGCCTGCACGACGAGGTTCTGCACATCTACCGGCTTTGCCTCCCGGCGCATTTCATGCCCAGCAACCAGGACGGCGAGGTGGCGGAGTTTCTGGCCCTGGAGCCCGCCGCCCTGCGGGCGCGGCTGGCGGCCGGAGAGTTCAGCCCCGATGCGGGGCTGGTGCTGGTGCACGAGCTTGCGGCCTGCCGTGAGAGCGGGGAGCCGCAGGCCTGAAGCCTTGGCTCAGGCCTCGGCGGCCTCGGCTTGCTCCAGGGCCTCGATGCGCCGCTGCAGATTGGCGGCGCGAATCTTTTCCCGGGTGAGTTCCTCGTCCAGGTTCAGCAATCGATCCTCGACAAAGGAGCGCTCCACCTGCGCGCGCTCCAGCTCGGCCTGCATTTCCGCCAGGCGCTGGCGTGCGCGCTGCAACTCCAGGCTGTCGCTGCGCGTGTTGCCACCGGCCCCACGGCGCGAGGCGGCTGCGGCGCGGGCCTGATCCAGGGCTTGCAGGAGCTTGCGGCGTTGCTGCAGCAAGCGGGCCAGCTCTACCTGCTGCAGGCGGCGCCACTCGGCATAGTCGCCGATGGTCGGGCACTGTTCCGGAGGGCTGAGTCGCGCAAAGTCCATCTGCTCCTCCTCGCTGGAGGGCAGGGCGCTGTCTTCTGGCTCCGCCTGCAGGCGGCCCCCAGCCTGGCTGCGCTCAGAGGCAGGCGCTTCGTTGCCGCCGCGCCCCAGGGCGGCACGTTCAATGCGCTCCATCAGGCGCTGCAGATCACGCACGATGGACTTGAGGGCCTGGCCGGCCTCGCGGCTGTCACCCAGCGCATGGCTCAGGAAGCGCTGTCGCCGATCCTCCTCGCTATTCATGCGCAGATAGGCGGCAACCGCCACGATCACGAAAACGCCGTTGGCCAGCAGCACGCCCAGCGCGGCAATCTGTTCCAGGCTCAGACTCAGAAGAAGACTCATACCAGCAGAAAACTCAGTCGCCCTTGGCCCAGGGATTTGATGCGCAGCGTGAATTCGCTGCGTCCCAGATGCTGTTGCAGCAGTTCCGGGAGTTTGTCAAAACGCTGTCGCACCAGTCGTGCCGCACTCAGGGCCACCTGATCGGCCGGGCTGCGCTTGCGCAGCAGGGGGGCGCAGGCCTGAAGCAGGCGCCCCGCCTGATCCACCACGCGAGTGCCGGGTTCGGTGCCGGACGCGATGCCGGTCTGGATCTCGGCGCTGCTCAAACCACTGGCGGCCCCGCCAATGAGCCAGCAGGCCGCGGTGTCGAGCAGTCCCAGCGCATAGAGACCGCTGCGCTGGGTGCTGCCGTACAGGGCGACCAGCTGCTGCTCGCGTTCGGCCAGCCGCGCGTCGGGCTCGGCCCGCAGCAATTCGAAACCCCGTGTTCCGATATGCATATAGATCTGCTGCTGCAGCTGGGCCAGGGACTCCAGGGCGGCGCCACGGGGCAGGTCTGGCACATGCATGATGTCCGCCGGCGCTGCCATGGGCCGACTCAGCGCCTCGCCCACGGCCTGGCACAGGGACACATCGTCAAAGGGCTTGTTGAGCACGAAGCTCGCCCCCAGCTCGCGGGCCCGATCCAGCTGATCTCTGCGTGTTTCGGTGGTGACCACGCCTATGGGCAGGCCGCCGTGGCCGTGGCGGCGCAGCCAGCGCATCAGCGCGGCGCCGTCCATGCCCGGCATATGCCAGTCGGACAGCAGCAGATCGGGCGTCTCGTCCTCGACCAGGGCCTGCGCCTGCTCGGCGCTGCTGGCGGTGCGGATGTTCAAAGGTGGCAGCGCATTGGACTGCTCCAGCGCACGGCGCATGATGGCCTGTATTGCCCGACTGTCGTCGACGATCAGGACGCTGCGCGGCCGCTCTCCGGATGGCGGCTGCATCGATTGGCTGTGCATGACGGATGATCCCTCGCTGGCCGCCCTCCGGTACGCGGCGTGATGGCGTCTTGTGCGCCTGTCGCCCTCATGGGGCGAACTCGGGCGCAAGTGTGCGCTGCCGACGCGCTCGGGCTTCTGGGGAAAAGCCCTTAGTCAGACCTCGTAATCGGGCCCTCGTGAATTAGTGAACACCGAAACAGCGGCGGGCGCTGCCCTGGGCACAATCGTCCGCATGGATAAAGTCGATGCAGTCGTGGTG
>NZ_JBKCLH010000203.1:0-2844 GCF_046300915.1 Roseateles sp. | reverse complement strand
ACGACCCGCCCCGCAGCGCTCACCGTCTATTACGACGGCGCCTGCCCGGTCTGCCGGCGCGAGATCGCGCTCTACCGCAGCCAGCCCGGCGCCGAACAGCTGTGCTGGGTGGACGCCGCCCATTGCGAGCCCCAGGCCCTGGGCCCGGGCCTGGACCGCGAGACCGCCCTGGCCCGCCTGCATGTGCGGGATGAGCGGGGTCGCCTGATCAGCGGCGCCCGCGGCTTCCTGGCCCTGTGGCAGGGTCTGCCGCGCTGGGCCTGGCTGGGCCGCCTGCTCAACCGCGGCCCCCTGCCCGCCCTGCTGGAGCTGGGCTACCGCCTGTTCCTGCGCTTGCGCCCCTTGTGGCGGCGCTGAGGGCGGCATGCGCGAAGCCTCTGGTTTTCGGGGTAACAAGCAGGCCCTGCCCAGCAAACCCTGCGCCGCCTGCGGCCGGCCCATGAGCTGGCGCCGGCGCTGGGCCAAGGTCTGGGACGAGGTGCGCTACTGCTCCGAGGCCTGCCGCCGCGCGCGCGCCCGCCATGGCTGAGCCGCGGCTGCGCCATCTGGTGCTGGTGCTGGGCGACCAGCTGGATCTGGGGGCCAGCGCCTTCGACGGCTTCGACCCCGCGCGGGACGCGGTCTGGATGGCCGAGGTGGCCGAGGAATCCACCCATGTCTGGTCCAGCCAGCCGCGCATCGCGCTCTTTCTGGCGGCCATGCGGCATTTCGCCCTGGCCCTGCAGCGCGCCGGGCGGCCCCTGCACTACCGGCGCCTGGACGCGCCGGACAACCGTGGCAGCCTGGCCGCCGAGCTGGCCGCTGCCATCCAGGAACTGCGCCCCCAGGCCTTGGTCATGACGGCGCCGGGCGACTGGCGCGTGCTGCAGGCCCTGCGCGGGGTGGCCGCCCAGGCCGGCCTGGCGCTGGACGTGCGGGAGGACCGGCACTTCTTCTGCAGCGTGCGCGAGTTCGCCGCCCATGCGCGCGGCCGCAAGCAGCTGCGCATGGAGTATTTCTACCGCGAGCAGCGCCGCCGCCACGGCGTGCTGCTGGACGAGCAGGGCGAGCCCCTGGGCGGGCAGTGGAACTTCGATGCCGAGAACCGCGGCGCCTTCGATGCGCGCGGTCCGGGTCTGCTCCCCGAGCCCCTGTGGGAGCCGCCCGACGCCCTGACCCAGGAGGTGCTGGCCCTGGTGGCGCAGCGCTTTGCCCGTCACCCCGGCCGCCTGGCGCGTTTTGCCTGGCCGCTCACGCGCGAGAGCGCGCTGCGGGCGCTCTCGCGCTTCATCGAGGAGCGCCTGCCCCTGTTCGGCCAGTATCAAGATGCCATCTGGCCGGGCCAGCCCTGGCTCTATCACGCCCAGCTCTCGGCCGCGCTCAACCTCAAGCTGCTCACGCCGCGCGAGGTGGTGGCCGCGGCCGAGGCGGCCTATCGCGCGGGCCGGGTGCCCCTGGCCAGCGCCGAGGGTTTCATCCGCCAGATCCTGGGCTGGCGCGAGTATGTGCGCGGCATCTACTGGACCCGCATGCCGGACTATCTGGAGCTCAATGCCCTGGACGCACAGCAGCCCCTGCCCGCCTGGTACTGGAGCGGCGAGACCGAGATGGCCTGCCTGCGCGACGCCCTGGTCCAGACCCTGGACACCGGCTACGCCCACCACATCCAGCGCCTGATGCTCACCGGGCTCTACGCCCTGCTGCGCGGCGTGGCGCCGCGCGAGATCCACGCCTGGTACCTGGCCGTCTATGTGGACGCGGTGGAATGGGTGGAGCTGCCCAACACCCTGGGCATGAGCCAGTACGCCGACGGCGGCCTGATGGCCAGCAAGCCCTATATCGCCAGCGGCAAGTACATCCAGCGCATGAGCCCGCACTGCAGCGGCTGCCGCTACCGGCCCGAGCTGCGCCACGGCGAATCGGCCTGCCCCTTCACCGTGCAGTACTGGGACTTCCTGATCCGCCACGCCGATCAGCTGGGCGGCAACCCCCGCCTGGCCATGCAGTTCCGCAATGCCCAGCGCCTGGACGAGGCCGAGCGCCAGGCCATACAGCGCCAGGCCCAGGCCCTGCGCGAGGCCGACACCGCCACCTGCACCCCATGATGAATACGCCCTTCCCGCCGCGCCGCAGCGCCGCCCTGGCCCGCCTGGCCCAAGTGGACCCGCAGGCCTATGCCCGCAGCCGCAATGCGCTGGAGGGCGCGGTGAGCCGGCTCTCGCCCTATGTGAGCCACGGCCTGCTGGCCCTGCCCGAGCTGCTGCAGGCCGCGGCCGCGCGCCACCCCGGGCTCAAGCCCCAGCACAGCTGGGTCTATGAGCTGGGCTGGCGCGAGTACTTCCAGGACAGCTGGCACTGGCGCGGCGAGGCCATCCTGCAGGATCTGCACCCCGGCCCCCTGCCGGGCAGCGCCTACCTCAAGGAGCTACCGGAGGATGTGCGTCAGGGTCGCACGGGCCTGGCCGTGATCGACCGCGCCGTGGCCCAGCTCTACGACGAGGGCTGGCTGCACAACCACGCGCGGCTCTGGCTGGCCAGCTATCTGGTGCATGGGCGCAAGCTGCACTGGCGCGTGGGCGCCGACTGGCTCTACGGCCATCTCCTGGACGGCGACCTGGCCAGCAACCACCTGAGCTGGCAATGGGTGGCGGGCACGGGCAGCCGCCAGCCCTATCTCTTCAATGCCGAGAATGTGCGGCGCCACGCGCCCGCCCCCTGGCGGGTGGACGGCAGCGCCCTGGACTGCCCCTACGAAGCGCTGGAAGCCCTGGCCCGCCTGGCCCTAGTGGACCCGCAGGCCTATGCCCGCAGCCGCTATGCGCTGGAGGGCGCGGTGAGCCGGCTCTCGCCCTATGTGAGCCACGG
>NZ_JBKCLH010000202.1:0-34120 GCF_046300915.1 Roseateles sp. | reverse complement strand
CACCCGCTCCAGCAAGGCGCCACCCAGGGCCAGGGAGGAGGGCGCCGGGTCCAGGAACTCCAGTGTCGGGTCGTAGCAGCCGGCGGCTTGCAGGGCGGCCCGATAGCCCTCGGCGCGCTGCAGGGTGCGCGGGTCAAGCTGGGCCGCGGCAAAGGCAATGCGGCGCCGGCCGCGTGCCAGCAAGGCCTCGCTCATGGCACGGCCGGCGGCGTTCTGGGAGAAGCCCACGCTGTAGACCCCGTCGCGCTGGCTGGTTTCCATCACATGCACACAGGGCACGCCGCTGGCCGCGATCAGCTCGGCGGCGGCCGGGCTGCGGTCAAAGCCGGTGACGATGAGGCCGGCCGGGCGATGCAGCAGATAGCTGCGCAACAAGGCCTCTTCCTCGGCCGGGTCGTAGTGGGTGACGCCGATCAGGGTCTGGTATCCGGCGCTCAGCAGGCTGCGCTGCACCGCATCGAGCAGGTCCACGAAGAGGGCATTGGAGAGCAAGGGGATCAGCACCGCCACCTGGGAGCTGCGGCTGGAGGCCAGGGCACGGGCCGCGGGGTCGGGCACATAGCCCAGCTGGGCGACGGCGGCCTGCACTCGTGCCACCAGCTCCGGCGCCACGGCGCGCTCACCTCGCAAGGCGCGGGAGACGGTGATGGGACTGACGCCGGCCGCCTGCGCGACATCCTGCAAGGTGACCCGCCCGCTGGAGCGGCGCCGACGCGCCCCTCGTTCCGCAGCCGGGGTGTTTTCCCCGCCATATGCGCTCATTTCAGTAGTTTCCCTGATGTAACCCGATGGTAACGAGGCGCTAGGATAGCGCTATCCAATAGTCTTGCCATCCGGGCCGGCCCCTAGCCGAGGTCTGGAGGCCGATTTGGTGTATCGGGTGGTGCCGGCTCTTGAGCTCGCCACCTTTTGTTTGATTGATTTGGATAGCGCTATCCCAATGAAGGCAGTGGTGGTGATGGGTGTGGCCGGTTGCGGCAAGTCCAGCCTGGGTGCCGCCCTGGCGCAGGCGCTGGGCTGGACCTATGTGGAGGGTGATGCCTTCCATGCGCCGGCCTCGATCGCCAAGATGCGTGCGGGCATTGCGCTGGATGACGCCGATCGCGCCGGCTGGCTGGACGAGCTGGGCCGTCAGCTCCAGGCCCATCCCCAAGGCGTGGTGCTGGCCTGTTCGGCGCTGAAACGGGCGTATCGTGAGCGCCTGCGCGCGGCACGCCCGGATCTGGGCTTTGTCTTCATCGAGATCTCGCGTGAGCTGGCCCTGAGCCGTGTGGCGGCCCGCGCGGCCCAGCACCTGTTTCCGGCCAGCCTGGTGGACAGCCAGTTTGCAGCCCTGGAGTCGCCGATGGGCGAGTCGGGCGTCGTGGCGGTGCCGGCCGCGCAGGCCCCCGAGGCCCAGCTGCAGCAGGCCTTGGCCTGGCTGGGCTCGAACAAGGAGAACCAGCATGAATGAAACCCTGCGCAAGTGCACCGATGCGCTCATGGCGGCCTGTCTGGCCGTGATGGCCTTGGCCGTGTTTGTCAACGTGGTGCTGCGCTACGGCTTTGGCAGCGGCATTGCCGCCAGTGAGGAGCTGTCGCGGCTGCTCTTTGTCTGGATGGTCTTTGTCGGTGCCACTGCTGCCTATCCGCGCGGCGAGCACATGGCCTTCACCAGCCTCTTGCTGCCCCTGCGCAGCAAGCCTCGTGCGCTGCAAGCCATGACGGTGCTGATCCGGCTGTCGGTGATCACGGCCTGCGTCCTGCTGGCCTGGGGCGCCTGGCAGCAGGTGGTGGTGGGCATGGACAGCCACTCGGTGGTGCTGGGCTATCCGATGGCCCTGCTGCCACTACCGGCCCTGCTGTGCGCCGTGGCCATCGCCCTGATGGCGCTGTGGCAGCTGATCCGCGGTGAGGCCCTGGATCTGGGGCATGAAGTCGATGTCGAGTAAGCCACGGGCTGAGCAAGAAAGAAGACCCTCATGAGCAATGAAGCGCTCGCATTTCTGATGTTCTCGGCCGGCATGCTGGTGCTCATGGCCATCGGCATGCCCATGGCCTTCGCCCTGGTGCTGACCGGCGCGGGCATGGCCTGGGCCCTGGACTTCTGGGACACCCAGCTGCTGGCCCAGAACCTGGTGGCAGGCATTGACAGCTTTCCGCTGCTGGCCGTGCCCTTCTTTGTGCTGGCCGGCGAGCTGATGAATTCAGGTGGCATCAGCCGTCGCATCATCAGCATGGCCCAGGCCTGGGTGGGGCATATCCACGGCGGCCTGGGTTTCGTGGCGATTGGCGCTGCGGTGCTGATGGCCAGCATGAGCGGCTCGGCCCTGGCCGACACCGCGGCCCTGGCCACCATCCTGCTGCCCATGATGCGCCAGCATGGCTATCCCATGCACACCTCGGCCGGCCTGATCGCCTCGGGCGGCATCATCGCGCCCATCATTCCGCCGTCCATGCCCTTCGTCATCTACGGCGTGACGACCAATACCTCGATCTCGGCGCTCTTCCTGTCGGGCATCGTGCCCGGCCTGATCATGGGCCTGGGCCTGATCGTGGCCTGGAAGATCACGCTGCGCCAGCTGGACCTGCCGGGCGAGCCGGCGCTGCCGCTGGTCGAACGCCTGCGTGCCACCGGCCGGGCCTTCTGGGCCATCCTGATGCCGGTGATCATCATCGGCGGCATGAAGTCGGGCGTGTTCACGCCCACCGAGGCTGCCGTTGTGGCGGCCTTCTACGCCCTGGTGGTGGCGCTGTTCATCCATCGTGAGCTCAGCCTGCCCCAGCTGCACCAGGTGTTGGTGCGCGCGGCCAAGACCACGGCCATCGTGATGTTCCTGTGCGCAGGTGCCCAGGTGGCCAGCTACATGATCACCTTGGCGGATCTGCCCGGCCTGCTCAGCGGTTGGCTGGGTGGGCTGATCGAGTCGCCGCGCCTGCTGATGGCCGTGATGATGATTGTGCTGGTCATCATCGGCACCGCGCTGGACCTGACCCCCACCATCCTGATCTTTGCGCCCGTGATGCTGCCCATCGCCGTCAAGGCCGGCATCGATCCGGTGTATTTCGGTCTGATGTTCGTGCTCAACGGCGCCATCGGCCTGATCACGCCGCCGGTAGGCACCGTGCTGAACGTGGTGGCCGGCGTGGGGCGTCTGACCATGCACCAGGTGATCCGGGGCGTGAACCCCTTCCTGATCACCTATGCATTGATCCTGGCCCTGTTTGTCGTGTTTCCCCAGATCGTGACCGCGCCCGTGGCGTGGATGCGCTGACGAATCCCTGCCCCTGCTCAATCAACCAAGGAGACTCCATGATGAAGACGCTTCGCCGTACCCTGCTGGCTGCCGTGGCCCTGGCCGCACTGGCTCCCCTGGCTCAGGCCCAGGACATCAAGCCGCGACTGATCCGCTTTGGCTATGGTCTGGCCGAGGCCAGCAATCAGGGCCGTGCGGTCAAGGTCTTCGCCGAGCAGGTGGAAAAGCTCTCGGGCGGCAAGATGAAGGTGCGTGCCATCGGTGGCGCCGCTCTGGGCCCTGACACCCAGATGCAGCAGGCCCTGATCGGCGGTGCCCAGGAGATGATGGTGGGCTCCACCGCCACCCTGGTGGGTATCACCAAGGAGATGGCCCTGTGGGACACGCCCTTCCTGATCAACAACACCAAGGAAGCCGACGCCCTGCTCGACGGACCCGTGGGCGAGAAGATCAAGGCCAAGCTGCAAGAAAAGGGGCTGGTGGGCCTGGTCTATTGGGAAAACGGCTTCCGCAACCTCACCAACAACAAGCGGCCTGTGGCCAAGCTGGAGGACCTGGAGGGCATCAAGCTGCGTGTGATGCAGAACAATGTCTTTCTGGACAGCTTCAAAACCCTGGGCGCCAATGCCGTGCCCCTGCCGTACTCGGAGCTCTTCACGGCGCTGGAAACCAAGGCGGTGGATGGGCAGGAGAACCCCTACAACACCATTCTCTCGGCCAAGTTCTATGAGGTGCAGAAGTACCTGACCGTGACCAATCACGTCTACGCGCCCTGGATCGTGACCGTCAGCAAGAAGTTCTGGGACGGTCTGTCCAAGGACGAGCGCGCCGTGCTGCAGAAGGCTGCCGTGGTGAGCCGCGACTTCGAGCGCAAGGACACCCGCGAGGAGGCCGCCCGTGCACTCGCCGATCTCAAGGCCAAGGGCATGCAGATCACCGAGCTGAGCCCCGCCGAGACCGCCCGCATGCGCGACAAGCTCACCCGCATCAACGCCACCGTGGCCACCCAGGTGGGCATGGAGTTGTGGAACGAGGCCCAGGCCGAGTTGGCCAAGATTCGCGCCAAGAAGTAAGTCGGTCCTGGCGGAGGCCGGGTTCGATGATGAGTTCTATTTCGAACTTTTACATGGAAAAAGTTCTTTAATGGACTTACACTGAGCGCCATCAGGGGCAGATCTGTTGGAGGCATCCCGATGGCACTCAGCGCACACCAAGCCCGGGAGGCGGCCGTCCCGGCCTACGACCTGGCGTCTCCGGCCGCCGCGGCTGCGGGGCTGCGCACCTTCTTCAATATCGCCCAGGCCTGGGGTCTGAGCAATGAAGAGCAGCAGCGCCTGCTGGGCTGCGGCCGCACCACCTTCTTTGACTGGAAAGCGGGGCGCATCAGGCGCGGTCTGGACGGCGCCACCCTGGAGCGCCTCTCCCATCTCTTTGGCACCTACGCCGCGCTGCAGATCCTGCTGCCCCTGCCTGAACGGGCCAACGCCTGGATTCGCCGCGCCAACAGCGCCCCGCTGTTTGGCGGCGGCACGGCCCTGGAGCGAATGCTGGGCGGGCAGGTGTCCGATCTCTATGCGGTGCGCCAGTACCTGGATGCCCAGCGCGGGGGCTGGGCTTGAGCGCGGCGTCCGAGGCCGATCTTTTCTGGCCCGACAGCTGCCGGTTGATCCCCAGCCGCTTCCCGCCCGTCAGTCTTTTCGAGCAGGTGGCCACACCGGCCGACCTGGACATCGTCCTTGCCATTGAGGCTCTGGGCAATCCGCGCCTGCGCCAGCAGGTGGGCGAGCTGAGCCTGGTGCCACCGGCCGAGCGCATCAGCGGGCCCGGCACCAGCGCCATCATGGCGGCCTTCACCCATCTCAATCCCGAGGGCTCGCGCTTTTCGGACGGCAGCTATGGCGTCTATTACGCGGCGGAGTCGCTGGAGACGGCGGTGGCCGAGGTCAGCCACCACCGGGCACGTTTCCTCGCCAGTACCTCCGAGCCGCCGCTGGAGCTGGATCTGCGCTGTTACCGGGTCACGGTGCGGGCTCGTTTGCTGGATGTGCGTGGGCAAGGCGGCGAGCTGCACGACGCGCAGAGCTACCAAGCCTCGCAGCGTTTTGCCCGTGAGCAGCGCGCGGCTGGCGCGCTGGGTATGGCCTACGACAGCGTGCGCCGGCCCGGCGGTAGCTGTGTGGCCCTGTTCACGCCGCGCGCAACCCAGCCCCCGGCCCGCCAGGCCGAGCATGTGAGCCTGGTCTGGGATGGCCAGCGCATTGCCGCCTGGTATCTGAAGTCCGAACTGCACAGCCTCTAGGGCTGTCCCAGCTCAGCACTCGACGATATTGACCGCCAGGCCGCCGCGCGCGGTTTCCTTGTACTTGGTCATCATGTCGGCGCCGGTGTCGCGCATGGTCTTGATGACCTTGTCCAGGCTCACAAAGTGCGTGCCGTCGCCGCGCAGGGCCATGCGGGCGGCGTTGATGGCCTTGACCGAGGCGATGGCATTGCGCTCGATGCAGGGAATCTGCACCAGGCCGCCCACGGGGTCGCAGGTCAGGCCCAGATGGTGCTCCATGCCGATCTCGGCGGCGTTCTCCACCTGCTCGGGCGTGCCGCCCATAACCTGGCACAGGGCCGCGGCGGCCATGGAGCAGGCCACGCCCACCTCGCCCTGACAGCCGACCTCGGCGCCGGAGATGGAGGCGTTTTCCTTGTAGAGGATGCCGATGGCGGCGGCGGTGAGCAGAAAGTCGACCACACCCTCGTCATTGGCGTTGTGCACAAAGCGCGAGTAGTAGTGCAGCACGGCGGGCACGATGCCGGCCGCGCCATTGGTGGGCGCGGTGACCACGCGGCCGCCGGCGGCGTTTTCCTCGTTGACGGCCAGGGCATAGAGATTGACCCAGTCCATCACCTGCAGCGGGTCGCGCAGCGCGGCCTCGGGGTTGGCGGTAAGGTCCCGATGCAGTTGCGCTGCCCGACGCTTGACCTTGAAGCCGCCGGGCAAGATGCCCTCGGTCCTGCAGCCGCGGGCCACGCAGTCCTGCATCACGCGCCAGATCTTGAGCAGACCCTCGCGGGTCTCCTCGTCGGAACGCCAATGCCGCTCGTTGCGGCGCATGACTTCGGCGATGGAGATGCCGTGTTCGCGGGTCAGGGCCAGCAACTCGTCGCCGGTCTTGAAGGGGTAGGGCAGCACGGTGGCGTCGGGCGCGATCACCTTCTGCTTGGAGCCGTCAGCGGCCACCTCGTCGCTGACCACAAAGCCGCCGCCCACCGAGTAGTAGACGCGGTTGGCGATTTCCTGGCCATCGGCATCGAAGGCCAGGCAGCGCATGCCGTTGGCATGGAAGGGCAGGGACTCGCGGCGCTTGAAGACCAGGTCCTTGGCCTCGTCAAAGCGCAGGGCGTGCTCGCCGATCAGGTTCAGGGCGCCGGCGCGGATCTCATCGAGCAGGGCCGGGATGGCCTCCACGTCCACCGTGTCGGGCTCATGGCCGGCCAGGCCCAGCAGCACCGCCTTGTCGCTGCCGTGGCCCTTGCCGGTGGCGCCCAGGCTGCCGTAGAGGATGACCTGCACGCGCGCAGTCTGCGCCAGCAGACCCTCGTGCTTGAGCCGCAGGCCGAAGAGACGCGCCGCGCGCATCGGCCCCACAGTGTGGGAGCTCGACGGGCCGATGCCGATCTTGAACAGGTCGAAAACGGAAACGGCCATGGTCGGCGCTCCTCGGGCCTATCAGGCCTGGTCCTTGTACTCGGAGAGGGGCACGCAGGAGCAGAACAGGTTGCGGTCGCCGTAGACATTGTCCACGCGGCCCACCGGCACCCAGTACTTCTGCTGGCGCAGCGAGGCCACCGGGTAGGCGGCATCCTCACGGCCATAGCCATGCGTCCACTCGCTCTTGAGCAGGCTCTCGGCGGTGTGCGGCGCGTTGACCAGGGGATTGTCCTCGCGGGTCCAGGCGCCGCTTTCCACCTTGGCGATCTCGCCGCGGATGGCGATCATGGCGTCGCAGAAGCGGTCCAGCTCGAACTTGGATTCGCTCTCGGTGGGCTCCACCATCAGGGTGCCGGCCACCGGGAAGGAGAGGGTGGGCGCGTGGAAGCCGTAGTCGATCAGGCGCTTGGCCACGTCCTCGGCGCTCACGCCGCTCGTGTCCTTGAGCGGACGCAGATCCAGGATGCACTCGTGCGCCACGCCACCGCCCTTCACGCCGGCGATATTGCCGCTGTAGTGGATGTCGTAATGCCCGGACAGGCGGGCGGCCACATAGTTGGCCGAGAGGATGGCCACCTCGGTGGCGGCCGTCAGGCCCTCGGCGCCCATCATGCGCACATACATCCAGCTGATGGGCAGCACCGCGGCATTGCCCAGGGGCGCGGCCGAGACGGCGCCGATATTGCTGGCGGCGCCGATGCCGGCCGAGCGGTGCGCCGGCAGGAAGGGCACCAGATCGGCCACCACGCAGACCGGACCCACGCCCGGGCCGCCACCGCCGTGGGGGATGCAGAAGGTCTTGTGCAGGTTCAGGTGCGAGACATCGCCGCCGAACTCGCCGGGCGCTGCCACGCCCACCAGGGCGTTCATGTTCGCGCCGTCCACATAGACACGGCCGCCATGGCTCTTCACCAGGGCGCAGATCTCCTTCACATGGGTGTCGAACACGCCGTAGGTGGAGGGGTAGGTGATCATGATGGCCGCGAGATGGGCGCTGTGCAGCTCGCACTTGGCCTTGAGGTCGGCCAGGTCGATATTGCCTTCCTTATCGCACTTGGTCACCACCACCTGCATGCCCACCATCTGGGCCGAGGCGGGGTTGGTGCCGTGGGCGGATTCGGGGATCAGGCAGATCTTGCGATGGCCTTCGCCGCGCGACTCGTGATAGGCCTTGATGGCCAGCAGGCCGGCGTACTCGCCCTGCGAACCGGCATTGGGCTGCAGGCTGATGCCGGCATAGCCCGTGGCCTGGCACAGCCAGGCGGTGAGCTGCTCGTTCAGCAGCTCATAGCCCTTGAGCTGCTCGCGCGGGGCAAAGGGGTGGATGTGGGCGAACTCGGGCCAGGTGATGGGGATCATCTCGCTGGTCGCGTTCAGCTTCATGGTGCAGGAGCCCAGCGGGATCATGCTGCGGTCCAGGGCCAGGTCCTTGTCCGAGAGGGCGCGGATATAGCGCAGCATCTCGGTCTCGGAGTGGTGGGTGTTGAAGACCGGGTGGCTCAGGTAGGCGCTGGCGCGCACCAGCTCGGCCGGGATCAGGGCAGCGATGCCCTTGTCGAACTCGGCCAGATCGGCCTTGACACCAAACACGGCCAGCACAGCCAGCAGATCGGCACGGGTGCTGGTCTCGTCCAGCGAGATGGAGACGCTGGTCTCGCTGGCGCGGCGGAAGTTCATGCCCGCGGCCACGGCGGCGGCCAGCACGGCGGTGGTGTCGCCGCCGGTCTTCACTTCCAGGGTGTCGAAGGCGCTGCGGTTGGCCACGCGCTCACCCAGCAGCTTGGCCAGGATGGCGGTGTAGCTGGCCACGCGCTGGGCAATGCGCTTGAGGCCTTGCGGGCCGTGGTAGACGGCGTACATGCTGGCCACGACGGCCGGCAGCACCTGGGCGGTACAGATGTTGGAGGTGGCCTTCTCGCGGCGGATGTGCTGCTCGCGGGTCTGCAGGGCCAGGCGGTAGGCGGGCTTGCCATGGCTGTCCACGCTCACGCCCACCAGACGGCCGGGCAGGCTGCGCTTGAACTCGTCCTTGCAGGCCATATAGGCGGCGTGCGGGCCACCATTGCCCATGGGCATGCCGAAGCGCTGGGTGGTGCCCACGGCGATGTCCGCGCCTTGCTCGCCCGGGGCCTTGATCAGGGCCAGGGCCAGCAGATCAGCGGCCGCAATCAGCAGGCCACCCTGGGCGTGCACCGCGTCGGCAATCGTCTGCAGCGGGCGGATCTCGCCATTGACGCCCGGGTACTGCACCAGGGCCGCAAAGCACTCGCTCTTGCCGGCGTCTTCGGCACGGCCCACCTGCACCGTGATGCCCAGGGGCTCGGCGCGGGTGCGGATGACTTCCAGGGTCTGGGGCAGCACGTCGTCGGCCACGAAGAAGACCTGGCTCTTGCTCTTGCCCACGCGGGCGGCCAGGGTCATGGCCTCGGCGGCGGCGGTGGCCTCGTCCAGCATGGAGGCGTTGGCAATGGCCATGCCCGTGAGGTCGGTGACCATGGTCTGGAAGTTCACCAGGGCTTCCATGCGGCCCTGGGAAATCTCGGCCTGGTAGGGCGTGTAGGCGGTGTACCAGGCGGGGTTCTCGAGGATGTTGCGCAGGATGACGCCCGGCGTCAGCGTGCCGTAGTAGCCCTGGCCGATGAAGCTCTTGAGCAGCTGGTTCTGCTGAGCCACGGTCTTGAGCTCGGCCAGGGCCTGAGCCTCGCTCAGGGCGGCCGGCAGGTCCATGCCCACGCTGCGCTTGATGCTGGCCGGCACCACCGCCTCGATCAGGGCGCGGCGCGAGGCCTGGCCGATCACGGACAGCATGGCTGCCTCATCGGCGGCATCGGGGCCGATATGACGGGCCTGGAATTCGGCGGCGTTTTCCAGCTCGGACAGGGACGGGTGCGCAGACATCAACATGGGAGTTCCTCGGGATACAACAACGGGCACCCGCTGTGCCCGTCTTCGCGACACTGGGTCGGCGGAATGGATCAGCTGTTCTTGACCAGCTCGTCGTAGGCGGTGGCGTCCATCAGGCCGTCCAGCTCGGCCGGGTTGGCCAGCTTGACCTTGAAGAACCAGCCGGCCTTGAGCGGGTCGCTATTGGCCAGGGCGGGGTCATTGCGCAGTTCTTCATTGACCGCGGTGATCTCGCCGCTGACGGGCATGTACACATCGGCGGCGGCCTTCACGGACTCCACCACGCCGGCCACGTCCTTGGCGGCAAAGCTCTTGCCCACCTCGGGCAGGTCCACGAAGACCACATCACCCAGGGCGTCCTGCGCATGGACCGTGATGCCCACGGTGACGCTGCCGTCGCCTTCGATCTGGACCCATTCGTGGTCGGCGGTGTACTTGATGCTCATATGGGGCTCCGTAGAAAGATGGAAGGAAAGGGCTGGCAAATCAGCCGCGGTAGTAACGGTTGGGCGTGAAGGGCGTGGCGCTCACGGTCATGGGCGTGCGCTTGTCGCGGACCAGGGCGAAGAGCTCGGTGCCCAGGGCAGCGTGCTCCTTGGCCACATAGGCCAGGGCCACCGGCTTGCCCACGGTGGGGCCCACGGTGCCGCTGGTGACCACGCCCACCTCGGCGCCGCTGGCATCCACCAGCTTGGCGCCTTCGCGCACCGGCATGCGTTCGTTGCTGATGAGGCCCACGCGCTTGCGGGCGGCGCCCTCGGCCAGTTGCTGGTCGATCACCGCGGCGCCGGGGTAGCCGCCGGCACGCGCGCCACCGGCGCGGCGCACCTTCTGGATGGCCCAGGTCAGGCTGGCTTCCACCGGGGTGGTGCCGGTGTCGATGTCATGGCCGTAGAGGCACAGGCCGGCTTCCAGGCGCAGCGAGTCGCGCGCGCCCAGGCCGATGGGCTTGACTTCGGCATGAGCCAGCAGCTTGCGGGCCAGGGTCTCGGCCTGGTCCTGGTGGACCGAGATCTCGTAGCCGTCCTCGCCGGTGTAGCCGGAGCGGGTCAGGAAGGTGGGAATGCCGTCCAGCTCGAAGAAGCCGCCGGTCATGAAGGTGAGCTGGGCCACGGCCGGGTTCAGGCGCGAGAGCACGGTCACGGCCTCGGGGCCTTGCAGGGCCAGCAGGGCCTGCTCGGGCATGGGAATGACCTCGCAGCGGCCGCCGATCTTGGCCTGCAGATGCGCGATGTCCTGCGCCTTGCAGCCGGCGTTGACCACCACGAACAGGTCGTCGGGGCGGCGGCAGACCATCAGATCGTCCAGGATGCCGCCCTGCTCATTGGTGAAGAGGGCGTAGCGCTGCTTGAACACGCCCAGGTCCACGATGTCCACCGGCACCAGGGTTTCCAGCGCGGCGGCGGCGTCGGCGCCCACCAGGCGCACCTGGCCCATGTGCGAGACATCGAAGAGGCCGGCGGCAGCGCGGGTGTGCTTGTGCTCGCCCATCAGCCCCAGAGGGTATTGCACCGGCATGTCATAGCCGCCGAAGGGCACCATCTTGGCGCCGAGTTCGAGGTGCAGCGCGTGCAGCGGGGTCTTGAGAAGTTCGGCGGCGGACATGGGGAGAAACTCCGAGGGCATTATCTGATGGCCACTCCCGGTGTGGGAGTGGGGGATATGCCCTCGCTGTCCGCTTTACCTGAGAGATTGGCACCCGGCGTATCGCCAGAAGCTTGCCCCTTCGGTGGACGGACTCAGAGGTCCGCCTCTCTCCAGTGAGGAACGCTCGGGTCGGAGCGTCTTGTCAGTCCTTTTGCCTGAGCGTTCGCAGCGTGGGATCAACCGGTGCCACTGCGCCTTCGGCGGCTCGCGCGAGCAAGCTCTCTCCTGACGGGGCGCATTGTAGCCATGGATTGCGGGGAGGCGGGCAAGCTTCTTGAGCCGGGTTGCAGAGTGCCAAGGATTGCACGGCCTCGGCGCCTTTGTGCCGGGCGCGGCGGCTGCGGCGCAAGCCGGCGCCTAGACTCGCCGCTCTTTTGCCAACTTTTCACGAACAAGACAAGGGAGACACGCCATGCTGCAACGACGTCAAATTCTGATCGGCGCGGGAGCCGGCCTGTGCACCGCAAGCGCCTGGGCCCAGAAAAGCGAGCCCCTGCCCGAGCTGCGCATCGTCATTCCCGCCAACCCGGGCGGCGGCTGGGACCAGACGGGGCGCGCCTTCGGCGCCGCGCTGCAAAGCGCCAAGCTGGTCGAGCGCGTCCAGTACGAGAACATCGGTGGCAAGGCCGGCACCGTGGGCCTGGCCCAGTTCGTCGAGCGTTATGCCAGCACGCCCAATACCCTG
Organism: Roseateles sp.; assembly: GCF_046300915.1. Classification (GTDB taxonomy): domain Bacteria; phylum Pseudomonadota; class Gammaproteobacteria; order Burkholderiales; family Burkholderiaceae_C; genus Kinneretia. The sequence continues at coordinate 21,945 of NZ_JBKCLH010000202.1, read as the reverse complement.
ATGGTGGGTGGCCTCGTGCTGCTGGGCGGCGTGGCCCTGCACCGGCCCAAGGTCGAGCTCAGCCAGCTCAATCCGATCGCCGGTCTGACCAGCGACTATATGGTGGTGGCGGTGCCCGCCAGCTCGCCCCTGCGCAGCCTCAAGGATCTGGCCGAGGCCCTGGGGCGTCCCGACTACAAGGCCACCGTGGTCGGCGGCTCCGCCGGTGGGGTGGACCATATGCTGCTGGGCATGATGCTGCGCGCACGCCGCGGCAACCCCGACAACTACAGCTATCTGGCCACCAGCAGCGGCAATGACGCGGTCCGCGCCCTGACCGAAGGCAAGGCCCAGATCGGCATCTCCGGCTACAGCGAGTTCCGCAATGCCATGGCCGCCGGCAGCATCCGGGCGCTGGCCGTGAGTTCGCGCCGCTCACGCTATGGTCTGCCCGCCCTGCGCGAGGGCGGCATCGACACGGATCTGGCGAACTGGCGCGGCCTCTTCGCGCCGGCCGGCATCAGCGAAGCCCAGAGCCAGGCCCTGGCGAGCCTGGTCGAGCGTGGCGCCCGTTCGCCCGACTGGACCGAGCTGCTGCGCCGCAATGACTGGGTGGGGGCCTACCGCGCGGGCAGCGATTTCCGCAGCTTCGTCGAGTCCGAGATGACCACAGCCCGGGTCGTGGTTCATATGCTCAAGCTCAAGGCCTGAGCGCCCTCGTGGGGCGCCCGGCTTAAGCGGGGTCTAAGCCTGGAGGCAAATCCGCGGGCGAGAATAGGCGCATGCGCCTACTGCTGGTGGAAGACGACGCGATGATTGGCGAGCAGCTGCTGGACCTGCTGCGCGCCGAAGGCTATGCGGTGGACTGGGTGCGCGACGGCGAGTTGGCCGACGCCGCCCTGCAATCCCAGAGCTACGACCTGCTCTTGCTGGACCTGGGCCTGCCCAAGCGTGACGGGCTCTCGGTGCTGCGCGCCCTGCGCGCTCGCAAGCAGCGCCTGCCGGTGCTGATCGCCACCGCGCGCGACGCCCTGGCCCAGCGCATCGAGGGGCTGGACGCGGGTGCTGACGACTATGTGATCAAGCCCTTCGAGCTGGACGAGCTGCTGGCCCGCATCCGCGCCCAGCTGCGCCGCGCTCAGGGCGTGGCCGAGCCGGTGTATGAGCATATGGGGGTGGTGCTGAATCCCGCCACGCATGAGGCCTCGGTGCATGGCCAGCCGGTGCAGCTGACGGCGCGCGAATGGGCGGTGCTGGAGCCGCTGGTGGCGCGACCAGGCCGGGTGGTCTCGCGCCAGCAGCTGGAGGAAAAACTCTATAGCTGGAAGGACGAGATCAGCAGCAATGCGGTGGAGGTCTATATCCACGGCTTGCGCAAAAAGCTGGGCGCCGGTCTGATCCAGAACGTGCGCGGCCTGGGCTATCTGGTGCCCAAGCAATGAGCGAGCCGCTGCGCGACAGGGCCCCCTCGCTCAGGCGGCGCCTCATGCTCTTCGTGCTGGGCGCGGTCTGCCTGGCGGCTCTGCTGCAGGGCGTCTCGGCCTACCGCACCGCCCTGGCCGAGGCCGATGCCATCTTCGATTACCAGATGCAGCAGACGGCACTGTCCATCAGCGGTGCGACACCCGGTGCCCGCCATGTGATGCCCGAAGAGCTGGAGCTCATCATCCAGGGCTGGAGCCTGGACGGCCTGCAGCTCTTTGCCCCGCCGCCTCGGGCCCGCCTGCCCCAGCGCGCCGTCATGGGCTTTGCCGACGTGATGGGCGAGGATGGCCGGGCCTACCGCGTACTCTCCATGCAGACCGGCGGACAGGTCGTGCAGGTGGCCCAGGAGCTGGCGGTGCGTGAGCGCCTGGCCAGCCGCCTGGCATGGCGCACCATCACGCCGATTGCCCTGGTGCTGCCGGTGCTGTTGCTGGTAGTGGGCTGGGTGATTCGGCAATCGCTGGCGCCCGTGGAGCGGGTGCGACGCCAGCTCTCGCAACGTGCGGCGGAAGATCTCACGGCGGTGAGCGAGCATGGTTTGCCGGTGGAAATCCGCCCCCTGGTTCGCGAGCTCAACTCCCTTTTGGAGCGCATGCGCCAGGCCTTCGAGGCGCAGCAGCATTTCGTGGCCGATGCGGCGCATGAGCTGCGCTCGCCGCTCACCGCCCTCAAGCTGCAGATCGAGGGCCTGCAGCGTGCTGGTGACGAAGCTGCACGCGCCCAGGCACGCAGTCGCTTGGCGGCTGGCGTGGACCGTGCCAGCCATCTGGTGGAACAGCTGCTCCTGCTGGCGCGCCAGGAGTCGGGGCGGGGCACGGCCCAGGCGCTGGCCCTGGAGCCGCTGCTGCGGCGCGTGCTGGCCGAGCAGGTGGGCGCGGCGCAGGCCCGCGGCATTGACCTCGGGCTGCTGCGTGCCGACGCCGTGCAGATCATGGGCTGGCCCGATGCCCTGGCCGTGCTGCTGCGCAATCTGCTGGACAACGCCATCAAGTACAGCCCCGAGGGCGGCAAGGTCGATGTGCTGCTGCTGGACGAGGGCGAGCGCGCCCGCCTGCGCATCGAGGACAGCGGACCGGGCATTGCGCCCGAGGAGCGAGAGCGGGTGTTTGACCGCTTCTACCGCAGCGCGGCCGCCCAGACCCAGGCGGGCGGCAGCGGTCTGGGCCTGGCCATCGTCAAGACCATTGCCGAGCGCCACGCAGCCCATTTGCAGCTGGAGCGCTCCGAGGCCCTGGGCGGCCTGCGCGTGGACCTGGTCTTCAACAAGACCTGAGCCCTTGCCGCGGCGCCGGCTTAAGTGCCCTCTAAGTCAGGGGCCTCACAGTGGAGCCATCCCAATCACACAGTGCAAAGGAGCTCTCATGGCTGTTGTGGAGAAAATGGTTCCCGTCAAGCGACTGGTCTGGGCCTTGGCCGCCGCGGGCGTGCTGGGCCTGGGGGGCGGCGTCGTTGGCGCCCTGGCCCTGACCAAGGGCGAGAGCGCCCAGCCCGTGGTCGCGACCCTGAGCACGCAGACCGCGCCCGCGGCCGCAACGCCCCCTCAGGCTGCCCAGCCGCTGTCCGCCGGTGTGGCGCCCGACTTTGCCCAGATCACGGCGCGCAATGGTCCGGCCGTGGTGAACATCAGCGTGAGCGGCAGCGTCAAGACCGGTCGGCGGGCGCCGCAGGCCATGCCGGAGATGGATCCCAACGATCCCTTCTATCAGTTCTTCCGCCGCTTCCAGATTCCCGGTCAGCCGGGCGGCGAGCGCTCCATGCCGGTGCGCGGCCAGGGCTCGGGCTTCATCGTCAGCGAGGACGGCGTGATCCTGACCAATGCCCATGTGATCAAGGACGCGCAGGAGGTGACGGTCAAGCTCACCGACCGGCGCGAGTTCCCCGCCAAGGTCCTGGGTAGCGATCCGCGCACCGATGTGGCCGTACTCAAGATCGAGGCCAGGAACCTGCCCACGCTCAAGCTGGGCAACAGCCAGGAACTGCGCGTGGGTGAATGGGTGCTGGCCATCGGCTCGCCCTTCGGCTTCGAGAACAGCGTGAGCGCCGGCGTGGTCAGTGCCAAGGGCCGGGCCCTGCCGGACGACAGCTTCGTGCCCTTCATCCAGACCGATGTGGCGGTCAACCCCGGCAACTCGGGCGGCCCGCTCTTCAATGCGCGCGGCGAGGTGGTGGGCATCAACTCGCAGATCTACAGCCAGTCGGGCGGCTATCAGGGCATCTCCTTCGCCATTCCTATCGAGGTGGCGCAGCGGGTGCAGCAGCAGATCCAGAAGGGCGGACGTGCCCAGCATGCGCGCCTGGGTGTGGTGATCCAGGACGTGAACCAGGCCTTTGCCGACTCCTTCAAGCTGGAGCGCCCGGCCGGGGCCCTGGTGTCCAGCGTGGAGCCCGGTGGCCCGGCGGACAAGGCCGGCCTCAAGCCTGGGGACGTGATCCTGAAGTTCAACGATCAGCCCATCATCGCGTCCAGTGATCTGCCCGCCCGTCTGGGTCAGGCCACGCCGGGCGAGCGCGCCAGCCTGGAAGTCTGGCGTCAGGGCCGGCGAGAGTCGCTGAACGCCACCCTGGGTGACGCCAGCGAGCAGCGCCAGGCCCAGGCCGAGGTTGAGGCGCAGGCCCCCACCGGCAAGCTGGGCCTGGCTCTGCGCCCTCTGCAGCCGGGCGAGCGCGGCAAGCAGCGTGAAGGCCTGCTGGTCGAGGAAGTGAGCGGCGCGGCCCAGCGCGCCGGCGTGCAGCCCGGCGATGTGCTGCTGGCCGTGAACGGCAACAAGGTGGCCAGTGTGGAGCAGGTGCGTGAGGCCGTGGCCGCGGCCGAGAAGTCCGTGGCCCTGCTGGTGCTGCGCGGCGGCCAGCAGATCTTTGTGCCGGTGCGCATAGGCTGAACCGGCCCAGGCCCGCGGCCGAGCCCCTAGGAAAAGCCCCTCGCGAGGGGCTTTTTCACGTCAGGGCGCGGCGCTTTGCAGCTCCGTGACCACATAGGCACCGCCCGCGCTTTTCTCGGCGGCGAACAGCACCTTGTCGCCCACCTTCAGGCGCTCAAGCTGCTTCTCGTCGCGGACCTGGAACACCATGGTCATGGGCGGCATGTCCAGGTTGCGGATCTCGCCGTGCCTGAGGGTGATCTTGCGGGCCTCGCGATCGATCTTGCGCACCTCGCCGGGCGTCAGCTCGGTGGCCAGTGCGCTCAGGCTGGACAGGCCCAGTGCGGCCAGCAGCGCTACGGTGCCGAGGGCGCGGCCCAGGGAACGTTGTGAGTTCATCGTCATCTTCATGCTTTCTTGCTCTGCGAGCCGGGATAGGTGTGGAACACGCTGGCGCTGCCATCACGGGCGAGCAGCAGCACCTCGTAGCGATCCGAGCGATCGCCATAGGCCGGCCCATCCATGCCGGGCGAGCCTATGGGCATGCCGGGAACGGCCAGGCCCAGGGCTTTGGGTCGTTCCCGCAGCAGGCGCCAGATCTCGCGCGCGGGCACATGGCCCTCCAGCGCATAGCCGCCCACCACCGCGGTGTGGCAGGAGCCGTACTTGCTGTCTATGCCCAGACGCCGACGCATGGCGGCATTGCCCACATCGTGAACCTTGGTGCGAAAGCCGGCGGCCTCCACATGGCTGACCCAGTCCTTGCAGCAGCCGCAGCTGGGGTCTTTCCAGACTTCGATCAGGGGCACGGTCTGCGCCCGGGCCCAGATCGGCGTGGCCGCCGCCACCAGGCTCAGCAGCAGCCGGCGGCGCGTTTCACTTCTTGCCATGCGTCGCCTCCACCAGGATCTTGCCCACCATGCCCGCCTGGTAGTGGCCGGCGATCAGGCAGGCGAAGTCGAACTCGCCCGCGCGGTTGAAGGTCCAGACAATTTCACCCGTCTGCCCGGGCGCCACATGGGCCATATAGGGCTCGTCATGCTCCATGCCCGGATGCTTGATCATCATCTCGGCATGCGCATCCAGCTCCTTCTTGGTGCCGATGACGAACTCATGCATCAGCTTGCCCTCGTTGCGGATGAGCAGGCGCACCGTCTCGCCCTGTTTGAACTGCAGGCGATCCGGCGTGAAACGCATCTTGTCGTCCATGCTGATGGCAATGGTGCGTCGCGCCTGCTTGCGCTCGGCCGCGATGCCCCAGTCCGTCTGCTCCTGTTTGCTGGCGCCATGGTGGCTGCCACCGGGCCCATGAGCCAGAACGGCCGTGCTGGCCGCGCTCAGCAGGGCCATGGCCAGGGCGGCGCCCAGGGTGTGTCGTTTCATGTGCTGCTCCTTGGCTTCAGTGCGAGTGTTTGTTGCCGTTGCCGCCCGGCTTGCGGGCGCGCAGTTCGGTGCTGGCGCCCTCGGGCGCCTGGCTGGGCATGGAGCCGCCACCCTCGGCGGCGAAGCGGCGTGGCTCGGGCAGGGCGCCCGTCCACTCGAAGGCCACCTCGCCGCGCGGGTGGCGATACCAGCCCGGGTCGCTGTAGTCCCCGGGCTTTTGCTCCTTGCGGACCTTGAGCACGCTGAACATGCCGCCCATCTCCACGCCGCCAAAGGGGCCCTGGCCGCTCATCATGGGCAGGGTGTTGGCCGGCAGGGCCATCTCCATCTCGGCCATATCGGCCATGCCGCGCTCGCCCATGACCATGTAGTCGGGAATGAGCTTGCCGATCTTCTTGACCACCTCGCTGTGGTCCACGCCAATCATGGTGGGCACGCCATGGCCCATGGCATTCATGGTGTGGTGACTCTTGTGGCAGTGGAAGGCCCAGTCGCCCGGCTCGTCCGCCAGAAACTCGATCTGGCGCATCTGCCCCACGGCGATATCGGTCGTGACCTCGGGCCAGCGCGCGCTGCGGGGCACGGGGCCGCCATCGGTACCGGTGACCTCGAACTCGTGGCCATGCAGATGGATGGGATGGTTGGTCATGGTCAGGTTGCCCACCCGTATGCGCACCCGGTCGCCCAGGCCTACGTTCAGGGTGTCTATGCCGGGAAAGACGCGGCTGTTCCAGCACCAGAGATTGAAGTCCAGCATGGTCATGATCTTGGGCGTGGCGCTGCCGGGCTCGATGTCAAAGGCATTGAGCAGGAAGCAGAAGTCCCGGTCGACCTCGCTGATCTGGGGATGGCGGCTCTTGGGATGCGTGATCCAGAAGCCCATCATGCCCATGGCCATCTGGGTCATCTCATCCGCATGCGGGTGGTACATAAAGGTGCCGGGGCGGCGTGCCACGAACTCGTAGACATAGGTCTTGCCCGGGGCGATGGCCTTCTGCGTCAGGCCCGAGACCCCATCCATGCCATTGGGCAGGCGTTGGCCATGCCAATGAATACTGGTGTGCTCGGGCAGCTTGTTGGTGACGAAGATGCGTACCCGGTCGCCCTCGACCACCTCGATGGTGGGTCCCGGGGACTGACCGTTGTAGCCCCAGAGATGGGCCTTCATGCCGGGCGCCAGCTCGCGCAGCACCGGCTCGGCCACCAGATGGAACTCCTTGACACCTTGGTTCATGCGCCAGGGCAGGGTCCAGCCATTGAGCGTGACCACCGGCTTGTAGGGCCGGCCCGTGGCGGGCAGCAGCGGGGGCATGGTGTCAGGCCTTGCCTGCAGCACGGGCTCGGGCAGGGCGGCCAGGGCCACCTTGCTGACACTCGCGGCGGACACGGCGGCCGTCACGGCGCCGGCACCACGGAAGAATTGACGTCGGGAAACCATTGCGATCCTCGTTCGGTGTCAGTGATCGGCGCCGGCGGCGGCCGCGGCGGCCTTGGGCGAGGCGGGGCCACCCAGGGCGGGCTTGGCGACCTGGGCCAGTTCATAGTCCGCCTGCGCCAGCCAGAAGTCGCGCAGGGCTTCGATCGAGGCATTGACCGTGCCGATCTGGGCCCGGGTGTCCGCCAGCAGCTCGAAGACCCCGATGAACATGCCGTTGTAGCGCAGCAGGTTCTGCTCGCTGACCCGGCGTGCCAGCGGCACCAGCTCGTCCCGGTAGTGGCGCGCCACATCGTGGGCCGCGCGGTAGTTCTGGTAGGCCTCGCGCAGTTCGGAGCGCGCTTCCACGGCGATCTGTGCACTGCGGTGCAGGTTCTGCATGTACTGCCGCTCGGCACGCGCCACCCGGGCATCGCCCCAGTCGAAGAGCGGCAGCTCCAGACTGAACTCGAAGCCGGTCTTGCGCGGCGCCTCATTGCTGTTGGCGTGCAGCAAATCCAGCTCCAGCACATTGACCCAGCGCGTGGCGCGCTGCAAGCCCAGCTGGCGGGCCAGGGCCTCGGTCTGGGCCAGACTGGCGCGCAGGTCCAGACGCTGGCCCAGCGCCTCCTGCTCCAGCGCGGGGCGCGGCTGGGCGCTTGCGGGCAGGTCCGGCAGGCGCTCGCTCAGGCGGTAGTCCGTCTGCGCGCCCCACAGGCCCAGCAGGCGGCTCAGGCGCTCGCGCGCGCTCATCAAGGTCCGCTCGGCCCGGGCGGTACCGAGCGCGGCCTCAGCATAGAAGGCATGCTCACGGGCCTGCTGCAGCGCGCTCCAGTTGCCGGTCTGAGCCATGCGGCGGGCCAGCTCGGCGCCGGCCTCCGCAGCGGTCTGTACATCGCGCTGATAGGCCAGGGTCTGCTGGGCGGCCACCGCGGTGTAGAAGGCTTTGCGGGTCTCGGCCACATGGCTCAGCACGCGCTGCGCGGTCTCCAGCTGAGCGGCGGCCAGGCGCTGGCTCTGAGCCTGCCGGATCAAGGGCAGGGCCAGCAGATGACCCAGCTCCAGCCCCAGGCCACGCTCGATCTCGCGCTCATGCCCTTGTCTGCTGCGGCCCCAGGAAAAACCGGGGTTGGGCAGGCGGCTGGCCTGCACCAGTTCGGCCTCGCTGACACCCAGGCCGTGCAGATCGGCCTGGAGCCCCGGGTGGTTCAGCAGGGCGATCTGCACCGCTGAGTCGACCGTCATCGGCGCGGCCAGCAAGGCATCCAGCTCGGGCGCCCGCTGGGTCGCGGGCCGGGCCTGCAGGCTCTGGGCCTGCTGTGCGCCCAGGCGCTCGCCCACCATCTGGCGCACGGGGTCCAGACCGGCATCCGGCCCCAGGCTGGCACAGCCCGCCAGCAGCAGGGTCGCGGCCAGCACGCTCATGCCACGCAGATGCCTTGTTGCGCGACGCCCAAAAGCCATCATGGAAGACGTCCTCATGGCTTGTGCCCCCCATGCTGAGCGGCGCCGCCATGGTGATGATGGCCGTGTGAGGGCTTGCCACCGACGGCCTCTGCCGGTCGGGCCTTGTGCGAGTCATGCATCGAGTTTGCGGGGGACGACGCGGCAGGCGCATCGGCCTGCTGCATCTCGCGGGCGTAGGCACGCCAGCCGCCGATGCGGCCCACGCGCTCATTGCTTTGCACCCAGGACGCGGGCTGCTGGATCTCCGGCAAGGGGCGGTAGTGCTGCAGCACGGAGCTGTAGCGCAGGGGCGGAACGGCGGCGCTGGCGTCCTGGACGTGGCCGGCTTCCGGGCGATGAGGGGCTTGGGCCCAGGTCGCCGAAGGCGACAGGGCCAGCCAGCACAGGGGGCAGAGCGCCATCAGGCGCCACACCATGGGCAGTGGGTTCATGTTTGATCTCGCTGACAGACACTGGGGCGCCGGGCCGCACAGGGCAGGCTTGGGCCGCGAAAGGGCTTCAAGCGTGCCGGGGCGGGAGGTTCCGGTTCCGGAGCCGGCTGGACGCGCACATGGGCGCGCAAGAAGGCGCGCGAGGGGGTGCGCTAGTGCCGGCGTTCAGTGCTGCAGAGAGCGGGGCGGGCGCTCCAGCCCGCCGCGGTGCGTACCCTCGTGGCCTGAGGGTACGGTGGCCACGCCCGGCGGATGCTGGGTGGGCATATGGAGCTGGGGAAGCTCGGTGATCAGGGCCAGGGCATGGCAGCAGGCAGCGCAGGCGCTGCAGGCACCGTGCTCGCCAGTCGTGCCGGCGTTCTGCTCATGGCAGTCGGCGGCGGGACCGGGCTCGCAGCCGCCATGCTCCACGTTGGCCGATGCCGTGGCATGAGAGCTCATGGCCTGCGGGTCTGCGCCGGTGGCGTGATGGTCCGCGTGAGTCTGTGCGTGAGCGCCGCCGTGCTGAGGGGCGGACTGAAGGGCCGGCACATCGGCGGCGCCCAGGCCGCAGAGCTGCAGCGCATGCGCGGCATAGCCCTGCAGCGGCAGGGTCACCGCCAGCAGCAGGGTCAGCAGCAGGCGCCACATCGTGCTCTTCATGGCTGCAGAGTGTAAATCAGGCCTGCCGCCCGGCGCGTCTTCAGCAGCTGCCGCGATTGCCCAGGCTGCAGCGCATGCTGCCGTCCGCACGGGCGTGTTCCAGCTCGGCCAGCACCTCGGCGCGGCTGAGGGACTTGCCGAGCGGCATGGGCTCGATGGGCAGGCCGCTCTCGCGATTGAGGCGGGCCATATACCCGCTGCGGCGCGCCGCTTCCAGCTCGGCCAGCACCTCCTCTCGTGTGCGGCTGCCGCGCTGCTGGTACTCGGGCGCGTGGCCACCCTCGCGATTCATGCGGGCCAGGCTGCCGTCACGGCGTGCGGCGTCCAGCTCGGCCAGGACTTCGGCGCGGCTGCGAGCGCCCTCGCTGTTCTGGCTCAGGGGATGTGCCAGGGCGGGCAGTGCGCTTGCGCCCAGCAGGGCCAGGCTCAGAGTCAGGGTACGGAACATATGACCTCCAGTGCTTGCTAGTCTCGAAACATGGGGCTCATGCTGAGCACCATGGCTTCACTGTAGGGAGGGCGAGGGGTCGGAAGCCGGGCGGGCGGATGACGTTTGTGTCATGCGAGGCAGCAGCAGGCCGATGCAGCTGCGCCCCGGAGCCGACTGCGCAAAGGGCTGACCACCATGCATGCGCGCAATGGCGGCCACGATGGCCAGGCCCAGCCCGTGGTTGCGGTCCGCCTGGCTGCGCGCGGGGTCGGCGCGGTAGAAGCGGTCAAAGAGGCGTGGCAGATGCACGGCCTCGATCTGCGGCCCCTCATTGAGCACCGCAAGCCGCAGCAGATCCCCAGGCTCGGTCTGTATCAGCAACTGCAGCACGCTGCCTCGATAGGCATAGCGCGTGGCATTACCCAGCAGATTGGACAAGGCCCGACGCAGCAAGCCGGGGTCGAGGGCGGCACTGGCGTCGCCGCAGACCTGGGCCTGCAGACCCGCCTCCAGCAAGGCCGCCTCGTGGAAGTCCAGGACCTCCTGAGCCAGGGCCGCCACGCTCGCGAGCGGCTCGCGCCTGGCGGCGCGCCCACGGTCGGCATGGGAGAGAAACAGCATGTCGGCCACGATGCCCGCCAAGCGGTGCAGCTCTTCCAGATTGGAGCCCAGCAAGTCCTGCAGCTCCGGGTCCTGGCGCCGCCGGCGCAGGGCCAGCTCGCAGCTGCTGATCAGGGTGGCCAGCGGGGTGTTGAGCTCATGGGCCACATCGGCGTTGAAAGCCTCCATCTGCCGGTAGCTGGCGGCCAGACGGTCCAGCAGGGCATTGAACTGGGCCACCAGAGGCTGCAGCTCGCGGGGCTGTCCGCTTCCGTCCAGGCGACGCTCCAGCGCATGGCCGCCGAGCTGCTGCATCTGCGCCCCCAGCAGGCGCAGCGGCGCCAGGCCGCGCCGCACCAGGACAAAGGCGCCGGCGGAGATCAGCAGCACACCCGCCAGGGCGCTGAGCGCCAGAATCTGAGCCATGCGCCTGAGCAGGGCGGCGTCGGCCCGGGTGTCCAGGCTCAGCCGGGCTTGCAGCGGGGCGGAATCACCCGCGGGTGATGCGGTCTGGAAGTGCCGGGTTTTGCCCGGCTCCGCCTGCGTGGCCAGCTTGGACGAGAACTGCAGCACGCCCTGTTTGTCGTGCAGGCGGAGGCTCAACTCGTTATGGCCGGCGAGCAGGTCGCGCAGCTGCTCGTCGCGCTGGCTCGCCGGTCGGCGCTCGGCGAGCAGCTGCTGAACCGCCTGCTGCTTCTGGTCCAGGGTCTGGGTCTGGCGCTGGTTCAGGGTCAGGGCCAGGGCCAGGTAGATGCCGCTGCACAGCAGGCCCAGGCCGAGGATGCTCAGCAGAGCCAGCCAGCGCGACAGGCGCAAGCCCAGATCCGCGCCGCGCGAGCGGGCTGCCTGCGGCTGCGGCTGGCTCACGCCCCGCGGTCCTCTAGCACATAGCCCATGCCGCGAACCGTGTGCAGCAGGGGGCGCTCAAAGGGCTGGTCCAGCTTGGTGCGCAGGCGCCGTATCGCCACCTCCACCACATTGGTCTCGCTGTCGAAATTCATGTCCCAGACCTGCTCGGCCAGTTCGGTGCGGGACAGCACCTCGCCCTGACGCCGCAGCAGCAGGCTCAGCAGATTGAATTCCTTGGCCGTGAGGTCCAGGCGCTGCCCGGCGCGCTGGGCGCGTCGCCGTATCAGGTCCATCTCCAGCTCACCCAGACGCAGCTGGGTGACTTCGCCGCTGCTGCGCGCGCCCTGGGCCCGCCGCAGCAAGCCCTGGATGCGGGCCAGCAGCTCAGAGAAGGCGAAGGGCTTGAGCACATAGTCGTCGGCGCCGGCCTGCAGGCCACGCACCCGGTCTTCCACCTGGGTGCGGGCGGTGAGCATCAGCACCGGGGTGTTGCGGCTCTGGCGCAGGGCGGCCAGCACGGCCAGACCGTCAATGCCTGGCAGCATGCCGTCCAGCACGATCAGATCATGCTGCCCCTGGGTGGCCAGGTGCAGGCCATCGATGCCGTTGAGCGCCAGCTCCACGCTGAAGCCTTCCTCGCTCAAGCCCTTGCGCAGATACTCGGCCAGCTTGGGTTCATCCTCGATCAACAAGAGCTTCATGCCCGCATTGTGAGGGTGGCGCTCGCTGTATGAGTTAACGAATTTGTCATCTGCCAGACCGGCCGGCGACGGCTCCACGCCGCCACACTCAGGCGCCCAGGCTGCTGACCAAGAGGGCCTGCACCAGCAGTACCTCCTCCTCGGCCAGGCTGGCTGAGTGGGCGTCGGGAGCGCGCAGCGCACGCAGCTGGGGCGCCAGCGCCTTCACGGCCTGCTGGGTCTGGGACAGATTGACCAGGACGGGCAGGGCGCACTGGCGCTGCAGGGCCTGGGCGCGCTCGGCCGGCAGCCCTTCACAGTCCACCGCGTCATACAGCCGCTCCAGCATGCGCAGCAGCGCGGGACTGTCTGCGCTGTCTTCCAGCCAGCCCTGGGCATCCAGCCGGGCCAGACGTGCGCCCAGGCTGGACGCCGCCTCCTCCAGGCTCGTGAGCGCCGCCTCATCCGGGTGCAAGCAGAGCAGGGCGATATTGCGCCCCTGAAGGCGTGAGAACACCGCGCTCCGGTCCAGGCTCTGGGCACGCTGCAGCAAGGCCTGGCACCAGCTTGGCGACAGAGGCTCGGTGCTGCTTTCGGGGAGGGGCAGGGTGGCGGGATACATGCTCGGATGGCGAGCCTAGAGCGCTTTGCGGCACGGCCTTTGCGGCAGGTCAAGCGTTCGATGCGCAATGCGCGCCGTTCACCATCCATTTACAAAATGACATGCTCGATTTCACTTGGTCATGGCCGGTTCCTCAGCCGATTGCGCAAGCCCGGGACACTGCCTGCACAACAGCCAGTTCAGGTAGGAGTCCTCATGCAAACCAGCACCGCGCCAGTTTCCAGGTCCGCCAAGCTTGCGCCCCACGACGGCGTCGTCGGAGCGCCGGCCAACGAGGCCCAGCGCATTGGCAGCATGCTGGACCTTGTTGCTTCCCATGTGCCGCTGCAGCGTCGGGTGGTTCATGCCGGGGATCTGATCTACCAGGCGGGCGAGGGGTTCCAGCGCCTGCATCTGGTCAACGCCGGACTCTTCAAGCTGATCAACAGTGCCAGCGATGGTCGTGAACAGGTGGTGGCCCTGCAGTTTCGGGGTGACTGGCTGGGTTTCGATGGCATTGCCCAGGGGCGTCATGGCTGCGACGCGGTGGCCATGGATACGGGGGAGATCTGGAGCTTCAGCTACGAGGCCTTGGTGCAGGCCTGTCTGACGCAGCCTCGCCTGCTGGCCCTGATGCATGAAGCCATGAGCCGGGAGATAGTCCGCGACCGCGATGCCCTGCTGTCCTTGTGCACGCTGTCGGCCGATGCCCGCGTGGCGGACTTCCTGCACTACTGGGCCGACTCGCTGGCCCGGCGCGGACTGCGGGCGGATCAGATCAGTCTGCGCATGAGCCGGGCCGAGATCGGCAACTATCTGGGCATGACCATCGAGTCGGTGAGCCGGGCGCTGTCGCGCCTGTCGGCCCGGCATCTGATCCGCTTTGCCGAGAAGGGGCGGCGCGATATCGAGATTCCGGAGCTCGGTGCCCTGGCGGCCTTTGTGCAGGGCGGCTCGGGCGCCGGCCGCACCCTGCAGTGAGACGGACTTTGCCTCAGGCCTCCAGGGCCTGGGCCATGGCGCTGGCCAGTTGTTCGCGGCTGAAGGGCTTGCGCAGCAGCGGCAGCTCGCGCAGCACCGGCAGCTCGGCCGTCAGCAGATCAGCGGCATAGCCCGACATCAGCAGCACGGCCAGCGCGGGATGCTGCCGCCGCACCTTCGCGGCCAGTTCGGTGCCTCGCATGCCGCTGCCCAGCATCACATCGGTCAGCAAGAGGTCGAAGTCCGCCCCCGGCTCCGCCAGGGCGGCCAGGGCGGCCTCTGCGTGGCTGCAGACCCTGATCTCGCAGCCCCAGGCCTGCAGGAAGTTGAGCAGCACCGCACGCACCTCGGCCTCGTCCTCCACCAGCAGAACGCGCAGGCCCGGTGGTGGCGCGTGTACGCCCGCCTCCCCCTGCTCCTGACCCTTGTGGCTGCCTTGGGGCGCGGCCGGAAAGTAGAGCGTGACCGTGGTGCCCTGAGCGGGACTGCTGTCCAGGCGGATGGCCCCTTGCGACTGTTTGACGAAGCCGTAGACGGTGGACAGCCCCAGTCCCGTGCCACGGCCGGCCTCCTTGGTGGTGAAAAAGGGCTCGAAAGCGCGTCTGCGCACCGCCTCGGGCATGCCGGCCCCGCTGTCGCTCACCGCAATCGCCAGCAAGGGCAGGGCGCTGGGGGGGAGCTCCGTCAGCAGGTCCGGGGGCAGGCGGTCATAGCGCCAGGCGCGAAAGCGCAGGTGACCGCCGTCCGGCATGGCGTCGCGCGCATTGATCGCGATATTGAGCAAGGCCGACTCCAGCTGGCCCGCATCGGCCAGCAGGGCCGGGCAGTCAGGGGCAACATCGTCCTCGATGTGTATGCGCTGGTCCAGGGTGCGCCTGAGCATGCCGGCCAGGGAGGCCAGCAAGCCCGCAATCTCGACCCTGCTGGGCTGGAGCAGCTGGCGCCGTGAGAAGGCCAGCAGCTTGCCCGTGAGTTCGGCGCCTCGGCGCGTGGCACGCATGGCGGCTGCCACCATGGGCGGGGCTGCGGCATCACCCGCCACGGCGGGCAGCTCTTCCAGGACCTGAAGATTGCCCTGGATCACGGTGAGCAGATTGTTGAAATCGTGGGCAATGCCGCCGGTTAGCTGGCCCACAGTCTCCAGGCGCTGGGCGTGTCGCAGCGCCTCCTCGCCCTGGGCGCGCTGCAGGATGGTGGAGAGCAGATTGCCGATGGACTCCAGAAAGCGCAGCTCATCGTCGCCAAAGCGCTGGGGCTGGCGCGAGCGCACGACCAGCGCACCAATGCAGCGCCCCTGATCCAGCAAGGGTGTGCCCAGCGCGCTGACCAGACCGGCGCGCAGATAGGCCTGCGGCACTTCGAATCGTTGTTCGCTGGCGTAGTCGGGCACCACGGTCGGCCTTTGCTGGGCCATCAAATAGGCAAGCGGTGAACCGGGCAGGCAGGGCAAGACCTGCCCCTCGATCTCGGCATGCTCTTGGTCCAGCATGCCGGCCGCACCGGCCACGCGCAGGCTGCGACCATCGGCTTCGAGCAGGTAGAGCCGCGCCTGCTCAACCTCCAGGGTCTGCGCGGCGGCGCGCGGCGCCTGGCGGAAGAGGGCCGCCGGGTCCCGGCTGTCCACGGCCAGGCGGCCAAGCTGTGCCACCTGTTCCGCGTAGCGTGCGCGCTGCAGGGCTTGACGCATGCGCGGGTAGGCGCTGATGTCGCGGATGGCCGCGACCACAAAGGGCAGGCCCCGGTCCTGCAAGGGGCTCAGGGCGATTTCCACCATGACCTCGGAGCCGTCCCGCCGCCTGGCCACCAACTCCATCTGCGTGCCCATGGGCCGCGGACGCGGATTGCGCGCATAGTCGTCGCGGTAGGCGGCGTGGCGTGGCCGTATGCTGTCGGGCACCAGTGCATCCACCGGTTCGCCGAGCAAGGCACCGGGCTCGTAGCCCAGCAGGCGTTCGGCCGCCGGGTTGGCCTGCACGATCATTCCGGCGAAGTCCACCAGGAGCAGGGCGTCCGGGTAGGCGCTGAAGAGTGAGCTGAAGAGGTTGGGCGCCGCAATCTCTGCTTGCGACTGCGCAAAGGCGCTGCTGCTCATTGACGTTCCACCTGAGCCACCAGCTGGTAGCCGGCACCTCGCACCGCGCGTATGAGTTCAGCCGCCTGCTCGGGCATGCAAGCCTGCAGCTTGCGACGCAGGCGCCCGACCTGAACATCAATGGTGCGGTCATAGGGCCCGGCTTCGCGGCCGCGCGTCTGCTCCAGCAGGAATTCGCGTGAGAGCACCCGTCCGGCATGCCGCAAAAACACGGTCAGCAGGTCGAATTCGCCGCCCGTCAGCTCCACCGGGCCGGCATGCCCGTGCTCCAGCCGCCGGGCACCCGCATCGAGCTGCCAGTCCATGAAGCGGTAGCGCTCCTGAGGAAGCGTCGTCTCGGCTTGGGCCCTGCTGCTGGCGCCGGCCTGCGCCGGTTGGAGGCGGCGCAGCACGGCCTTGATGCGGGCGAGCAGCTCGCGCAGGTCGAAGGGCTTGGTGACATAGTCGTCCGCCCCGACTTCCAGACCCACAACCTTGTCAATCGGGTCGCCGCGGCCGGTGACGATGAGCAAGCCGCAGTGCCAGTGCTCACGCAGCTGGCGCGCAATGGCAAAGCCATCCTCACCGGGCAGGCCCAGGTCCAGCAGCACCAGCTGCGGGGCGTCACGATGCATCAGGGCCAGCAGCTCGCGCCCGGTGGCCAGGGGCGTGACCCGGAAGCCCTGCGGGACCAGGTAGGCGCCCAGCAGCTGACGGATATCGGCTTCATCATCAACGATAGCGATATGGACGGGCGTGGCGATGGCGACGTTCATGTCGGGCATTGTCACCAATTCCGCCCGCAAGCCCGCCGCGTACCGCAGCTGGGGTCGTGGCCTTGCGGGTCAGGTCTTGACATCTTCAGCGGGCAGCCACTCGGTGCCGGTGCGACGCACCAGCTCGCGATAGCTGATGGGCGCCGAGGCCCGCTCGTCGTCGTCATTGGCCTGCCAGTGGGCCCAGGCCCGACGGGTGTGGCTGTCATAGACCAGCTTGAACAGGTGGCTGGGGACGCCTACGCCGTTGTCGCCGATGCGCGGCGTGTTCGGCGCAAACACCGCTCCCGTGATCACGAAGACCTCACCCTGGGCGCGCTGCACGTAGCGGCGGGTGTCTTCCTCGATGCGCGCCCAGGCGCCCGAGTTGTGGCGTATGGACTGCGGCACCATATTGGCCAGGGAATAGGACTGGGCCATGGCCTCCTCGGTGCTCATATCGCCGGAGGGCGCCATATGGCCACGCGAATAGCCCGAACGCTTGTAGTCCTCCAGTTCGGCGCGCTCGCTGCGCGGCAAACGGGCGTCGGCGTAGAAGCGGTCCGACTTCTGCCGCCGGATGCCGCCCACATTGTTGCGGTTCAAGCTTTGCGCGACAAAGACCGGCGTGCGCGTGTCACCGCTGTGCAAGACCGCGAAGCCGTCGTAGCAGAGCTCGCGCAAACGGGGGCGGGGGGCTACCGCCGGCGGACGCTGACCGGCGAAGAACTTCGAACACTGCGCGAAGGAACTGGGCAGCCGCCGTACATCCGGTGTGCCGGCTGACGCGATGTTGGTACTGATGCCGAGGAACAGGGCTATCAGCCCGCCCACGAGGGCGTGGCGGCCACTTGCTATGGCTTTCATGAATCGTGAATGGCAAAACGCCGCAACCCTGCCCCGTGCGGCAAGGCCGGGGCCAGGTGTGCGAGCAGAGTGAGGAGCGCCGGGGGCGCGACGTGTCAGAGCAGGGCGGCCAAGCCCGCGCCCAGGCCGCTGACCGCGGCCGAGGCGCCCAGCAGGCGGACATCGCTGCGGTCATTGCCCAGGCGCTTTGCCTGCCAGGCGACCCAGGCCAGCGTGACGCAGAAAACGAGACCCATCAGGGCGGCGCTGTCAATGTTTTCCATATCGTAGAGAAATCCGTTCGGGACCAGAACGGCGCGGATGATCTCTCAGGCTGAACATCGGTTCAAGCAGGGTGCATCGGCCTTTGACTTCGGAAAAGCCGATTCATTCCCGGCCGACGATCAGGGGCAAGCCACGGTGCGAAGCTCAAGCGGACTCGAATTGCAGCGCGGCCAGTCGCGCGTACAGGCCGCCCCGGGCCAGCAGATCGGCATGGCTGCCGGACTCGACGATGCGGCCCTGCTCCAGCACCAGGATGCGGTCGGCGCGCTGCACCGTGGCCAGGCGGTGGGCGATGACCAGGGTGGTGCGGTGCTGCATGGCGCGCTCCAGCGCGGCCTGAACCATGCGCTCGCTCTCGGCGTCCAGCGCGCTGGTGGCCTCATCCAGCAGCAGCAGGGGCGGATTCTTGAGCATGGCGCGCGCAATCGCGATGCGTTGGCGCTGTCCACCCGAGAGGCGCACTCCACGCTCCCCCAGAAAAGTCTGGTAGCCCTGGGGCAGGGCGC
Source organism: Roseateles sp. (assembly GCF_046300915.1). GTDB lineage: Bacteria > Pseudomonadota > Gammaproteobacteria > Burkholderiales > Burkholderiaceae_C > Kinneretia. The sequence goes on along the minus strand of NZ_JBKCLH010000202.1, from coordinate 3,682 downwards.
TGATGAACTCGTGCGCGAATGCGGCCCGTGCGGCGGCGATGACCTCCTCGTCGCTGGCCTCGGGGCGGCCGTAGCGGATGTTCTCCATCGCATTGGCCGAGAACACGGTGCTGTCCTGCGGCACCAGGGCCATGGCGCCGCGCAGCTCGGTCAGGGCCAGATGCCGGATGTCCTGACCGTTGAGCTCGATGCTGCCCGTCTGCGCCTCGTAAAAGCGCAGCAGCAGCTGGAACACCGTGCTCTTGCCGGCGCCGCTGGGGCCGACCAGGGCCACCGTCTCGCCGGGGCGAATATCCAGATCGATCTGGCTCAGGGCCGCTTGATCGGGGCGCGAGGGGTAGTGGAAGCACAGGTCCCGGATGCGCAGGGCCGCACCGCCCGTGCTGGGCGGCAGGGGCTGGGGCGCGGCGGGCTCGGCCACCGCAGAGCGTGTGGCCAGCAGCTCCATGAGTCGCTCGGTGGCACCGGCCGCGCGCAGCACATCGCCCCAGACCTCGGCCAGCACGGCCACGCTGCTGACCAGCAGAATCACATAGACCACCGTCTGCCCCAGATGGCCGGCACTGATCTGACCGGCCATGACGGCCTGCGTGCCCTGATACAGGCCCCAGAGCAGGGCGGCGAAGGTGCTGCTGATGACAAAAGCCACCAGGCCCGAGCGCACGCGGATGCGCTTGCGCGCGGTGTCGAAAGCGCTCTCGGTGGCCTGGGCAAAGCGCCGGGTTTCGGCCTGCTCCTGGGTGTAGCTCTGCACCACCGGCACGGCGTTCAGCACCTCGGCTGCAATGGCACTGGTGTCGGCCACCCGGTCCTGGCTGGCGCGGCTGAGCTTGCGCACCCGCCGCCCGAAGGCCAGAGCGGGCAGCACCACCAGCACCAGCATGCCCAGCACCGGCAGCATGACGCGCGCATTGGTGGCGATGAGCATGATGAGGGCGCCCAGCCCCATCACGCTGTTGCGCAGGCCCATGGAGAGGCTGGAGCCCACCACGGTCTGCACCACGGTGGTGTCGGTGGTGATGCGGCTGAGCACCTCGCCGGTCTGGGTGTGCTCGAAAAACTCGGGGCTTTGCCGCAGCACATGGGCATAGACGGCGCGGCGCAGATCGGCGGTTACGCGTTCGCCCAGCCAGCTCACCACATAGAAGCGGGCGGCCGAGAACAGGGCCAGGGCCACACCCACGCCGAACAGGGCCAGGAAGTGCTCCCTCAAAGCCATCACCCGCTCGCCCGGATCGCTGGCCACCAGGCCCTGATCGATCAAGGCCTTGAGCGCCAGCGGAAACAGCAGGGTGCTCAGCGCCGCCAAGAGCAGGAAGAGCAGGGCCAGGGCGATGCGCACCCGATAGGGCTTGAGGAAGGGCAGCAGGCCCGACAGGGAGCGCGCAGACCCTTTGCGGGCCTCGGGCCGCGGGGACGGCTTCTGAGTCGGTGACATCGGCGAAGTGTAGCCAGGGTCAGGCCTTGCCCGCCGCCGCCAGCGCGGGCGGCTGCATCGCCAGACGCATGCGCTGGCTGTAGCCGGTCAGTTCCAGATAGCCTTGCCCGAGTGTGTGCCCCTGGCTGTCCAGCAGCCTTGAAGCACCTTCCCAGTACAGCATGCCGGTGCTGGCCCGGGCATCCACCTCCTGCGCATCGGCCAGGGCCTCCAGCCGCCAGTCTTCGCCTGAGCCTAAACCCGGGCCTTGCAGGGCCCAGGCCACCGGGTAGCGCGCGCCGCTGGCGGGGCTGCGCCATTCGCGCAGGGGCCGCAGCCGCAGCTCGCCCGGGGCAAAGCTGCGGCTGGCGCCGCCCGCCTCGCGCAGGCTGCCGCCGCTCCAGAGCTCGCTGCCGTCGGCACGGCGCAGGCGAAAGGCCGTGAGCGCGCGGCCGTCGCGCAGATTCAGGCCCATCCAGTCCCAGCCCTGGGCCTCGGGGGCGAGCAGGGCGTCGCTCCACTCATGGTCCAACCAGGCGCGGGCACGGTAGGGCCGGGTCTTGCCGTCCGGCTCGCGCAGCAAGACCTGGCCCTGGAGCTGGGTCTGGCTGTAGTACTGGCTGGCATGCTGGGGCTCGGGGCCCTTGCGGGACCAGCCTGCCTCACCCTGGAGCAGGGGCGGCAGGGCCGTGCTCAGGTCCAGCTGCAGCGCAACGCGCTGGCCGCCAAAGGCCGCGCGGTAGCGCGAGCCGCCAGCCTCCGAGCTTGCGGCCGGCTCGCGGCGCAGCCACCAGTCCTGCAGGCGCAGATCGGTATCGGCCTCGGCGTAGCGGGCGTGGCCCAGGCCCAGGCGAGCCACGCGCTGATCATGCTGAAGCTGGCCGCGCGCCAGGTCGGTGAGCGCCACATGGGCCAGCAGCAGCTGGCGCGGGGCCAGGCGGCTGGGGTGCTGCTGCACGGCCGCGTCCCCATGCCGCACGCGAAAGAAGGTGAGCTGGAAGCCCCAGCGCGGCGCGCCCCAGTCCTGCTCGGCCAGCAGGCCCGTCAGGTACCACCACTCCAGGCCGGACTCGGGATGCGCCCCATGGTCGCGCGGAAAGCTCAAGGCCCGGCGCTCCAGCGCGAAGGCCGGCCAGGGTAGCAGCAAGGCGCCAGTGCCGCCCAAGCCTGCGCCCAGGCCCAGGGCGGCCAGCTGCTGCAGCAGCGCACGGCGCGGGCTCATGCCCTTGATGAAGCCCTGCATCACCAGTCCTCCCGCACCGCGCGTAGCAGGTCCTGGCCCAGGCTGCGTCGGCCGGCCAGCCAGGCGGTGAGCAGGGCCGCCGCCAGGGTGGCGGCCAGCAGGGCGGCCAGGCGGGCCGTGGGCAGGGCCAGGTCCATGCTCCAGTGGAAGCTCTGCGGGTTCACCACAAAGACCAGCACCGCACTGATGGCCAGGCCCAGGCCCAGGCCCAGCAGGGCGCCGGCCGTGGTCTGCACCGCGGTTTCGGCCAGCAGCAGGGTGCGCAGCTGGGCGCGGCTGAAGCCCCGATGGCGCAGCAGGCCGAATTCGCGCCGCCGCGCCAGCACCTGGGCCGAGAGCGTGGCCGCCACGCCCACCAGGCCCAGGCCCAGCGCAATGGCCTGCAGCCAGTAGCTCACCGCGAAGCTGCGGTCGAAGATGTGCAGGGAGATGGCCAGCAGCTCGCCGCTGGAGACCTGTTCGATGTCCTGCGCCTCGCCTGCCAGGGCGCGCAGGCCGGCCTGCACCGCGCCCATCTCGGCGCCGGGCGCCAGCCAGAGGTAGAGCTCGTTGACCTCGGCGTCGCCGCTGGCGCGCAGATAGTCGGCATGCGGCATCAGCAGGGCGCCGCTCTGGCGGCTGTAGTCGCGCCAGACGGCACGCACATAGCCCTCCAGGGCCTGGCCTTGCGGCCCCAGGCCGGGCAGGCTGAGGCGGGCGCCGGGCTGCAGGCCCAGCTGGTCGCGCAAGGCCTCGTTGGGGTAGAGCGGCTGCAGGCCTGGTGCGGGGGCGCTGGCGCGCTCGCCCACCAGGGGCAGGCGGCTCTCGTCCGGCACGGGGCGGGCCAGCAGGGTGATCCAGCGCGGCTGGGCCTCGCCGGCCGCGGGCGGCAGGGCGATGCGGCGGCTGCGCTGGGGCTGGAGCTCGCGCACCAGGCCGCTGCGCTGCACGGCGGCCACGAACTCAGCCGGCAGAGGTGCGCGCAGGCCGGCCTCGCCGCGCAGGGCCGAGCGCACGTACAGATCGGCCGGCAGCATCTGCTG
>NZ_JBKCLH010000201.1:0-2668 GCF_046300915.1 Roseateles sp. | reverse complement strand
GCGATAGGCCAGGGCCCCCTGGCCTATCGCGATGCCGACGGCCTGGAGATCGGCGCCGTGACGGTGAGCCTGGGCCAGCAGGCCGGCCGCAGCGCCGGCCTGAACTCGGGCCAGGGCGAGCAGCTGGTGCAAAGCGGCGACGCCCTGCTGCTGAGCCAGGAGGTGCGGGCCGGCAGCGGCCTGGTGAGCCTGGAAGCGGCCGTGGGCGGCATCCGCCAGAGCGGCGGCAGCCTGCAGGCCGACAAGCTGCGCCTGCTGGCCGGTGGCCAGGGCGATGTGGCGCTGCAGCAGGCGGGCAACCGCTTTGGCCAGGTCGCGGCCCGCGTGGCCGGCGGCAGCCTGGCGCTGCAGACTCAAGGCGCGCTGAGCGTCACCAGCCTGGCGCGCAGCCTGGGCGCCAACAGCGCCGAGCGCAATCTCGACGGTCTGGACACCGCGGCCGGCAACGGCGCGCAAAGCCTGAAGAGCGGCGGCGCCCTGCAGCTCGCCCAGCAGCTCAAGGCCGGCCAGGGCAGCATCGCCCTGGACGTGGCCGATGGCGGTGTGCGCCAGAGTGGCGGCGCGATCACGGCCGCGGCCCTACGCATCCAGGCCGGCGGCGTGGGCGCTGTGGACCTGCAGCAGGCTGGCAACCAGGTCCAGCGCTTTGCGGCCGCCGTGGCCGAGGGCACGCTGGCCTACAACAATGCCGGCGCACTGACTCTGGAAGCCCTCAGCACCCGCGACCGCGAGCAGCTTGTGCGCGCCGGTGGCGCCATCGCCCTGAGCGACACGCTGCGCGCCGGGGCGGCCACCGTGAGCCTGGAGGCCCAGGGCGGCATCCAGCAAAGCGGCGGCAGCCTGGACGCCGACGCGCTGCGCCTGCTGGCCGCGGGCGATGTGAGCCTGCAGCAGCAGGGCAATCGCATCGGCAGCGTGGCCGCGCAGACCGGCGACGGTGCCCTGGCCCTGCACAGCCAGGCCGCCCTCAAGGTGGGCAGCGTGCGACGCGAGCTGGGCGGTGAGGACAAGCAACGCAGCCTGGCGGGCATCAGCACCGGCAATCGCCAGCAGACCTTGAGCAGCGCGGGCGCCATCGAGCTGGCCGCCGATCTCAAGGGCAGCCAGATCGCCCTGGTTTCGGCCCAGGGCGGCATCCGCCAGACGGCCGGCAGCCTGCAGGCCACCAGCCTGGAAGCACGCAGCACCGGCAGCGCCGCCGAGGTGGCGCTGCGCCAGGCGGGCAATAGCGTGGCGCGCTTCGCGGCCCAGAGCGCGGGCGGCGTGGCGCTGGAGAACCAGGGCAGCCTGGTGATCGGCCAGGTGGGCGCCAGCCGCGGCATTGCCGCGCAAGGCGAGGTCTTTGTGCGCAGCAGCGCCGACCTGAGCCTGGAAGCGGGCCAGGTCAGCAGCGCCTCCGGCTCGCGCCAGGCCGTGGTGCTGGCGGCGGGCCAGGCCTTCCGCAACCAGGCCGGTGCGGACGCGGTCGCGGCCCCGTCCGGCCGCTGGCTGATCTATGACGACAACCCCTTCCTGGACCTCTCGCGCCTGGGCGGCCTGAAGCTGGGCTTCCTGCAGACCGGCACCGTCTACGCGGCCCAGCCACCGGACCCGGTGCAGCAGCCGGGCTCCGGCTACATCACCACCGGCGTGCCGCCCCTGCCCGAGCAGTTCGCCCGCCTGGTGGGCGGCGCAGCTGGCAACGAGAACTCCGGCAATCTGGCCACCCATGCCCAGGGCTCGCGCGTGGCGCGCGCCGGCTTGAAGCCGGCCCTGTGGCAGCGGGACGGCCAGACGGGTGAAGGCGGCGAGGCGACGCGTGAGGCCCAGGCCTTGAGCCTGGCGGGTGCGGACTGGCGCGTAGCGCTGCGTCCGGGCGAGCGTTTCGTCAGCCCCCTGCAGGACCTGCTGGGAACGCCGGCTGACGCTGCCGGCGAGGCCGAGGCCGCGCGCCTGGCCGATGGCGGCGCCCTGCCCGCCTGGCTGAGCTACGACGCGGCCAGCCGCCAGTTCGCCGGCCTGGTGCCGCCGGACCTGGCCAAGCCCATCCGTGTGAAGGTGATGCTGCGCAGCGCGCCCGGCGCGGCGCCCCGAGCCTTCGAGCTGGACTTCGTGCCGCAGTCGCGCTGAAACCCCGGGCCGCCGCGGCCGGCCCTGCCCTCCCGGGCGGGGTCGGCTGTGGGCTGTGGGCTGTGGGCTGTGGGCGGTGAGCCGTGCTGAGTGCTGAGTGCTGAGTGCTGAGTGCTCAGGCCCGGATCAGGGCCCGGGCGTGAAAGCGGTAGCCGGCGTTGCGCGCGGTGTTGATGGGCAGGGTGAGGCCGCAGGCCTCATCCACCTTGCGGCGCAGGCGGCGCATCTGGGTGTCGAGCCGGCGCTGGTCGTAGCTGAGATAGTCCTCGCCCAGGGCCTCGACGATCTGCTGCCGGCTGGCGATCTCGCCCGCGCCGCGCATCAGGGTGTGCAGCACCAACAGGTCCTGCTCCGACAGTGCCATGGGCTCGCAGCCCGGCGGCAGCAGCCGGCGCGGGCGCAGCTCCAGGATCCAGGCTGGATCGACCGGCAGCGTGCCCTGCGGGAGCAGCCGTGGGGCCCCCCCGGCGTGCGTGGCGGCGTGTGAGGGCCCATCCCCGGTCTTGGCCCGGTAGTATTCGGCCCCCAAGGCCAAGCCGGCCACCCCCCCGCGCCCCCG